>JAZUFB010000245.1:0-20030 GCA_045640475.1 Clostridia bacterium
CCGGCGAAACCGGACTTATCATAGGCCTTGTCAGCGATGTAGCTGTTCAGGTCCGCAGCGTAACCGGCGTTGAACCAGTTCAGCAGAGCGGGGATGTCCTTGACCATGAAAATGTCGTTGGTGTCGTTAGCGGCGAGCATAGCGCCAGCCTTTTCGTCGTATTCCTGAGACGCGATATCGATGTATTCGATCTTCACGCCAGGGTTGGCGGCTTCATAGGCTTCCTTCTGAGCAATCAGGTAGGGGGTAGTGGTGGCGTCCCAGGTCACGATGGTGAGGACCTTTTCTTCTTCGGCAGCGGCGAAGCTGGCGACGGAGAGGACCATCATGATGGCCAGAACCAGAGCGAGCAGTTTCTTCATGTTTTTTTCCTCCATTTTAATTTTATCAAACGGATCGACCGTTTTGATACGAAAGGGAATAAGGCGGAAACATGCGTGTAAAATTTACACGCTGATTTTCATCTTTATACCCACACAAGTGGGAAATATGCCTTACATGGTCAATTATATGCCGCAACCCCCATTTGTCAATTGACTTTTTGGAAAATCAAACCAAAAATGAATGAAAATAAGTGTAAAACAATGTAAAAATTTACATTTTTGCTTGCGCTTTTATTTACGCGTGTTATAATGTCGGCGAATGAAAGAATGGAGAACCGTTGGGAACGTGCTCCGGAGATACAATACTAATGATGAAGAGAGAAACGAAATGAGCAAGAAACACGCAACCATCCATGATGTGGCCCAGCGGGCCGGCGTATCCATCGCCACTGTTTCGCGCGCGCTGTCGGGCGGAAGCATCGCGGCGGAGACGCAGGAACGCGTGGAAGCGGCGGTACGCGAACTGGGCTATCGGCAAAGCGGTCTCCGATCCGTGATGCGGACAGGCGGAAAAAAGTGCATCGGGCTGGTGATCTCCTCTCAGGAAAGCCCCTATTACGCGTCCATGTGCGAAGGCATCACCGCGGAAGCGGCCCGGAACGGGTATCAGGTGCTGACGCTCAACTATCCGGATGGGACCAGTATCGCCACGATCACGGCGGACTTGCTCGAATTGAATCCGGCCGGTGCCTTGCTGGCGGGATATATGGTTGAAAACAGCAGCGAGCAGGATAAGATCGTTGCCTGCCTGAAGCGGATCCAGCAGGCGATGCCGCTGGTGGCCATCGGACCGCCAATTCCCGGCATCGAGTGCGCTCGGCTGACGGCGGACCCCTCCCAGTGCGTCAGGAAGGCTATCAACCATCTGGTGACCCTTGGACACAGACGGATCGCCTTTGTGGGCGGAGACGGGCAGGCACGGTTCAGCACGATCCGCGAGAATGCATATTATGAAGAGATCCGTCGGTTCGGGTGCCGGGAAGATCCGGCGTATGTGGCCCTGACCGGGACCAACGCACACGCCGGGGAGCTGGGGATCGACATCATGCTGGGGAATCTCAAACGGGAGGATTATCCCACGGCGGTGTTTACGATCAATGATCTGGTGGCCCTGGGCGCGATGCGCCAGCTGAACCGTATGGGGATGAAGATCCCCGAGGATATCGCCATTGTGGGGTGCGACAACGCGTTCTTTACGCCGTATCTGACGCCGTCGCTGACAACGGTGGATCTGCGGCCGTATGAGCATGGGTGCAGCGCGATCGCGGAATTGATCATGTCCATCAACGCGGGGCATCCGATCACGTTCAGCCAGAGCTTTGAGAGCAACCTGATCGTAAGGGAAAGCTGCGGGGCAGCGCTGGGAATGAGAGTGTTCCCGTGATAAGTCACTGACGCAGCGAGATCCCTCTCAGACCCCTTCGGGGCCAGCTCCCCCGGAGGGGGAGCCAAGGCGTGGGTGGCTACGCGAGGGGTTGCTTCTAAGCTATTTGGGCTTAAGTTGACGACATTGCCCCGGAGGGGGAGCCGAGACGAACGTCAGGCCAGTGCCCTGTCCGCGATGCGGAAGTGAGCTCCCGCGTTTTGCTGCGCGAGAAACGCTTGGGCTAAAGAGCAAAATGTCGAGCCTGTAACAATATATTGGAGGAAGATATATGATCCGGATCGTTTTGTTGGATGAGGAAGGGAATGAAATCGGCGTGGCGGAAGGAAAGAACGAGGCCGCGCTTTGCGTCGAAAGAGAATATATGGAAGGAGACCGGGTACGGATCTGCGGAAGTAAGCATCTGTGGGTACGGATGGACATGAGTGTGCCGGAAGGGGAAGTATATGCCCCGAAGGAAAGCATGGAATGGAAGATCCCCATGGGCGAGCATCGGCTGGCTTACAGCCCGGTTGCCTTTGCCGGCACGCGTCACGTGATCTGGGCGCGGGAAATGACCCGTGAGGAGATCGGACGCGAGCGCGCGATCAGCCGTAATCCTTCCGACCTGCGGGGAGATACGGATTTCTATCCGCATGCCACAGCAAATGTGGAAACGCGGAACGAGAGCTGCTTCGCGGCGCGGAACGTGATCGACGGGATGCTGCTGAACAACTATCACGGGGAATGGCCCTGGCAGAGCTGGGGCATCGGAATCCGCGAGGATGCAGAACTGCGGATCGATCTGGGCCGCGAGGTCGTGGCGGACCGTTTGGCCGTGGTCCTGCGGGCTGACTTCCCGCATGACGCCTGGTGGAAGCATGCCACCGTGCAGCTGTCGGACGGGACGACGGTCGAAATCGATTTGGAAAAGACCGCTGAAAGACAGTTTGTGGCCCTGGATGGGGAACACCGGATCTCCTGGCTGACCTTTGGCGGACTTGTCAAGGCGGACGATCCTTCGCCCTTCCCGAGCCTGACCCAGCTGGAAGTGTACGGCCGGGACGCGGAGGACTGACGGAGCAAGGAGAACAATACTGTAAACTTAAGGGAAGTAGCTTGGCTTAACAACAGCCCTCTCAGTCGCCGGAGGCGACAGCTCCCCCAAAGGGGGAGCCGAGACTTGTGTTCAAGCCTAAGGGGTTGCATACAAGTTTCTGAGGCATAGATTGATGACTTTGCGGGGAAGGCGAGATTATGTTTACGGAATATCTGAAAGAACATCCTTTGAGGGAAAGCTTGAGTTTTCCGTGTGCTCCCGTTTATCCGGACGCCGGAGAACGGGAGAAGTGGGCCAGGATCCCGGATGACTTCCGGGAGGAGATCCTGCGGCTGGGTAAAGAATGGAAGGAGATCCCTTATCCTCTGCTGAAGGCGACCCAGTTCATGGCCTTCTCCAGGACAGGAAGCCGTACCGCGTGGGAAAAACCGTATTTTGACCGGCGCAGGAAATTGGCGGCAATGACGCTGGGCTACTGCGTGACCGGGAAAGCGGAATACCTGGATGAGATCGCGGATGGCGTATGGTGCATCTGCGAGGAGACCTCCTGGGTCATCAGCGCGCATAACGGATCGGATCACCCGGGAACGGCGCCGATGTCGGAACGGATCCTGCCCGATTTCCGCAACCCTTATATCGACCTGTTCGCGGCCCAGACGGCCATGATCCTGACCTATGTGCTCCAGCTGACGGGCAGGGACCTGGACGGTATCTCTCCCCTGATCCGCCGCCGGGCGGAGGAAAGCCTGGAAAGACGGATCCTGACACCGTTTGAGACCCGCGACGATTTCTGGTGGATGGGCTTCATCCGCAAGGACCTCTGCAACTGGACCCCGTGGATCGTGTCCAACGTGATGATCACCGCCACGGGTGCGATCCGGGAAGACCGGAGCAGACTGTGTGCCCTGCTGGAACGGGCCTGCGGGATGCTGGACCGCTATCTGGATGTGATCCCCGGGGACGGCGGCTGTGACGAGGGCGTTGGCTACTGGAACATGGCCGGCGGCGCGCTGATGGACTGCCTGGAACTGCTGGAACGCGTGACGGACGGAAAAATGAGCTTCCGGGAGAACACGAAGATCTGCAATATGATGGACTTCCCGCGGAAAGCTACGATCGGCAACGGTTGGTGCGTGAATTTCGCGGACTGTGATGCCCGGCCGGAGCTGAACGGCGAACGCCTCAGAAAAGCCGGCGAGATGCTGGAGATCCCCGAGCTGGTCCGCTTTGGCGCCGGGTACCGGATGGGTCCGGAAAAGCATCTTGCGGACACGCCGCAGATGGCCCGGCTGCTGTGTGCGCTGTTCCACGACTGCCCCAAAGCCGCGGAGACGGAACAGACCGGGGACGCGTGGCTGCCGGATCTGCAATTGCGTGTCGTCCGCAGAGGCGGAACCGTGCTCGTCTGCAAGGGCGGGCACAACGGGGAAAGCCACAACCACAACGATGTGGGCTCCTTTATGCTCTATGTGGACGGGGAACCCGCGGCTGTGGATGCCGGAAACATGGTGTATACGGCGAAAACATTCTCCGCGCGGCGATATGAACTGTGGAACATCCGCTCCGCAAACCACAATGTGCCTATGATCGGCGGGACGGAACAACTGCCGGGCGCGGACCGGAAGGCACGGGATACGGAATATCTGCCGGACGGACTGCGACTGGACATGGCCGGTTGCTATCCGGAAGACACTGAAACCGTGAATTGTACGCGGGAACTGACGCTTGACGGAAGCGGAAACGCGCGGATCCGCGACCGGATCGTGACACGGACGCCCCAAACGATCGAATGGGTGTTTATGCTGCGCGAAAAGCCGATCATCAACGGGGAGTGCATCAAAAGCGGGAGACTGACGCTGAAGGTGCCGGAAGGATTGAAACCGGAATCGGAGGAGATCCCGGTGACGGACGCGCGAATGAAGCGCAGCTTCCCGGGCAGCCTGTGGCGGCTGACGGTGAACGCAAACGCTGCCTGTGAACATGAGGCGGAATTCCTCTTTACAATCGTATAAAGCCTGACAGGATGACCGGACCGAAACAGAAGTCCGGCCGTCCTGTTTTCTGCCTTTGGGAGACAGGCAGGTTTGCCTTCGGGCTTGTTTTCACACGGGAAAATCGGTATAATAATGATGGGTTTTTGTACCTGAAGGGGGGTGAAGCGTGTGTATTGTCAGGTTATTGTGGATATTGTACATGAGAATGTGGCGCACACCTTCACCTACATTGTGCCGGAGGGCATGGAGATCGTGCCCGGCCAACGCGTGATCGTTCCCTTTGGGCCCCGGGAAAAGGAAGGCATCGTGCTTTCTGTCAGCGAAACGACCGATGTCCCGGGCGAAAAACTGAAAGCAATCAAACGGAAAGCGGAGGACTATCCGGCTGTTCTTCCGGCCTTGCTTGCGCTGGCGCAGGAAATGGCGGAAAACGTCCACTGCCCGCTGGCGGAAACCTTGAGACTGATGATCCCGGCAGAGATGCGCGGCGGACGCGTCCGGGAAAAGACCGAGCCGACCGTGCAGCTGGCGATCCCGCCTGAGGCGGTCGATGCCGCCATGGTCGCCCAGAAACGATCGGAAAAGCGCCGTCAGATCCTAACCATTTTGCGGGATGGCGCGATCCATCCCATGCGGGAGATAGCGGAACAGGTGAAGGATCCCCGCACCGCGGTGCAGGCTTTGGCTGCCGCCGGGCTGGTTACGCTATCTGATGCAGAGGTCCTGCGTACTCCCGCGGGGGCGGGGGAGTCGCTCTCCCCTGTGGAGGAGGACCGCGTCCTGACGC
The DNA here is from genome assembly GCA_045640475.1 of Clostridia bacterium. Lineage (GTDB taxonomy): Bacteria > Bacillota > Clostridia > Christensenellales > Aristaeellaceae > Aristaeella. Next base: position 5,588 of record JAZUFB010000245.1, read on the forward strand.
CCTCCCAGGAGGAGGTGCTGTCAGAGATCCTGCCGTCCCTTTCGGGTCAGCCGGGGCGGTTCCTGCTCCATGGCGTGACGGGGAGCGGGAAGACAGAGGTCTTCATTGTGGCGGTGCGCCGGGCGCTGGAAATGGGGAAGACGGCGATCATCCTTGTGCCGGAGATCGCGCTGACGCCGCAAATGGTCTCCTGGTTCCGCGCACGGTTTGGCGCGGTGGCGGCGGTGATCCATTCGCGTCTTTCGGCCGGGGAACGTTTTGACGAATGGCGCCGGATCCGACGCGGGGAAGCCCGGGTGGTGATCGGGGCGCGCAGCGCGGTGTTCGCGCCGGTGCAGTCTCCCGCCCTCATCATTGTGGATGAGGAACATGAAACGACCTATCTCAGCGACCATTCCCCGCGGTATGACGCGCGGGATGTGGCGCTCAGCCGATGCACGCGGGAAAATGCGACGCTCCTTCTTGCGAGCGCGACGCCTTCGATCGCCTCGTTTGCCCGTGCCCGCGCAGGCGAACTGACCCTGCTGGAGATGCCGACCCGTGTCGGTTCCCGCCCTCTGCCGGTGGTTGAACTGGCCGATATGCGTACGGAGCTGGAGAACGGAAACCGCTCGGTCCTGTCCCGCGCGCTCGCGCAGGCCCTGAAGGACTGCATCGCCTCCGGACATCAGGCGATGCTGCTCATGAACCGACGCGGCTACAATTCCTTCGTTTCCTGCCGCAAATGCGGGCGGGCAATCAAATGTACCTCCTGCGATGTCGCGATGACATACCACGTAGGTTCCGGCGAGAACCTGCTGCGCTGCCATTACTGCGGCGCGTCCCATCCGGTCCCGACGACCTGTCCCTCCTGCGGCAGCCCGTATATCCGCTATTTCGGCGCGGGCACGCAAAAGGTGGAGGAAGAAGTGCAGAAGCTCCTTCCGGGCGTCACGACCGTACGGATGGACATCGATACCACCTCCGGCAAGGATGCGCACGCGCGCCTGCTGGAGACCTTCCGCTCCGGCCGTGCCCGTGTGCTGGTCGGTACCCAGATGATCGCCAAAGGCCTCGACTTTCCGGCGGTCACGCTGGTGGGGGTCGTCGCGGCGGATATGACGCTGAACCTTCCGGACTACCGGAGCCGGGAGCGGACCTTCCAGCTCCTGACGCAGGTCGCGGGTCGCGCGGGACGGGGAATGGATCCCGGACGGGTGATCATCCAGACCTATCGCCCGGATGATCCGGTGTTGAACCTTGCCGCGACCCAGGATTACCGCCGTTTCTTTATGGAGGAGATCGAGCGCCGGCGGACCGGCCTTTATCCGCCCTATACCGTGATGGCGCGCCTGCTGGTCGAGTCACGTTTTCCGGAGGCCGCGGAGGCCGCGGGCCGTCAGTTGTATGCTGCGGTCCAGGGGTTGCTGGAAAAGGACCCTGTATGGCGGAAAAAGACGCTCCTTTGCCGTCTGGACCAACCGTCCATCGCCTTCCTGCGGGACCGGACCCGCTGGCATGTGCTGCTGAAACTGCTTGTGAGCCCCGAAACGGAGGACTTCTGTGCCGCGCTGACTGATCTTGCGCGTGCCGGCTGTCCGGATGCGGATGTGCTCTTTGAATATAACCCGACGACCATGATGTAAATCAATTTTGACAGGAGAGAAAACAATGGCAACCAGAAAGATCCTGACCCTGGGAGACGAGAAACTCCGAAAGACCTGCAAACCGCAGGAGAAATTTGACCTGCGTCTGGCGATCCTGCTCAAGGACCTTGCGGACACCATGTACCGTGCGGAAGGTGTGGGTCTGGCCGCACCGCAGGTAGGCATCCTGCGCCGCGTTGTGGTGGTGGATGTTTCGGAGGACGGCTCCGGCCTGATGGAACTGGTGAATCCGGAGATCCTGGAAGTGGAAGGCGAGCAGACCGGCCGTGAAGGCTGCCTCAGCGTTCCGGGCCGCCAGGGCGTGGTCCGCCGTCCGATGAAGGTCCGTGTCCGTGCCTTTGACCGCAAAGGCAACGAGATCGAGGTGGAAGCGGAAGGCTTCGCGGCCCGCGCCATCTGTCACGAAGTGGACCATCTGGACGGGATCGTCTATGTCGATAAAATGGATAGGGAACTGACCCCGGAGGAGATCCGCGGCCATATCCCGGAGGATGATGAATAATGCGTATCGTCTTTATGGGCACCCCGGATTTCGCGGTGCCGTCTTTGGAGATCTTATGTGAAAACGGATATGAAGTCGTGGGTGTGTTCACCCAGCCGGACCGTCCCAAAGGACGCGGCAACCGTCTGACGCCCTCCCCGGTCAAAGTGGCGGCGGAAAAGCACGGGATCCCCGTTTTCCAGCCGGAAAAGATCCGCAAGACCGGTGTGGAGCCCTTGCGGGAACTGGCCCCGGACCTGTGTGTCACCGCGGCCTTCGGACAGATCCTCTCTGAGGAGATCCTGAATATCCCGCCTCTTGGCAATATCAATGTCCACGCGTCGCTCCTCCCGCGCCACCGCGGCAGCGCACCCATCGCCTGGGCCCTGCTTGAGGGCGATGAGGAAGCCGGTGTCACGACCATGTTCATGGACAAGGGGATCGACACCGGAGACATGCTGCTTTCCCGGTCCGTGCCCGTTGAGGAGACCGAGACCTGTGGCGAGCTGACGGAACGGCTGTCCCATCTGGGCGCGGAACTGCTTCTGGAAACGGTACGCGCGCTGGAGGCGGGCACGCTGACCCGTGTGCCGCAGGATCATGAACATATGACTTATGATCCCATGCTGAACAAAGAAATGTCCGTCCCGGACTGGACCGCGACCGCGGAAAAGGTGAAAGGGCAGATCAATGGCCTGAATCCGTGGCCCTGTGTTTCTGTGGAGACGCCGGAAGGACGCCTGAAGCTCCTTCGCGCATCCATTGCGGAAGGGGAGGGAACGCCCGGTACGCTCCTTTCCGCCGATCCGAAGAACGGCCTCGTGGTCGCCTGCGGCTCCGGCGCCGTCCGGATCCTGACCCTGCAGGCTCCCGGCGGAAAACAGATGGACGCACGTGACTTCCTGCGGGGACATAGCTTGCCTGCGGATGTGTTCGGGGGTATGAAGCATGAGTGATAATGCAAGGACCAAGGGCCAAGGGCAGCCGGATAGGGCCAAGGTATATGGTCGAGCCAATGAGGCCGCCGGGAAGCCTGCAAATCGCCCCTCCCGCCCTGCCGCACATACGACCCGTACCGCCAATGGCGCACCTGCCTCGTCCAACAAATCCACTCGGCCCTTGGCCCTTGGCCCTCGGCCCTCGAATGATGACACCGGCATGCCGGCGCGCCGCGCTGCTTACCGCGTTCTTTGGCAGGTGACACAGAATGGCGCCTGGGCGTCGCTGGCGCTGAACGAGGTTCTGACGGCGTCAGGGCTTTCTTCGCTGGACCGGCGGTTGGTCACCCGGCTGGTATATGATACATTGGATCGCCTCCTGACCCTGGACCACGCGCTTTCCCAGATCATGACCCGCCCGGACACGGACCCGAAGCTGATGCTCATCCTGCGTCTTGGCGCCTGTCAGATCCTGCTGGAGGACCGGATCCCGGAAAGCGCGGCGGTCGATACCTCCGTCCGCCTCTGCGTGGAGCAGGGGATGGCCGGTCTGAAAGGCGTCTGTAACGGCATCCTCCGTAATCTGATCCGCCGCAAAGAGGAACTGTCCTGGCCGGATCCGGAAAAGGAACCGGACCTTGCGGCGTCGCTGAAATATTCGCTCCCGGTCTGGCTGGTCCGCCGCCTGCGCGCGGATCGCGGCGCGGAAGCGGAGCCCCTCATGGCCTACCGTGCCACGGAAGCACCCTTTATCCTGCGTCCCAATTTCTCTATGGGCACCGATGCTCAGGAAGCCGCCCGTGCGCTGGATCGGCTTCTGGAGAAAAAGGTCTGGCAGTCCGCTCCGGGTGCCTTGCCGTTCTCCCGCTATGTGAACGGCGCGGCGGACATCTCACGGGATACCGACTTCCTCTCCGGCCGCTTCTCCCTCCAGTCCGAGGGCAGCATGCTGGCCTGCCTGGCCATGGATGCCCGTCGCGGCGGACATTATCTGGATGCCTGTGCTGCTCCCGGCGGAAAGACCTGCTTCCTTGCGGAACAGCTGGATGGCACGGGCCGTGTTCAGGCCTGGGATATCCATGACCACCGCGTTGCCCTGATCACCGCGCAGGCTGCCCGGCTCCGTCTGGAAAACGTGCGTCCCATGATCCGGGATGCCACCGTGTTCCGTGAACAGCTTGTCGCCACCATGGACGGTGTCCTGCTGGACGCGCCCTGCTCCGGTCTCGGCATGCTTGCCGCCAAGCCGGATATCCGTCTGCGCGTGACGGAGGAAAACGTCGCGGAGCTTGTCGACCTCCAGCACCGCCTGCTGGATACGGTGTGTCAGTATGTCCGTCCCGGCGGAACGCTTGTCTATTCGACCTGCTCTGTCCTCCGTGCCGAAAACGAGGACCAGGTCACAGCCTTCCTCGCCAGCCATCCCGATTTTGAGGAAGTTGCCCTCCCCGAAACCATTCCCGAGCGCTTCCGTCACCCCGTTGATCCCGCTTCCCCCGGCCTCCAGCTTCTCCCTCACCGCGATGGGATCGAGGGCTTCTATGTCTGCCGGATGCGACGGAAAAAGTAGGGTACAGTGAACAGGGCCAAGGGCGGAGCCCAAATGTCCCTCGGCCCTCTATCCCTCCACCCTTTCCTGAAAGGAACGCATATGACTGAACTCACCTCCATGTTTCCCGAGGAGATCACTTCCTTTGTGAAAGAACAGGGCTACCCGGCTTTCCGCGGAAAACAGATCTTCTCCTGGATCCACCGTGGCTGCGATTTTCCCGCCATGACCAACCTGCCGCTTGTCATGCGTGAAAAGCTGGCCGAAATTGCCGTAGCCCAGCCTGTCACGATCCGTGATATGCGGGTATCCGCGCTCGACGACACCCGCAAGCTGCTTTTCTCTTTGCGGGATGGCAACTGTGTCGAAGGCGTCCTCATGCGCTATCACTACGGCACCACCCTGTGCATCTCGACGCAGGTCGGCTGCCGCATGGGGTGCACCTTCTGTGCCAGCACGCTGGAAGGCTGCGTCCGCTCCCTTTCCGCGGGCGAGATGCTTGGCGAGATCCTCGCGGCCAACGCCCTCCTTCTTCCGGAGGAACGCCACGTGAGCCATGTCGTGCTCATGGGCAGCGGAGAACCCCTTGACAACTATGACGAGGTCGTCCGCTTCCTGCGCCTTCTCCGCCACCCGGACGGACTCTGCCTCTCGCTCCGCAATGTTTCCCTTTCGACCTGCGGCATTGTTCCAAAGATGTTTGCTCTTGCGGATGAGGATCTCCCGGTGACCCTCAGCGTTTCTCTTCATGCCCCGAATGATGACATCCGCCGTCGCACGATGCCGATCGCCCGTGTCTATTCCATGGCACAGATCAAGGAAGCGTGCCTGAACTGGATCGAAAAGACCGGTCGCCGTGTCATTTTCGAATACGCCCTGGTGGATGGCGTCAACGCCTCTCCACGGGACGCGGAAGAGCTTTCCCGGTATCTCCGTGGCATGCAGTGCCATGTCAATCTGATCCCCCTCAACGCCGTCCCCGAGCGTGGCCTTTCCGGCGTGACTGAGGCGCAGGTTGCCCAATTCCTCAAAACCCTGGAAAAGAACCACATCTCCGCCACCCGCCGCCGTGAAATGGGCGATGACATCGAAGGCGCCTGCGGCCAGCTGCGCAGGAGAGTGCTGCAGAGCGAACAGGGTGAGGATAGGGCACAGGGTGAAGACAAGGCCAAATAATCTTCAAGCATAGATATGTACCTACCAATCCGGACCACTCCAAGGAGGATCCACCATGCATAACCGTTTCAATCTGACTCCCAAAGTTGCCAAGCACATCCGTGAATGGGATCGGACCAACACTCCCTACGAAGTGTCGTCTGCCGGCGCGGACCAGGCTGCAACCGTGGCTTCCACCGATTCGGCTGAACCGGCGGAGACCCCGTCTGCCTCCGCGCTGGTGTCACAGGAGAATCAGCCTTCTCCCGAGACTACGCCCGAAACAGCCGCCTCCGCCCCGACTGACGCTGCCGCGGCGGCTTCTTCACCCTCCACCCTCGACCCTGTACCCTCGCGCGAAGCGCGTCTTGCCCCGCTCGCGGAAGTCAATGCTCCCCGCTATACCGTCACCCGCACGGATGTCGGTCGCGTACGCGCGAGCAATCAGGATACCGTGATCAATGACGCCGGTCTGATCGGCGTGGCGGACGGTATGGGCGGACACAACGGTGGGGAAGTGGCTTCGTCTTCCGCGCGCCGTCATATGGTCCAGACGCTCTCCGGCCAGAAACCCTCCACGGTTGCCCTCTCCGACGCGATCCTCCATGCCAATCTGGAGATCTTTGAGCAGGCGACCCGTGATCGCTCCCTGGACGGCATGGGCACGACCCTGACCGTTCTCTGGCCCGCGGAGACAGAGATCCTGATCGGCCATGTCGGCGACAGTCGCGCCTATCTTTACCGCGATTCGAAGCTGACCCGCCAGACCACGGATCACTCCATGGTGGCCGAAATGGTCCGCTCCGGTCTCCTGACGGAGGAGCAGGCTGCTGTCCATCCCATGCGGAACTATATTACCCGCGCTGTCGGCACGGAAGTGACCATAGAGCCGGAGATCCTGCACGTTTCGCGCTGCCCCGGCGATCGCTGGCTGGTCTGTTCGGATGGTCTCCACGGACTGGTCTCCGATTCCCGTCTCGCCGAGATCCTCGCGGAGCCGGACGCGGAACGCGCCGCGGATCTCCTCCTCCAGGAGGCGCTTGAAAACGGCGGCCGGGATAATATCTCCCTCACGCTCTTCACGGATGGGGAGGTGACCGCATGACCGCTCCTGAAACCGTTCTCGCGGGCCGTTACCGTCTTGTCGAACAGATCGGCATGGGCGGCATGGCCATCGTCTGGAAAGCCGTCGATCAGAACACCGGCCACAATGTTGCCGTCAAGGTCCTCCGTCCGGAGTACAGCCGGGACGCGGAATTCGTCTCCCGTTTCCAGCGTGAGGCTGAGGCCGCGTCCAAAATGACCCACCATAACATCGTCAATCTCCTGGATGTCGGCATGGATGGCGACGAGCGTTTCCTCGTCATGGAATATGTCGAAGGCAAAACGCTCAAGGAGATCATCCGTGAGCGCGGACGCCTGCCCGCGCCCATTGCCTGCCAGATCGCCATTCGCATCCTTTCCGCCCTGGGCCATGCCCACCACAACGGCATTGTCCACCGGGATATCAAACCCCAGAACATCCTGCTTCACAACGATGGCCATGTCAAAGTGGCTGATTTCGGTATTGCCCGGATCGCGGATTCAACGACCCTGACCCGCAGCGACAATGTCATGGGCTCTGTCCACTATTTCAGCCCGGAGCAGGCCAAAGGTCTTCCCGCCGATGCCACCAGCGATCTTTATTCCGTCGGTGTCGTCCTTTATGAGATGCTCACCGGCCATGTTCCTTATGACGCGGATAGTCCCTACGCGGTCGCCATGCAGCATATCCACGGCCAGCCCAAGCCCATCCAGGTCTACGCGCCGGATGTGCCTCCTGCTGTCGTCAGTGTTGTCGCGCATGCCATGGAAAAAGATTCCTCCGCGCGCTACGCGACTGCCCGGGATATGGCGGCGGATCTGAACGCCGCGATCAATGGCCGCCAGACCCTGCTCTCCGGTCAGTACCGGGACCAGGATACCGCCCTGGATCTGGATAATGTCCATCTTCCACGTCCCCAGGTCCGGTCCGATTCCTCCCGTCCTTCCCCGAAGAAGCAACGCGAACCGCTCTCTTCCCGCACGAAGTGGATCCTCTTCTCGATCATTACCGCAATCGTCATCCTGGCCGTTCTCGCCGCCGGCGTCTTAAGAATCTGGGATGGCATCGTCAATAACTGCTCCGTCCCGGATGTTCTGGAGATGGACCAGGCAATGGCCCAAAGCGTGATCCGCAAGGAAGGCCTGGGTGTCCAGATCTATGAAATGGCCAATGACGATTACCCGGCGGGCGAAGTCTTCCTCCAGGTTCCGGAACCCGGCACCCAGGCCCACAAGGGGGATACTGTTGTTCTTACTGTCTCCCGCGGCCCGTCGAGCCAGCCCATGCCGCCCCTGACCGGCCTCTCTGTTACGGACGCGGACGCCCTGCTCCGCTCCATGGGAATCAACCTGATCACGGTGGAACGCCGTGTTTCCGCGGACGCGGTCCCGGAGAGCGTGATTTCCCAGTCTCCGCTGCCCGGCGAAAACGTCAATCGCACCATGACCGTCGGCCTGATCGTCTCCGGTGGCGCCGTCGTCGTTCCGGATCTGCGCGGCATGACCCTTGCCGAAGCGGAAACCGCCTTGCAGCTGAACAATCTTTCTCTTTCGGGCGCGCTTCAGTATGCGGATACCACCTCAGCCGCCGACCATGGTCTTGTCGCGGCCCAATCCCTGGAGCCGGACACACTCTCCGTGCTTTCCTCAAGCGTCGTCCTCACGGTCTACCGTGCGCCTGACGCCGCCCGCCGTGGACAGATCCAGATCGAGGTCCCCGAAAGTGACAGTGACTGTACTGTGCGTGTCACCCTTCAGGCCCGCGATGGCAACACCGAGTATCAGTCCGTCACCTTCACCGTCAGTCCCGAATCTCCGCGCGTCAGCTCTGTTGACCTCATTCCCCCGGATTCCCGCGATTACTTCTATAGCGTGTATCTGAATGACGCGTTCCTTTACCAACAGCCTTTGACTGTCTATTGACGAGGGCCAAGGGCCAAGGAGAAACGAGGGCCAAGGAAAAACGAGGACTGAGTGAGCAGACTTGATCTTCCTGCTCTGAAGTAATATCCAAAACACTACAATCGAGGTACATCCATGTCCAACAACCCAACTGATCCGACCAACTTCACTTGGCCCTTGGCCCTTGGCCCTCGGCCCTCAGATGATGCCTCGTTTTCCCGTGGCACCCTCACCCGCATCCTTGGCGGCTTCTACACCGTCCTGACGCCAACCGGCACCTCCTTCACCCTCCGCTGCAAAAAGAAATTCCGCCATGCCCACCTGACACCGCTTGTCGGAGACGATATCCTCTTCACCCCCGGTGAAGGGGAAGAGCTTGGCTGGCTTGAGGACATCCTCCCGCGACGCTCGGAATGCCTCCGGCCCCCTGTCGCCAATGTGGAACGCCTTGTCCTGGTCGTGGCCCCAGTTCCCGAGCCGGATCTTCTGCTGATTGACCGTCTGCTTGCCCGCGCGCGCGCCCAGTCCATCTCCGCACTCCTCGTGGTGTCCAAAACGGATCTGGATCCGACACTGGCACCGACCCTCCGCGAGGAATACCGCCTTGCGGAAGTCCCTGTGCTTGCGGTCTCCGCACACACCGGAGAAGGTCTCGAGTCCCTGCGCGTGGCGATGCGTGGTGCCCTCTGCTGCTTTGCCGGGCAGAGCGGTGTCGGCAAGAGCTCTCTCCTTCACGCCCTGACCGGGTTGGATCTGGAGGTCGGCTCCCTTTCGGAAAAGATCTCCCGTGGCCGTAACACGACCCGTAAAGCGGAGCTCCTTTCCGCCGGGGACCTGCGCGTCTTCGATACCGCGGGTTTCTCCCTTCTGGAACCGGAAAAGGACACCGATCCTTCGACCCTGAAGGACCGTTATCCGGAGTTCCTGCCTTATGAAGGCCAATGCCGTTTTGACTCCTGTTGCCATGACCGTGAACCCGGCTGTGCCGTGACCCGCGCTGCCGCCGAGGGCCTGATCCCTCCCGAACGCCTCTCACGCTACCGTACTCTTCTCTCAGAACTGCGTGAAACCTGGAGGAATCGTTATGATTAAGATCGCCCCTTCGATTCTCGCCGCGGATCCGCTTAATCTGGAACGCGACACCGCCCTGGCTGTTTCTGCCGGATGTGACTGGATCCATGTGGATGTCATGGATGCCGCTTTTGTCCCCAATCTGGCTTATACGCCCGCTACCGTCAGCGCCCTGAAAGCGCGTTTCAGCGTCCCGCTGGATGTTCATCTGATGATGACCGACCCCGGTCGTTATCTGAATGCTTTTCTTTCGGCCGGTGCGGATATCCTGACGATCCATGCGGAGATCGCCGATGACCCCGTGCCGCTCCTGCGCCGCATCCGTGAAGCGGGTCGCCTGGCAGGTCTGGCGGTCAAGCCCGGTACGCCCGTGGAGGCTTTTTCGGCCCTCCTTCCGGAAACTGATCTCTTGCTCGCCATGACCGTGGAACCCGGCTTTGGCGGCCAGAAACTGAACCCGGACGTGATCCCGAAGATCCATGCCCTACGGGAAGCCGGCTATACCGGATATATCGAGGCAGATGGCGGGATCAATGCCGATAACCTTCCGTCCCTGGTGTCGGCGGGCCTCTCCGTGGCTGTTATGGGTACCGCGGTCTTCCGCGATCCAGACCCCGCCGCGCTTTTGTCCCGCCTTCACGCGCTGGAGACACCTTTCTTTTCTCCGGAGGTCTCCCGATGAACGATACGATCGCCGCGATCTCGACGCCCTCCGGCACCGGTGGCATTGGCGTGATCCGTTTGAGCGGTCCGGACGCGGAAAAGATCCTGCTCTCGGTCTTTCGTCCGGCTGCCGCTTCCGCGCTTCCGCTTCAGTCCCATTTGCTGACCTATGGCTGGGTTTATGAAGATGTGAATCTGGCAGGAGAGGAACCGGTGGACGAGTGTATGGCCGTCCTCATGCGTGGCCCCCGCAGCTATACCCGGGAGGATGTGGCGGAGCTGCAGCTCCATGGCGGTTCCGCGGTCCTGCGTCGGGTCCTGGATCTTTGTATCCGGCAGGGCGCCCGCCTTGCGGATCCCGGTGAGTTTACCCGCCGGGCCTTCCTTTCCGGCCGGTTGGATCTTTCCCGCGCCGAGGCCGTCATGTCTCTGATCTCCGCCCGCGGCGAACAGGCCCGCCGGGCTGCCGCACGCCAGTTGGCCGGCGGCACCGCCGGTTTCATCCGCCACGCCGCCGATGAACTTTATTCCATTCAGGCCGGCATTGCCGCCTGTGTCGATTATCCGGAGGAAGTTTCGGAGGAGGAAGCTGCCGCGGACGCGCTCCCGCGTGTGGAGGCTCTTGCACGCTCCCTCTCGGAAGCCTGCGACGAGCGCGCCGCGCGCCTTCTGCGCGAAGGTGTCCATGTCGCTCTCTTCGGCCGCCCGAACGCGGGCAAATCGAGCATTTTGAACGCGCTTCTCGGTGAGGACCGCGCGATCGTGACCTCTGTCCCGGGTACGACCCGGGATACCGTGACCGGTGAACTGGAACTTTCCGGCACCCGCTTTGTCCTGACGGATACCGCCGGTCTGCGTTCCACGGCTGACCCGGTTGAACGCCTTGGCGTTGAACGCTCCGAAAAAGCTCTTGCCGCCGCCGATGCCGCTGTTCTCATTCTGGACGGTGCCGAGCTTCCGGATGATGAGACGAAAGCCCTGATGGGCCGACTTCCGGAAACCGCGGCTATCCTGGTCAACAAAAATGATCTTCCCGCGGCGTTTGAGCTCTCCTCCGTTCAGGAAGCTTGCCCCGGATTGCCGGTGTTCTCTGTTTCCGCGATGGATCCGGAGACTCTGCGGCCCTTCCGGGATTGGCTACGCTCGCTGGCGGAGATCCCGGACCGCCTGACGCTGACCCAGCCGCGGCACCTGAACGCCGTACGCAGGGCGATCGGGCACCTGAATGACGCCGCGGAAACGCTGCGTACCCTGACCCCGGACATGGCCGCCACCGATCTGCAGGCCGCGCAGGAGACCCTCGCGGAAATCACCGGCGATCAGGCGGATGAACGGTTGCTCGACGCTGTATTCTCGCAGTTCTGCGTGGGGAAATGAGGCGAACGTCAGGCCAGTGGCCTGTCCGCGAAGCGGAAGTGAACCGAATTTCTCAAGCGAAACGAGTACAGACACCGGCAGGTGGCTGTGCGAAGATTGAGCTTGCGGGGATGTGAACGTCGAGGGTGAGGACCAAGGGTGAGGGCCAAGTGAATAGAAGTGTATTGGGTTAGTATTTAGAATATTCAAGAGGTTAATTAACGATGTATCAGAAACTCCTCAAGGGGCGCGGGTCGCTCGCGCGTATCAACACACTGACAGACAAACTGAACCTGCAAAAGCCGCTGATCGTAGCGGTGGAACCTGTGCTTTCCGGGCTTTTGAATAAAGCATCGGAACTGAACGGGATGCCGGTCTTTTCCGATTTTCATCCCAATCCCGATCTCGCGGACTGTGTCCGTGGAGCGGAAGCCTGGCGCGAGCATGCCTGTGACGGACTGATTGCGATCGGGGGCGGAAGCACCCTGGATACGGCCAAGGGCATCAAGGCGATCCTTTGTGCGGGGAACGCGGAAAACGCGAAACAGGGTCTTCTGGATGAAACGATGACGATCCCCGTGATCGCCGTCCCTGCCACCGCCGGAACGGGCGCGGAAGCGACGCCCTTTGCCGCCCTTTATGAGGACGGAACGAAGCTCTCCCTCGCGCATCCCATGCTTCGCCCGGACGGCGTGGTGCTGGATAGTGAGCTGTTGGATACGCTGCCGGAATACCATAAGAAATCCTGCGCGCTGGACGCGTTGGCCCAAGGCATCGAAAGCTGGTGGGCCAACGGCGCGACCGCGGACAGCCGGGTCCATGCGTATCTTGCTATTCTGGGTGTGCTGGACAACCTGCGCGGCTATCTGGCCGGTGATCCCCACGCCGCGGATGAAATGCTGGAAGCGGCTTATCAGAGCGGTCAGGCCATCGCGGTGAGCAAGACGACCGCGGCGCACGCCATGAGCTATCGCCTGACGACCCTGCTGGGCAAAGCGCACGGTCATGCCTGCATGCTGACGCTGCCGGTGCTCTGGGAGGATATGCTGGCGGATGAAGAGATGCTGCCGGTGCTGAAGGAACTGGCTTCCGTGATGCGTCTCGGCGATCCGCTGATGGGTCCGCGCCTGTTGCGCGGTATCCTGTATGATCTGGGGATGGAAGCGGAAGAAATGCCCGGGGAAAGCGTGCTGGATGAACTGGCTGCTTCCGTAAACGCGGAGCGTATGTCCAACCATCCCGTGACGCTCACTGCCGCCCAGTTAAAGACGGTATACCGCCGTGCCTTTATCCGCCCCACTGTGGCGGAAAGACAGGCGTGTCTGGATATCTGGGAATATTACGCCCGCTGACGGGCAACAGAGTGGAGGGATCTCCGTGGAAGATAAAAAGACGCCGACTGCCGAAAACCCGCATGAAGGCCATCGGAACCGCCTGCGCGAACAGTATTTCCGGCAGGGGCTGGAAAGCTTCAGCGATGTTCAGGTGCTGGAAATGCTCCTCTTTTATGTGATCCGCCGCGGGGATACCAACGAGATCGCGCATCGCCTGCTGGAAACCTTTGGCTCCCTGAAGGGCGTTTTTACCGCCCGGCCGGAGCAACTGAGCAAGGTGGAAGGCATGGGCAAGGAAAGCGCGATCCTCATCAGCATGATCCGAGCCATGTTCTGCCGCTATGAGCAGTGCGAGGCGATGGACCTGGAACGCCAGAAGATCGCAAACCGCGAAACCGCCCAGAAGTACTGCGTGTCTCTGCTGGCGGGACAACGCTCGGAACAGTTCCGCGTTATTTGCCTGGATGCCCAGTGCAAGGTGCTTGGCAACCGGAAGATCACGGACGGATCCTTGAGTGAAGTGGCGGCCTATCCGCGTGTGGTGGTCGAGACCGCGCTTAACTATAACGCCCATAGCGTGATCCTTTGCCACAACCATCCCGGCGGAACGCCCACACCGTCGCCGGAGGATATCTCTTCTACGCTGCAGCTGCAAAAGCTGCTCGGCGGACTGGGCATTGTGGTGCTGGACCATATCATTGTGGCCGGCATGCAACCCTATAGCATGATCCAGCACGGGGATATCGACTACAAGAGAATGAGAGAGGAAGGACAGACATGGCAGGAAGACGGGGTAGAAAGGTCATGGTAAAAACGATCCTTTGCCTGATTGCGTTGGGGATCCTGGTTTATCTCGGCATCGTCGCGTATGTCTGCATCCGTGAAAAACAGGTGACAACTACCGTGCCCGCGCCGGAGGATTATGACGCCATCGTGGTGCTCGGCGCACAGGTGAAGCCGGAAGGAGATCCTTCCGTGCAGCTTGCCTGGCGGCTGGATGCCGCGGTGGAAGCCTGGCGCGCGAAGAATGTGCCGGTCGTGGTTTGCGGCGCCCAGGGAAAGGACGAACCCGACGCGGAAGCGCATGTCATGAAAGATTATCTGGCCGCAAAGGGAATCCCGGAGGATTCTATCCACATGGATGATACCTCCTTTAACACCAACCAGAACCTGATAAACGCGGGGAAGATCCTGAACGAGCTGGAGATCGGCAAGGTACTGATCGTCACCAGCGACTACCACGCGCCCCGCGCGATGGCCCTGGC
>JAZUFB010000246.1:0-3159 GCA_045640475.1 Clostridia bacterium
CTGGCTTCCTACGCTGAAAAGGGGATTGAAGCAAAAGGATATGTCTGCGACGTGACGGACGAGAACGCCGTGCAGCAGCTTGTGGCAACCATTGAAAAAGAAGTCGGCGTCATCGATATCCTGGTCAACAACGCCGGCATCATCCGCCGCATCCCCATGTGCGACATGAGCGCTGCCGAGTTCCGTAAGGTCATCGATGTGGACCTCAACGCGCCCTTCATCTGCTCCAAGGCCGTTATTCCTTCCATGATCAAAAAGGGCCATGGTAAGATCATCAACATCTGCTCCATGATGTCCGAACTCGGCCGTGAGACCGTTTCCGCCTACGCGGCGGCCAAGGGCGGCCTGAAGATGCTCACCCGCAACATCTGCTCCGAATACGGCGAGCATAACATCCAGTGCAACGGCATCGGCCCGGGCTACATCGAAACGCCCCAGACCGCTCCCCTCCGTGAGCGTCAGCCCGACGGTTCCCGTCATCCCTTTGATCAGTTCATCATCTCCAAGACGCCCGCTGCCCGTTGGGGCAAGACCGAAGACCTCCAGGGTCCCGCCGTCTTCCTCGCTTCCGATGCCTCCAACTTCGTCAACGGTCACGTCCTCTATGTCGATGGCGGCATCCTCGCCTATATCGGCAAGCAGCCCTGAGGATATTCCTCCACCCTCTACCCTTGCGCGAAGCCCCCTTCACCCTAAAAAAATTTCCGGAGCAACGCTCCGGAATTTTTTTATTTCACCGTATTCATCACTTTCTTCAGCGGCACATACAGCAGTGGTGCGACAATCACCGCAGCCGCGGCATTGATCAACGAAGGGATTAACTTCCCGATGAGCACCGCGGGCAGGGTCTCCGGGGGAACCGGTTCCACATACACCTTGAACAGCCAGCTCTTCAGCATATACAGCGCCACATAAGTCAGCGCGCCCACGACGCAGGCCAGGATGATCTTGCCGGTATCGTTCAGCCAGGAAGATTTCTCCGTCTTTTCCTCTTTCTTCACTCTCAGGCTGCCGGTCATCAGTCCGCAAACCGCCGCCATCGCAAACTTGCTCACAAAGGTGATCGCCACATTTGCGATGTCATATCCGCCGGCCAGCGCGTCATACAGCGCGGATCCGATGCCCGCGGACAGTCCGCCCGCCACGGGGCCAAACAGCATGCCCGCCAGCAGGCAGACGGCATTGGCCAGATGGATCTTGCTCTGCCCCACCGGGATGCGGAACATGGTCACCACATAAATGATCGCTGCCATGACGCCAATAAAGGCCAGATCATACGCGGTCATTGATTTTTTACGATTCAAAGGAGGTACCCCCTTATCACTCATTCGTTCCACGGGCCATTCACCCGTACAGACATTTTACCACATCTGTCAACTGGACTTCTGTTCAGCGTGCCTCCGCGATTTCCAGGATCATCCGTTCCGTCTTGTCCCATCCCAGGCAGGGATCGGTAATGGACTGCCCATAAGTCTTTCCGTCCGGCTTCTGGCATCCATCTTCCAGATAGGACTCGATCATCAACCCTTTGACCAGTTTCCCGATCCGCTCGCTTTGCCGCATGCTGTGCATCACTTCGCGCGCGATGCGGGGCTGCTCGGCATATTGTTTTCCGGAGTTTGCGTGGTTTGTGTCCACGATGACCGCCGGGTTTTGCAATCCGCTTTCCTCATACAGGGTACACAGCCGTTCCAGATCCTCATAGCGGTAGTTGGGCACAGAGTTCCCGTCCGGTCCGTTCGACCCCCGCAGCACCGCGTGTGCCAACGGATTTCCGTGACTCTTTACTTCCCAGCCGCAGTAGGCAAAGGTATGGCTGTGCTGTGCCGCTGTCACGGAATTCAGCATCACCCGCAGGTCGCCTCCGGTCGGGTTCTTCATACCCACCGGGATATCCAGTCCGCTGGCGGTCAGCCGGTGCATCTGGTTTTCCACGGACCGTGCGCCGACTGTCACATAGGACAGGCAGTCCGACAGGTAGCCATATTCTTCCGGATACAGCATCTCATCCGCGCAGGAGAACCCGATTTCCGCCAGGGCTTCCACATGCAGTTCCCGTGCCGCGAAGATTCCCTTTTTCAGGTCCGGCGAATGGCTCGGGTCCGGCTGATGCTGCATGCCCTTGTATCCGTCCCCCGTGGTCCGTGGCTTGTTGGTATACAGCCGCGGCACGATCAGGATCCGGTCCCGGACCTTTTCCTGTACCTTCATCAGGCGTCCAAGATAATCCAGGATCGCGTCCCGCCGGTCCGCCGAGCACGGACCAACGACCAGAATAAAGCGATCATCCGCCCCGGTCAGAATAGCCCTCAACGCCTGATCCCGTTCTCTCTTCCGGTGGATCAGTTCCTCCGTCAGCGGATATTCCGCGCGCACTTCGTCCGCGGTCGGCATCCGCCTCAAAAACTCCATGTTCATGCCTGCTCCTTTATCAGCGGTCTGTTCAGCCTTCGATCCGCAATCCCAACCGCTTCAGATCCTCAAAAAATCGGGGATAACTCTTCCCCACCGCTTCGGTCCCTCTCAGGGTCCCGCCGGTCAAAACGCAAAGCATCGACAGTGCCATCACAACACGATGGTCTCCGTGGCCTTCAAGGGCCTCTGTGGGGCGTTTTACTCCGCCCGGCATAATTCTGACCGTGTCCGCCGTGATCGCGCTTCTGACGCCAAATTTGGCCAATTCTGACGCCATACACCGCACGCGGTCACTTTCCTTGCCTGCCAGCCTGCCGGTGCCCGTAAACAATGCCCCATGCTTCGCTGCCGCGGCGGCAAACAAGACCGGGGCCAGATCCGGACAGTCTGTCACATCCACATTGGGATCTTCGCGGTCCAGTTCAGAAAACAGTTGCGTACAGACCCGGTCTCCCTGCAAACTGTCCGAATCCAGACCCGTCACCCGGATCTCATGGTCCAGGCTCTTCAGCGCATAATACACCGCCGCGCCCGACCAGTCGCCTTCCACTTCCGTTTCACGTGCCTGATATCCTGTTCCTCCGCTGATCAGCCATACGCCATCTCCGTTTTCCCGGATGTCCGCGCCAAAGTTTTTCATTACCTTCGCGGTCATGCGCGTATAAGGTACGCTGACCCGCGGAGCCAGGACCTGCAGTTCATGGTCGCCGGCAATCAGAGGCAGTGCCAGCATCAAACCCGTCG
>JAZUFB010000247.1:0-16486 GCA_045640475.1 Clostridia bacterium
GTAGTCTGCGGGAAGTACTCCTCCATGATTGCGCCATGCTCACATAGCCGATGGTTGCGCTTCTTCCGGTTTCGTTCATTCTCCAGATTCTCATGGAGAATCTTCCTGTGTTCCGCCTGGACCGTGGCAAGTTCATCCTCACCGGTGGGCATATTTGCCATGAATCTCAGTAAGACCTTAGAATTTGTTTCCATCGTATTTTCTCTCCTTTACGAATGCAGACTGACAGCAAATTGAGGTCAAAATGCTGTCAGCCTTTGCTTTTCCTTCAAAAAATGTTCTGTTTTTTCTGTGTTGACAGCAAATTGCTGTCAAACTGCCATCAGCGTGAGCGCATCATCCGATAAAGCTCCAGTCCACATGACTGCCGCTGAAATCCGGAGGCGGATCATCTTCCGTTGCCGGCTGAACATCAGGCACATTGGACGCCGGAACCGGTTGCGTTTGCATCGACGGCATGGCGGAAGATTGCCGGAGAATCACCGCCACTTGTTCCGAAATTTTCTGTGCCAGACAGTCATCGGCTGATCCGCAAGAAGGGAAGTTGTCAATATCTGCAGCATTCAGAGCCATGACGATGATTTGGTTGAAGCTCAGATGATAACGCCTGGACAATGCCTTCAGTTTTTCCCAGGCGTTTCGATCCGCCTCATAATCCATATAAAATCGGGCTGTGACGGTTTTGATGTCCTTCGTACTCATCGCACCGTCTGCCGCAGGTTCCACAGACGCCCTTGCGCAAGGTACTCATATCCGCGGGCATTGACGCGGAGATCATCCAGAATCGTAACGCGATCCGGATCATACTTTCCGAAGTTTTTGACAAGAACACCGCCGCCTCCGGTAATGACAAGCCGCATCATGCGGGGATCATACCCATGCTCCCGAAGGGAATCGAAGATGCGGGTAACATACTGTTCCGCTGTTTCACGGACACAATGCGTATACTCCGCTGCAAGCGTACCCGGCTGGTTCAGCAGTACCGGAAGGATCTCATCCTCCGTCGCGTTCATTGTAAACCGATCCATCAGCGCCTTCTTCGCTTGCGAGATACATTGCTTTACACCCAGTTCTTCGGTATAGCAGCGTCTTTCATCCGGTCGGCAGTTCTGCAGATACAGGGTATTCATGGTACCGTTGCCGATATCGGCCAGCACGACCGTTCCCGCGAAATCCGAAGGATTCTGATCGATCAGCGGCGCAATCGCGGCATATCCCTGCGGGAAAACACTGCAGCCTACAAGATGGATCTCGTACTGCTTGTCGTTGTACTGATAGGAAAGCTCCGTGGTCCGCATCATATGCTGAATATGCTTTTCCTTCTGGACCCGGAACCAGGTCAGAGGCAGGCCGATGGCCAGATGTACATCCGCCTTTATGAGATTGTAGGCATCCAGTTCCGCTGCTATGGCGGCGAGCGTCAGCAGATAGAAGTCATCATCCTCATCCTTGTCAGGCCGAAAAGCTTTGTGTCCGGTTCCGACGCCGTACCACTTGCCGTCCACTTTCAGAATATTGCCTGCGAATGTAGGTTCCCGGTCATAAGCGGTAATGCCTGTGGGAATGATTGTGTTTGCCGTTTTGATGTTGCCGTATCCGGTATCCACGCCGATAATACGGATTCCGTTGTAAGTTTTCATAGGTCCTCTCTTTCTGCCCTCGTAACCTCCGGGGCGGGGATTGTTTTGCTTTTTAAGCAACAAGCTGGTTTTCTTCTGAGATTGTTTCTTTTTGGACGGATGTATCGGAATGATCATTATTCAGCATTGCTTCATTTTCAAAAAACGCCTGTATCTTGGGCAACAGGCATCGGGCAATCCGTTCAATGGCCTGATCCGGTATATCCATTCCGCTACTCTGCAGCATCATGTTATCAATCATGTATATCCTTTCCGACCGCGACAAACGATCTGATTTACATTTCGGCATAAAAAAACAGGCTGCGACGGCTGCAGCCTGTTCGACCGAAACGGATGAAGTTGTTCATCTACTGATATATACATGGAAAAATGGCTTGTGCCTTATAATACCGCAAAAGTTCAACAATCTTTGTGGGCGGGCAGATGAAGTTGCAAAAATGCAACGATACTATTGAGCTGAACTTCACGGAAATGAGAACAGCAGAGGATGAAACTGCTGTTGCTGAAAAAGCAGCGAAGGGCTATAACCTTAATTAGGATATTCACCAAATAAACAGACAACACTCCCTGAAGGGTCAATCATCACAGAGGGACCATCGATTGGATCCACTCTGGCGAGACCGTTTTCAAACCCAAAGGCGGTATCATATTGAGGTTCGATCACCACATTTCCTTTGGAATCCGCGTAACCCATCAAATTTGTCCGCAGATCAAGAACCGGGATACGGTCATTGATGAGGTCCATATCTTCCCATAACAGAACGATTTCTTCAGGCAATGGGATTTGTTCTCCGTGCGCGTTTACCAGGATGATTTCTTCGGGGGACGGCCCTTCGTCTATGTTCGCCAGAATGTCGGCTATGGCCATGGAAGCCGCGTTTTCCGGAAAAGAAGCAGCTTCTCCAAACAAGCTGGTATAGTACTGACATGAGATTGTTATTTCTCCGGTCTTGCGGTCGGCGTAACCCAAATAAAAATGCTGTCCTCTTTCCTCAAAAATGGGAATCAGGTTCCCGTCGACATGAACGTCCCAGATATCCTCATATTTCAAACCGGAAAAGAACCCGGAGCGAACGTCAAAGAATCCTAAGGGACCTTGCAAGTCTTCAAAAAAGAATGGGCCGTTATTGTCATCGCCGCTTTTCCCGACAACATAATAGCCGCTGTCCCAGGAGCCAAAGGATCCCCAACCCTCATAGAACCCTGAACGGATTTCATATTCCGGCTCCAGTACAAAACTGCCGTCGCGGTCAATGATTCCGGAACCGTTTCTTCCTTCTTTCCCGCTGCTATCCGTCACGATGGTCACGGAAGCATAGTTACCTCTAAAGCATTCAGCGTTAGAAAATTGCGGTGAAATGATCCAGTCGCCATTTTCGTTCACATAGCCATATAGCCCATTCTCATCCTGCATCGGAGTTGGCAGACAGATCTCCGCCTGGGAAGGCAGGGAAAACAGTAAAGCGACAAGGAGCAATGATAGCAACTTTTTCACAATATATCCCCCAGATCCGTGCTATATCTTAACAAACTAAATCTGACTTTTAATCAGTTCGGTTACCGATCATTGAGTGAGTATTCGGCGAGATCGGGATCCTTCACGAGCATTAACATGTAAGCGCTAAAGAGCGCGTCCTCCATTCCCTCAGTAGCCCAAAGGCCTTTCATAGGTGAAAATTTAACAGGACGCTTTCCCTCAAAGCTGAATAGCGGTGCTTTTGGCACCAGCTTGTGCAGTGTCAGTACAGCTTCGGTGATTTCATCCGTGGCATTGAGAGTTAGCAGCGTTTTGTCTCCGTCCTTCTCTATGACCGCAAGATTATTAATCAGCTCACTGAGGGCATCCTCCTGCGCCATGAATCCTTCTAGTTCATCCATGGCCGCGGATAATGAAATGTAGTCACTTGTATTCGCGTCTGTCAGATTCATTCCATACGTGATCATGATTATCAGATGAAAGGGGAGGGTTCCTCCGCCCCAGGTTCCGTAAGTCTCGCTGTTGTTCAGCGCGAATCCACCGGAACCGTCCTCGAAAGCTTCCATCCAGATGGAAAGTATATCCTGCCCATTCTGTACCAGAGAAACAGCCATCTGCGCCGCCTGATGATCCTCTGTTGTAATGATCCTAACCTGAAGCCCCGTTTTCAGGGCATAGTCTTTTTCACCCTTGTGTATTTTGACATCAGTCACTTCAGCAGTCCAGCCTTTGGTATATTTCACCTCTCCAGAAGCTGGTAAAACAGTTGCAAACAACATCATGACGGCGACCACAATAACCATGATTTTCCTGAA
Source organism: Clostridia bacterium (assembly GCA_045640475.1). Classification (GTDB taxonomy): domain Bacteria; phylum Bacillota; class Clostridia; order Christensenellales; family Aristaeellaceae; genus Aristaeella. The sequence continues at coordinate 3,933 of JAZUFB010000247.1, forward strand.
CATGATTTTTATTCATCCCCCTTGTTCATCCTGGTGAGTAGTATTATGGGATAGTTCCCCTTCGGTACTTTGGCAATTCCGATAATCACGTTGTATAGTCTATTGATCAGGTTAGGAAGCTAACTCATTATATCACAACTGAATGACAAAAGCCATCATGGGTTTCACCATGATGGCCTTCAAGTATTGATCTATTCGTTCTTATGCAGCTATCTCATCTTTATACTATCGTCTTCCTTCACAGTTACCAGCGAGGGCATACATGCAACCTATCATACCCAAAGGAGAAGGAGTATTCTTTGCTGCCGAAATACCCCCGCCTTAAAGATATGCTGACCGAATCATTCCATATACTGCATTTGACACATCAGCAAAAAACACGTATCAAATCGAATATCGTCTTGCATTTTTACGAAAAATGAATTATAATGGTATCGTTGACATAGAGTCAATGATATAGGAGGACTATTATGCAGCATAAAGATCCGGAACTCATGGAAAAGATCGCGGAATACGCGTTGAACTTCTATCGGGAGCATAACAGGATGCCGTCTATTCGCACCATAGCGGACGGCGTTGGAACCAACAGAGGCTCTGTACAGAAATACCTGGTAGAAATGCAGCAGAAGGGCATGATCGAATATGACGGGCATATCCGCCATATCAACGGTTCAGCTGCCCGGACAGAGAGCAAGGATACCTATAATGCCGGTATTCTCGGTTCGATTGCCTGCGGTATCCCGGATGACGTAGAAGAACATGTGGAAGAATATGTTCCGCTCCCCGTCAGCATTTTCGGTATGGGTGAGCTGTATATTCTCCGTGCCAGCGGGGATTCCATGATCGATGCCGGGATCAACGATGGGGATCTGGTTGTCATCCGCAGGACGACGGAGGCAAAGGACGGGGATATCGTTGTGGCATTGACGGAAGAAACAGGCACTACGTTGAAACGACTCTTTCATGAAAAGAACACCGGCAGAGTGATCCTGCATCCCGAGAACAGGGCAATGAAAGATATGTTTTTCCAGTCAGTTGCGATACAGGGTGTAGCGGTTAAGGCAATCAAAAATCTGTAAGCATGTTTTTTATGCAAAAGACGGATGAAGGGAGATGAGCTCATGGAAAAAGAATGGCTTCCGGGTGAGGTTCGGGAACGAATTCGTGATTTGATCAAATCAAAGAATATCACGCAGGCCAAGCTGGCGGGCATTATCGGTATTGATAAAAGCACGCTCAGCAGATATATGAGTGGAAATACGGACAAGCTTTCCAACGAAAGCATTGAAAAAATGGCTGCGTATTTCGGCGTTTCCACTGATTTTCTGCTTGGCTTGACCAGGGAACCGGAACGAACGAATTACGATATCGGGGAATTGGGTCTGACCGTACAGGCGGCGAAAAACCTGTATCGGAAAAAGGCCGATCCTGCCATTGTCAGCGAGCTGCTGGAAAACAGCCGGTTTGATGAATTGACGCAGCAGATTGCTGTGTACAAAAAGGAAACATTCTCTGCCGGTATCACCGCTCACAATCAGCTTCTATCGACGATCGGCACAATGCTTCTTTCGCAGGGCAGGCAAAATCCGGAGGACGCTCCCGCTGCAAATGAAGCAAGAATGCTGGTCCGTTCTCTTCATCAGCCGGTTCAGACATCGGAAACAGACGCGATGCAGCAGAATTTCCTGCATGTTTTGCAGGAACTCAAAAAAGATACCGGTCTTCCAAAGCAGTCCGCATTGATGACAAAAGAAGTCATGCGGAATATGCTGGCGGAAATGAAGATGAACGGGCCCGGCATGGATCTTCACACGGTTTCTCCCGATCAGATTATCGGCGGGATTCTGCAGCCTCTTGCCATTGCGGATGTTCCGCAGCAGTACGCACCCATAATGGAAGAAGCAGTTTCAGATTTGAAGACAGGCTTGCAAAAGTACTTTTCGGTCCTGCAAATGGCAAGGGAAGCGGTAAATGCGGAATGAAGAGATCTGTCTCAGATATCAGAACGGAGATTCTGATGTCTGCACAGAATTATATAAGAACAATAAATCCTGGCTTCGATCCATAGCGACCTTCTACGCCAGTCAATATTCAAAAATCATATACGACGCAGATGATTACATGCAGGAAGGATTCCTCGCTGTTCTTCGGGCTGCAGAACATTTCAGGCCGGATATGGGAGCAAGCTTCAAGACCTATGCGTGGACAGCAGTCAAGTATAGAATCTACTCGATCATCCGCAAAGAATACAGCAGTATGTTCGGGGTTGAACTTCCGGAGAATGAAAATGAAAACAAGCAGCCATGGAATCAGGAAAGCGATGATGGCGAGTTTCCTGTTGAGCCGGATTTCTATCGTCTCAATCCGGAGCAGATACTCATCTGGAAAGAACGGATAAACAACGTCCATGAGTCCATCCGGCAGCTGACACCCAGAGAAAGCAGATGGATCCGATTCAGGTATGGCTTTGGAACGGATTCTCATTCATTAGCTGAATCAGCACGAACATTTTATCTGAGTGAAAACCGTGCCAACGATTTGGAAAAAAGCGCCTTGAAGCATCTGAAAAAGATGCTGGATGATTAATTCCAGCATGTGGTTCTTTCTTGGGGTTATTTCATTGCACCTATGGAAAAGCAAGCGCAATGATTACGTGAGCCGGACCAAACATAAAGAGCAGGACTGACGTATATGAAGAAAAAATCGCGAATCAGTCTTTACTTTAGCGCTAATACTGATTATAATATTAGCGTGAAAGGAAGAATATTATGAGCAGATTTACTGAATTGGAAAACATGGCAGAAGAAAACGGCGGGGTTCTGCTTACAAACGCCGTCGTTGCGGCAGGCATTTCCAAGCCAACGCTAGCTGATTTTGTCATGAAAAATCAATATGAAAGAGTTGGACGGGGCGTATATTGCTCACGAGAATGCTGGAGAGATGATCTGTATTTGCTTCAACTGCGCTGCCCCAAGACTGTATTTTCGCATGAAACAGCCTTGTTTCTGTTGGACATGACAGATCAGGAACCTCTTCAATACTCTGTAACTGCAAAAACCGGCTACAATCCGTCTCATCTTTCCGTAGACGGTGTAAAGGTATTTACAGTTAAAAAAGAACTTTTTGATCTTGGAATGACGGAAGCGCGAACACCGTTCGGCCATACGGTTATCCTCTACGGTCCGGAAAGAACAGTGTGCGATATGATCCGCAGCCGCAATGAGATGGATATCCGATCCGTGCAGGACGCGCTCAAAAGTTATTCCCGTCGCAAGGATAAAAACCTGCACAAACTTATGGAATATGCAAAGCAGTTTCATGTTGATAAACGCCTGAATCAGTATCTGGAGGTGCTTTTATGATTCATACTTCAAAGCAGTTGAAAGATCTGGTACGGAATCTTTCAAAGAAAACCGGAATAGAAGCGCATGTTCTGATTCGGAAATTCATTATGGAACGCTTTCTTGAACGCACCTCCCTGTCAAAATATCGAGATCAGTTTGTCTTGAAGGGCGGACTGCTTGTGTCCGCATTTGTCGGAATGGAAGTCCGTGCAACAATGGACATAGATACTACGATCAAAGGGCTGCCCGTTACCGAAGATGATATGACCCGAATCATCGGTGAAATCTGCGATGTGAAGTTGGATGACAACATCACTTTCAAAATAATGAGTGTATCCGAAATCATGGATGATGCCGAATACAGCGGGCTCCGTTTTGCTATGGAGGCGTATCTGGATGGTTCTGTTACTCCGCTGAAAATCGACGTTTCCACCGGGGATGCGATAACGCCCAAGGAGATACTGTATTCGTACAAGCTGATGTTCGAGGAACGGTCGATTTCCATTATGACTTATCCCATCGAAACAGTTTTGGCAGAAAAGCTTGAAACTTTGATTGCAAGGTCTGTTACCAATACCCGTATGCGTGATTTTTACGACATTCACGTTCTGTTAAATTCCGAACAGAAAATTGACTATGAAACGCTTCAGAAGGCGTTGTCTGCAACTTCTGTTCAAAGAGAATCCTCGGAACTGATGAAGGAAGCGGAAAGTGTTCTTGTTGCGCTGAAAGATAGTTCCCTGATGCAAAACCTTTGGAAAAACTACCAGTGTAAATTTCCATACGCAGCAGATTATTCATGGAATGATGTTATACGGTCGGCACGGATACTGGCTCACGAAGCAGGGTTAGCTGTCGAAAAAACATCTGTCATAGAAAGAATACATAAGCCGCAAATCAACAGTGAATTCCCGGAATCGCCAGTTCGCAATTCCAAACGGAAGGATGACCTCGAAAGATAAATATATCCTGCACCCTTGTTTTCGCATTGACCACAGGAGGCGATATACTGCTCGCAGGGCATACACAAGCCCGACTGGGCGATTTCTTTTGACCGTTTACAATTTGGTCAAGATGTTCCTTGCAGAACCGTTCGATTCTTTTGATTCTGTCCTCTGTTGACAATACAACGGCATGCCAGTATAATATGTTCGAAAGGAGATGCGAAAGAATGCTGATTTCTGATTATCTACGGATAAAGAATATGACGATATACCGATTGTCAAAGAACACTCAGATTCCATACGCGACATTGAACGATATCTGCAATGGAAAAACAAGTCTTGAAAAGTGCAGTGCGGAAACCGTATGGCGAATCGCGAAGGGGCTGGATATCCCAATGGAAGACCTACTTCGGTCCTACATGGTTCCCCGGTGTTCTTTCGAGCTCTTCAAAAGCAATGTGTGCCATAAACTGAAAGCGCTTGGCGATATCGGTTTTTTGCTGGAGACGCTTCGAGACAATCAGATTCGGGAATACTATCACAAAAAATGGTATCAGGAATGCTTCTATCTCCTTGCCATGCTGGATACGGTCAGTAAGGAAAATCATTTCCCACTCTGTGAAGAATATGATGACTTACGGAAACAAAAACTGGACAGCATGCTTTTCCCCGATAGTGTAATAGCTTTATCTGTCGCGCAGAACAGTGAGCAGCCAAAGGAAGACGCTATTCGTGAAGCATTGCCGGAGTTCGTGAAATATAACATTGTTGAGAGCGATATCCGGAACGTTATTTGATAAAGGAAATCTATGGAGGAAACTATGACAGGCGTTATCTATGCCCGTTATTCAACGGACAATCAGCGGGAAGAGAGTATTGAAGGTCAGGTGCGTGAATGCCTGGAATATGCCGCTCGCCATGACATTACCATCGTGCATCAGTATATCGACCGTGCTCTGACTGCCCGTACAGATGACCGGCCTGATTTTCAGCAAATGATCAGGGACGGAGAGAAGGAACTGTTCGATGTCATCCTTGTCTGGAAGCTGGATCGGTTTTCCCGTGATCGGTATGACAACGCGTACTACAAACATATTCTGAAAAAGCATAACATCAAGGTTGTTTCAGCAACCGAAGTGATATCAGATGGACCTGAAGGCATTATTATGGAAGCCATGCTGGAAGGAATATCCGAATACTATTCCGCAGAGCTCTCTGTAAAAATCAAGCGCGGGCAAAAGGAAAACGCACTGAAGTGCAAGTCGAACGGAGCCACACCTCCGATGGGATATTTTGTGAATCAGGATAAATACTATGAGATCGATCCGATTACAGCGCCGGTCGTCCTGGAAATTTTTCATCGCTATGCCGATGGGGATACCATGCAGAATATCGTTGATTCGATGAATGGCCGGGGACTAAGAACCAGTAAGGGAAAACCTTTTCGGGTAGGCTCTCTTGGTACGATGCTGAAAAACCGGAGATATCTTGGCGAATACCATTATGGGGATACAGTCGTTCCGGGCGGAATGCCCGCCTTGATCGATGAAGAACTGTTTGAAAAGGTCCGACGGCGTATGGAAAGTAATAAACACGCTCCCGCGAAAGCCAAAGCAGATGAGGAATATTTGCTGACAACAAAGCTTTTCTGTGGCGATTGTGGAACCATGATGGTAGGAGAAAGCGGTACCAGCAGCACAAACGGAAACAGGTATCACTATTATAAGTGTGGGAATGCGAAACGGAAGCAGGGATGTCATCACAAGCCGCTGAAAAAGCAGTGGATCGAGTCAGTAGTGGTTCGACTGACAGTTGCGAGAGTCCTGAAGGATCAGGAGATTGACCGGATTGCCGATGCAATCATCAAGCTGCAAAGCCAGGAGGACACAACACTGCCTGCGCTGCGTCATCAACTGCAGGAATGCGAAAAGAGCATTGAAAACATGCTGAACGCCATCCAGCAGGGCATCCTGACATCCTCCACAAAATCCCGGCTTGAACAGCTGGAAGCGCAGAAGGAAGAACTGAACATCAGTATCCTTCAGGTCGAAATGGCAAAACCGAAATTTACCAAACAGCAGATCGTCAGTTGGATCAGCCGATTCAAATACGGCGATGAAAACAACAGGGATTATCAGAAAGAGCTGATTGACACCTTTGTAAATTCCGTTTATGTATTTGACGACAAGCTGGTTTTGACGTATAATTTCAACGAGGGAGCAGAGTCAGTCACTCTGTCCGATGTAGAAGAAGCATTTAGTTCGGATTTATCGCAAAACGCTCCACCAAAAGGAAGTCCGAACCTGATCCCGATTGGGAATGGGTTCGGATTTCTTTATTTCTTCCCGGGCATCGTGATTGTGACAAAACGGGATTTTTACGGGATAAAGAAGTAACAGAATACTACGGAGGGAACCATGAAAATACTCTACAAGTTGTTAAAACAGAATCCCGACACGCGGGAAGGAATCATCACAACCACGTCGGCTCTCGGAATCATCGTAAATGTCCTGATCGCGGCAGCAAAAACCGTGATTGGTCTTTTGGCTTCTTCCGTTGCGATTGTTTCGGAAGGCGCGAACAATGCTACCGACGCGCTAAGCTCCATTATGACATTAATCGGCGCGAAGCTGGCGAGAAAGCATCCGGATGAAAAACATCCTTTTGGCTATGGACGGATTGAATTATTAAGCAGTCTGGTCATTTCGGGCATTATTCTTTTTGCCGGAATTGAAGCTTTGATCGGTTCGGTCACCTTGATTTTCGAACCGCAGGAGATGACCGTTTCTTATGTTTCCATCGTCATCATTGCCGCGACAGCCGTTATAAAGCTTTTCCTGGGGTTCTATACCATTAAAAAGGGAAAAGAGGCCGAATCTGTCGCGCTTGTGGCTGTCGGAACAGAATGCAGAAGCGACTCCTTCGCGTCCCTTATTTCCATCGTATCGTCTCTGGTGTTTATTATTTTCGGATTGTCCCTGGATGCCTATGCCGGTATTATCATTTCCTGCCTGATCATCAAAGCCGGGTTTGATGCCTTAAAGGAGACGGTAGGGGATATACTCGGACGTCCCGGTGACCATGACCTTGCGGTAAAGCTTTACAAGGAAATCCTGAAAACCGACGGAATCATCGGCGCCGCGGATATGATTCTTCATAACTACGGCCCTGACGAATGGTCCGGCTCCGTGAATGTTGAAATCGACCACAGCAAAAGCGTTGGCGAGATATATGAATTTCTTCATTCTCTCCAGCTTCGGATCATGCACGAATACCATGTTACCATGGTTTTCGGCGTATATGCCGTTGACAACGACCGTGCGGAGACAAAAGAACTCCGCGGGGCGATTGCCGGGTTTGTGAAAAGCCGTGAGCATTTGAAGAGTTATCATGCCGTTTACCGTGACACAAAGAACAAGGTCATATACTGCGATTTTATCGTTGATTACGAGCTGACAGACTGGGATGCCGTTCGGGAAGCTTTCAAAGAGTATATGGCAAAGCTTTATCCCGGATACGGCATCGAGCTTACGATTGAGACCGAGTTTATTGAATGACCCGGTATAACGGGCCGGTCTCGCATCGCGCGAAAAGCGGCCCCGGGCACAAAGAAAAAGATTGACAAACGGGATCTTTATGCATATGATTGAAAGTATAATAAACGAGAGGAGATTTTTTCCATGAAAACGAAGGAAGAACTGAACGCGCTGAAAGAAGAAATCGATGTACTGAACAAAAAGCTGGCGGATTTGACCGAGGAGGAGTTGGGGCAGGTCATCGGCGGACTCGCGCCCGGCCGCCTCTACTGGAAAAAGAACGGTATCCTGAGCCAGAATAAAGACACCGGCGCGGATAAAAACTGAGCGGACGCGGACGCGCCCGCCCCGGAACAGGGGTACGCGCACTCTCATCAAAGAGAGTGCTTTTTTTTGCCCTGTTTCAACCGGCTTGAAAAAAGCGCCGCCCGGGGGCGACGCTATGAAACCCGTGAAATTTTCCTTGCCGAAGATTACCCGCACAGCTGCCGGTGCAGCATTTCCGCGATTTCGGCATTTGTAAACCGGTATTCCTTCCCGTTGACCGTACAGTAGAAACCGCCTTCCCCGTCGGGATAGAGCGTGACGAGTTCTCCGTCGATATACATCCTCAGGCCTCCCTGCGCGGGTTGGGTGTCATCCACCGCGATTACGGTTTTTGTTCCGCCGTTCACCGGCACCAATTCTCTTTCTGTCAGCCGGCGCGGCATCTGTGTCTTCTTCATGTGTTTGCTCCTCCTTTCGGTCGATCCGCTTTCATCAGTATTTCCTTCGGTTTCGGGGTATCACGCCCTTGCCTTTCCATCTGTATATACGAACAGAAGACACAAATGGCTATGCCGACTTGTTTGACAAATGGAGGAAGCAGACAGGCAGTCGACGTCTTTTTTTGAAAGCGCGATGATGATTGACAAGGGGAGCGGAATCGGCTAAAATGAGTGTGAAGTGAAGATTCACCTGCTTTCGCCACCGGGCGGGAGCGTAATCAGGTGTTCAGGGCTTTTCCGTAGGTACGGCGCGGTTCGCGTTATGTTATAAGGAAGGGTCTTGGGCACCTGGATTTTTAGAAAAAATGAGCATCGGGAGGAAAACAGCCATGGCAAAACTCTGGGGCGGGCGGTTCAGCAAGCCTGCATCCGCGTCCGCGGCGGAATTCACGTCATCCATCACCTTTGACAACCGCTTCTATCGGCAGGACATCGCGGGCAGCGTTGCCCACGCGAAGATGCTGGCGAAGCAGGGCATCCTGACGGAGGCCGAATGCGGGCGGATTATCGAGGGCCTGCGCGGCGTGGAGAGCGACATTGAGGCGGGACGGTTCCCGTTTACGCCGGACTGCTATGAGGATATCCATACGCTGGTGGAAAGCGAGCTGGTCAACCGGGTCGGCGAAGTAGGCAAAAAGCTGCATACGGGCCGCAGCCGCAACGACCAGTGCGTCACGGATATGAAGCTGTACGTCCGCGAGGAGGCAAGGGAGATCCGCTCCCTGCTGGTTCACTGGATGCGGGTGCTGGTAGGCGTTATGGAGGAGCATATTTTCACCTATATGCCGGGCTTCACCCATATGCAGAAGGCGCAGCCGGTGACGCTGGCGCACCATCTGGGCGCGTATGTGGAAATGACGATGCGGGATATCAGCCGCATTGACGATATGCTTGCCCGCAGCAATACCTGCCCGCTGGGCGCGGCGGCGCTGGCCGGAACAACCTATCCGCTGGACCGTCAGTATACGGCGGAGCTGCTGGGCTTTGACAAGCCCACCGCCAACAGCATGGATTCCGTTTCCGACCGGGACCATATCTGCGAGCTGCTGTTTGACATGAGCATGATCAGCATGCATCTTTCTCGCTTCTGCGAGGAGGCGGTGATGTGGAGCAGCGACGAATACCGCTTCATGGTGATGGACGACGAATGGAGCACCGGCTCCTCCATCATGCCGCAGAAGAAGAACCCCGATGTGGCGGAGCTGATCCGCGGGCGTACCGGCCGTGTTTACGGCGCGCTGATGGGTGTGCTGACGATGATGAAGGGCCTGCCGCTGGCGTTCAACTCCGATATGCAGGAGGACAAGGAAGGCCTGTTCGATGCCATCGATACCGTGAAGCGCTGCCTGGCAGCGGTTTCCGGCATGGTGGAAAGCGCGTCCTGGCAGAAGGACCGCATGCGGGCCAGCGCGAAAAAGGGCTTCACCAACGCCACGGACGTGGCGGATTACCTGGTCAAGAAGGGCATGCCCTTCCGTGACGCCCACGGCGTATCCGGCCGGCTGGTGCTGCGCTGCATTGAACTGGATTGCGACCTGGATTCCCTGCCCATCGGGGAGTACAAGGCGGAAAGCGATTTGTTCGAAAAGGACATCTATGACGCCATCGCGCTGGAGACCGTGGTCGACGCGCGTACTACCTTCGGCGGTCCGGCCCCGGAGGGCGTACGGGACATCATCGCGGGGTATAAGGAATATCTTGCGTCCGTTGAAGAATAACCGATTCGGAAAGAAATCCGCCGGGGACGAACGTCCTCAGCGGATTTTTGTGTGCCTGAAAAAGGGGGGTCAGTCCCGCTCCGTCAGGGACTTGACGCGCTCGCCCGCCCGGCCGGCCTTGAGGTCGCCCAGGTCGATGACGTCGATATCAAGCTCCGCCGCCCGCGACCGCGTGATGGCCCGGCAGGATCTGGCGGTGACGATGGCCGCCTTCGCCCCGTTGCCGCCGAAGCGGTCGCGGAGAATGGCCAGCTCGTTCAGCGCCTCGGTGGTGATTTCACACGTCTTGCAGCTGATAAACACCGGCGTGACGCCCTTCATGGCCATGACGTCGATTTCATTCGTCACCTCCGGCTGCTTCCCGTCGCCGTCCCAGCTGACGATGACGCTGGTGCGGACATCGTTGAAGATGCCGGTATCCAGGCAGGCTTTGTAGATGTAGAGCTCCAGCACGCTTCCGATATCGCGCAGCCACGCGCGGACCTGCAGGTCGAGGAAGGAGAAGGAGACGGGATCGCCGGGGCGCACGTCACGGAGGAAGCCGATTTTTTCCAGCGCAAGAAGGCAATCCACCGGTGCGTTCACCTTCGCGCCACGGCTGCCGGTCAGCACGGGGGCCGCCTCCACATTCAGGGAGTCCTTTTCGGACTGGGAGGCAAGCTGGATGTAGTTCACGATTTTTGTCCATTGGGTACGGAAGCGGAGGTAAAGGGCGAAGAACGGGTCGATTTTGTCCATGTACCCGGCAAGAATGCCGTTATCCACCCTGCCCGCGCGGGCGGAGCCGCCCGCCATGAGGATGCAGTCCTCCACATCGTGCAGGACGGTGCAGGGCAAATCATCGGCAAAGTCCGCACCGTGGATATTGAAGAAACGGTTCCTGCGGCGGCTGTAGGTAAACACGGGCAGCTCCCGCCCGGCGCAGAGAAGGCCGCCGGCGAAAAGGGCCGCGTCGGTCCCGCCGGTGATATCCATCATGCAGTCGCCGTATTTTTCGCACACGGAGCGAAGCTGTTTGAGCAGCTTGCCGCTGTTGTACATGCTTGATTCCAGAAACACCGCCTCTGTGTCAAGGCCGCGGTGTTTGAGATAGCTCCGCACCTTCTCCTGTACGCGGCGGTCCTGGGCGATCTCCGCCGGGCAGAGAAATACCGTCCGCCCGGGGCGGAACACCTCTGAGGCCAGCACATTCTCAATGGGGCGCTCATCGTAGAGCTCAATCAGCGTTTTCATCCTGTCACCTCTGTTTTGCCGGATTACATACAGTATACCACAAACGGGAAGCGCCGCCGGTATCCGTTCTTTGAAAAAAAGAAAAAATTGTATTTTGGTACTTGACAGATAAACTTTATTAGGATATAATCCTATTAAGGATTGATTCCTTGCAAGGAGGGCTTTATGCAGCGTAGGAACACCGTCCAGAAGGAAATGGTACTGCGGGCCGTGCGGGAGCTGCAAAGCCACGCCACGGCGGAGGAAATCGCCGCCCGGGTACGGGAGGAGAACCCCACCGTCAGCAGGGGTACCGTGTACCGCAACCTGAACGTGCTGGCGGAGGAGGACGCGGTCCTGAAGATTGGGGTGCCCGGCGAGGCGGATCATTACGATCACAACACCGCGCCCCACTACCATGTCCTGTGTGTCCGCTGCGGAAAGGTCTCCGATGCGGAAATGGACGGGGCACCCGATATGATGGCGCGCGTCCGCGGGCCGCAGGGCTTTCATTTCCTGGGATGCGACGTGATTTTCAAGGGCATCTGCCCTGAATGCGGCAGCAAAGACTGACATCCGCGCGGCAGGGGCCGCGAAACGGTACTTCCCCGCGGAAGCGGGGAAAATAAGAATAGTACGGAGGAAAAAGACAATGGCCAACAAGTACACCGGAACCCAGACCGAAAAGAACCTGGAGGCTGCCTTCGCGGGCGAATCCATGGCACGGAACAAGTATACCTATTTCGCTTCCAAGGCGAAGAAGGACGGCTTTGAGCAGATTTCCGCCCTGTTCCAGAAGACTGCCGACAACGAGAAGGAACACGCCAAGATGTGGTTCAAGGAGCTGAACGGCATCGGCGATACCGCCGAGAACCTGGCCGCCGCCGCCGATGGCGAGAACTACGAGTGGACCGACATGTATGAGGGCTTCGCCAAGACTGCCGAGGCAGAGGGCTTCAAAGAACTCGCAGTTAAGTTCCGTCTTGTCGCCGCAATCGAAAAGAGACATGAAGAGCGTTATCGCGCCCTGCTT
>JAZUFB010000248.1:0-28472 GCA_045640475.1 Clostridia bacterium
TGAGCCCACGCCGACCACAGGTTGACACGCAAAAAGCCCGCTGCCGCTTCGTCACCGCATATCATAGGCCCCATGGTGCCGATTTCCTCCACCAGACAGGGTTTACCGCCCAGATCGCTGTATATCTGCGTCTGCGCAGTCGCATGCAGCAAGGTGCGCGGCGTGTCCTGCGGAGATAAATCGGCATACTCTATCCAGTAAGGATAAGGATGCGTGGTCAGGATATCCGTCCATTGACCCTGATCAGCCATCGTCCATGGGCCGTCCATCGTCAGGGAATGCATACCGGAAACGATGGGACGGCTCGTGTCCTGAGCGCGGATGGCATTGGCAATGGCAGCTGTCCAGTTAGCTGCCGTCCGGCGGGATTCCACCTGATCCATACAGTTGCATTCGTTACCCAAATCCCAGGCCAGAATGGCATTCTCCCCTTTCATGCGGGACACGAACCCACGAATGAACAATTGCTGCATATACAGCGCGTCAGGGTCACTAAATATATTTTTCCCGTTCAATGCGGGCGGAATAAACAGTCGTCCGCTCATCCAGCCGGTCATCAGTCCCACGATCAGGCGAAGATCTTGTTCCTCTGCGATTCGGCAGAAATCCCGAAAATGCGAAAGCATCTCTTCCGACAGATACCAGGGATTCTCGGGCAGACTGTCGTCCGTCATCCTGTATTCCCGGAATCTGTGCCCCCCTGAGAAAGCTTCGGTCACCGGCTGGAAGTCCCGCCAGTTGGGGAATACACGCAGCACCCGTACTCCCTGCTCTCTGAGCGACGCAAAATCCGTCCGCACGACTTTCTCGTCCCATTGCCGCCACATATCCGTGCCCGCGTGAGAAGCCCAATAGTTGACTCCTATCCAAAAATCCTTCATAACTTTCTCCTGTCTTTGTACTTTATGGTAATTCTATGACTTACATCATAATGTCCGATGATATTTTACCATGATTAACGGACGCGGTATGCTATAAATTTTACATGAAATGTAAAAGCACAAAATTCATACTGTATTCGGCCGCACCGCAATCATGAACCGCATGCTTCATTGTGGGCCGTGATGCGTAATTTATGCATCGAACCAAATCGCATCCCGGGGCGGGACGACGGCCTGCTCAACCTCAGCCGCGCAGTCGCCGAAGTTGACAAGGATCTTCCTGCCGGAGGAAAAAATACTTTCCTGAACCAAATGATCCGGAGTGACAAACCGATGGCTGATCAATTCATCATAGCAGATCAGGCGAAGCCATGGGATGATTTTTTCGTAGCTTGACCGGAAGGTCGTTTTGAATTCATGAAATCTGTCATGATCCAGCGACCAGAGGGGCGCACTGCCGTAAAGCATGTTGAACAAATCCTTTTTCCACCATATTTCAGGATTGTGATAATTGCAGTCCTCCCATCTCCAGGAGGTTACAACGGCATCATGGTAAACAAGCTCATACAGCGGCACGCGCAGATAAGCATTGAGACTGTAGCGATGATAATCGGGAGAAGCGGTACGAATGCCCAGCATGGAGGAAGGACGGGCAGGATCGTGCCAGTCGCCGGTGTAATAAATACTTCCCGGAATGGTGGTAATGGAATCAAACCACGTGCGCTGCAGCGTCATCATGCCATGGACATAAGCCGCCTCCCCCACACCGTAATCAGCACCGAACTCGCTTCCCGAATAAGCACCGTAAGTATCCCGGATATATCGCATATTGTCAAGCATGGCTTTTGCGTACCCTTCACGTGTTAACGGGTGACGGGGATCATAGCATTCATAAAGTCCGTTCGCCATATATACATCCAGGAAAAATGTTTCATCCCGGTATTGAGCACACATTTGATCTATTCTTTTTTTGATTTCACTCCTGATCGCCGCGGGGCAGACAAAATTGCCGAATACGTTGGAATAGGTGCCGCCTGTTTTTGTCTTTGCGGTAATCTCATCAAAGCGGCCCGGATAAATGTTGCCTAACAGCGGGAGCTGCTTGAGCCGTTCCGCGTGTATCGGCTTGTCCGGGTGCGTATCCGTAAACAGCGTATAATTGCCTGCTGCAAAGCCAAGCTTTTTCGCCGCCGCCACATAGGCCTCATCCGGATAGGGCGGATGATTCGGATCCCACAGAAGCATGGCACGCTCAACGCCGCTTGCCTTCAAGTCTTCCAGAAACGCGGCGGTTCTCGCGTTATCCCATACATACATGTGCACAGCGCCCATCATTTTATCCATTTCCGGGAAAGCAGTGGCCTTATCCCGCAGCGATACCGCCTTAAAGAAGGGCCAGCTGAACTCGCGATAGCGTTTGCACTGGGCTACATAACCTCCGTCGGAGAAAAATACAAACCGCACCTTCCGGTCATAGCCGAACTTTCCCATGGAGCTTTGCCAGACAGGGAAAAAGCCGATACGTCCGTCATTCTTCTTAAGCTCAACGCAAGCGTCGTAAGGCGTTTCATAAATCTGCATGAAGCCGCTGCGGATTTCCCGGTCCACCATACCCATCCATGCCATGCAGGGACCGCCGGAGCAGCGAAACACCGGTTCCTTTGACAAGGGGTATCCCGTGTCATTCACGGGCAGCAGCATGCCTTCGCTGTCTGTCTGGAGGATAAAGCAATCGTCATCCGGCGGAACTATGGCGGGCGGAAGTGCGATTTCATCTATCGGAAGCGCCGTATCGCCATGCAGCGTATAAACCAGTTCCGCATCCCGATCCTGAAAAATGAGAAGCTCCACACCGGGCAGGGCCTTGAAAGAAAATCGCAGAAAGCCCGATGAAGCACTGAAGGTGACCTCTCCAAGCGAATCGGAAAATGGCGCATGGATCCACTGTTTTCCGTTCCTTTTGTCAAAAACCGCAATTTGTCGCGCATTTTCCAGATACCGCACACACAGTGAAGATGATTCCATGTCAAACATCTATTTACTCCTTATCGCAATGATTTGGCTTTCCCGAGCTGATAAATACGAAACCGGCAGACAAGCGAAACCTGTCTGCCGGACAGACCTATCAGATCACATGGTATTTTTCCAACGCAGTAAGATATTCGGCCTTGCGCTCCAGCGAATCGCGCAATGGCATCAGATGGATCCCCTTACCTGTACCGAATTGCTTTTCAACGATACCAAGGGCGCGAAGACCGCCAAAGAGCTGTATGTTTTTACCCGCGCTGCGAATCTTTTCAAGAACCTCGGGCCATTCCTCCTGGGGCGGTTTACCATCGCCCGGCACCCACTGCACAGCGTCCAGCTCCGGAATGGCGAGCAGAGAATCCAGCTTGTTCAACTGCCCGATGCCGTCCAGATGGTACATGGTATGATCCAGCGTTTTGCACATGACAGTCAGTTCGGGTTTGACAAATTCTTCGAAGAAGGCAGGGCTGATCATGTAACAGAAATCGCACTGAATCACATAGCTCGGCGTTTCACTGTATATTTTTGCCCAGTCGCTGTAACCCGGCGCCATGGGGCCGAGGGCATCGTGCAGTTCCCGACAAAACCCGAGCCACAGATCGTGGATCTCCCGGACGACCCGCTTGACTTCCTCCGGTTCATCATACAGATCCAGCAGCAGCCGCTCCGACGGGCGGAAGGTGGAGAGGATATCAAGCACGCCGCCAAGGTCAGCCATGCCCATCAGGACCTGACCCTGCCAGCGTTTCATGCCGGCAGCGTAGATATCCTTGATCCTGCGCAGCCATACGTTGTCCGGATCGTATTCAAGGTGCAGATCCCGGATGTCGGTTTCTCGGGCCGGATGGAACCAGACCCCGCCGGTGGAATTATCCAGTTTGGCACCCAAAAAGGCGGCGGCCACACCGGGGCCGAAGCAGTCAAAGTTCACATATGGAAAAGCATCGCCAAGGTATTCATACCGTGAGAGCTCATAATCGATGCGGTCGATCAGGTCGTCCGCGGGAATTGAGAGGTCGGCACAGGTCGCTTGCGTGAGCAGGGGCGCGGAGGGCTGAGGCCTGCCGGGATCTTTGCCGTACAGTGTGATCGGGATCAGCGGTCGGTCAAGCGTTTTGTCCCACCACCGGCCGTAACCGGTCCGGATCCTCTTCCAGTCATCAGGTGTAAAACGGATGCTCATATCTGCCTCCCGCAAAATCAATCATTTCATCACCGGGGTGTTGCTGCCGCAGGAGAAAAGCCGGATGCGCACATCTTCGGAGCGGATACAGCTTATCATCTCCTGATATCACCATCGATTATAAAGCGGAATATATGATAAGTAAAGTATAAAAAGAGTACGGGCCTGCCGGCTTTCCCATATTATAGTATGAAACCGATTATAAAATCATGAAAACAGCTGTATTTGGTGATATTCTACTTGATATTGTGCTCACGAATATTATAATAAACGTATTCGGATTGACAAAACGCGTGTTTCCGACAAGAAAGTCCCGCACACCTGCGGAAATCAAAACGGGAGAAGATATATCCATCGGCAATATCGATTCATGAAAAGGCACCGTCTTTACGGGCGGTTGATTAATGGAACGGAGGGAAAAATGAGCACGATTTTTGACAGTGGAAAACAGCACTTCGGCTTTAACTACTGGGCATCCCACGCGGGCACCAATATGTGGCACGACTGGGATGAAAGCATCGTGGAAAAGGATGTGATGGGACTCGCGAACGCCGGAGCGACGGTGTTGCGCGTGTTCCCCATGTGGAAGGACTTCCAGCCCATTACCCTGCACAAGGCCTGTTTCGGAAAAGAAAAGGTGGTGTATTTCAAGGAACGGCCTTTGGGGTTTGACGAATTGGGGCAGGCCGGCATAGACCCAATCATGATGGAGCGTTTCCGGCGGCTGACGGAAATCTGCGCCCGGTACAATATCCGGCTCATAGTCGGCATTCTGACCGGGTGGATGAGCGGGCGGTTGCTGGTCCCGGACGCGCTGGAAGGCAAAAATGTCATCACGGACCCGTTCTGCATCTACTGGGAGACCAAGTTTGTCGAAAGCTTCGTCCGGTACTTTAAGGACTGTCCGGCGATTGCCGCGTGGGAGCTGGGCAACGAGACCAACTGCATGGGGCTCGTGGATAACGCTTATCAGGCATGGCACTGGAGCGACACCATCGCCTCCGCCATCAGGAAAGCGGACAGGACCCGCCCGGTCGTATCGGGCATGCATTCCCTGACCCCGAATGATAATTGGAGCATGCAGCATCAGGGTGAGGTATGCGACATACTGACCATACACCCCTACCCGGTCTTTACCCCTTACTGCGATCTGGACCCGCATATCACAGTCAAACCCGTGATGCACCTCGCGGCGGAACTGTGCTTCTACCGTGACATCGGCAAAAAGCCCTGCTTTACGGAGGAAATCGGCACCACGGATATGCGCATCAGCGAAGAGAACAACTGCCGCTTTATCAGGACCAACCTGTATTCCGCGCTGGCTTATAACGGCTTCCCGTTTTTGTGGTGGTGCGGCTGCTACGAAAAAGAGCTGTCGCATGCTCCCTATAGCTGGGGACACGGGGAACGAGGCATGGGATTGCTTTTGCCCGATGGGGAAAAACCCGCGCTCAATGAGTTCCGTAAGTTTAAGGAGATCTGCGCGCAGCTTCCCGGCGGTGCGCTGCCGGAAAGGAAGACCGAGGTTCACGGCATACTGTCTTCCCGGGACAGCTGGGCTGCCTGGCTCGGCGGCTTCATCCTCGCCATGCAGAGCGGGTTTGACTTTAGCTGTCAGTATCATGACCAGGCGCTTGCCGATGCCGGTTTCTATTTCTGCCCGTCCTATGAAAGCTCCGGCAAAGAGGAATGGGAGCGGCTCCTTGAGAAAGTCAGGGACGGCGCCTCGCTGTTTATTTCCAGCGATGTGGAACTGGGAAGCGATTACCGTGAGGTGTTCGGGTTTGAATACGCGCTGTTGTGGCGGCAGGCAGGCCGGTATGTCCGTGACGTTTCCTGCATTAATTCCGCGACCAGCAAAAAGCTTATCATTACCACGGCGCAGGTTCTGCTGCGCGATGAAAACGGTGAGCCGCTGCTCATCAAAAACGCCTATGGAAAGGGAACGGCATACTTCTGCCCCGCCGCGCTTGAGCAGGATTACGCCCGCCGCAGCGGCGTCGCGTATCAGGACAGCGGAAAGCTGCACCGGGAAGTGTACCGGATATTGGCCGAGGAAATCCGCAAAGACCGCGTGCTGCGCAAGGAACATACTTTGACCGGCGTTACCGAACATCCTTACTCCGATACCAAGCTTGCCGCGGTGGTCGTCAATTACGATACCGCCGATGTGACCGAGCATCTGAAGGTGAAGGACGGATACCGGATTGTTTCCTGCCTCGGCGCCGCCTGTGAACAGACCGGGAATGACGCGGCACTGGCGCTTCCCGGCAATGACGGCTGTGTGCTGCTGCTTGAACGCGAAAACGGATGACCGTCTCAGCAGGATAAACACCGATCAGTACTTCTTAGCAGGAGACCGTGAAAGAACGGGACATACGTTCTTCACGGTCTCCTTTGTTTGTCTTCAACAGTTGCAGAATACCCTATGCGCTCTCAAAACTCCGTTTGGCGGCTTATAAATCGGCAATATTTTCGTGCTTTACCAAAATTATACTATTCAATAGACTATAAATTATACTATAATAAATATATAATTCGGATTATAATTAATGCAGTGTAGTCTACGAAAGGACGCAAAGCTCATGAAAACAAGAGCCATGGCACTCTGTTTGATATGGATACTGCTCATTCTCTCCGTCTGCCCGGGGCTTACCGAACAGACACCGGAGGAACATCTGGTTCTGACCATGTACTGCATCGGCGATGAGGGCGGGCCCTACGCGGAGGAGCATCTGGCATTGGTCAATCGCCTGCTGACCGAGCGCATCAATGTCGAGATCAGGCCCCTCATGGTATCATGGAGCGATTACGCGACCCGGCTTCCCCTGATCTGGGCGAGCGGAGAAGATTATGACCTGACCTACACCTCGGACTGGGCCGATTACTTTAACGCGGCCATCAAAGGTTCCTATATGGATATAACGGAGCTCCTGCCCGTATACGCTCCGCAGACATGGCAGCGCATGAATGAGCGCGGCGCCGTTTCCGGGGTTTCGGTCGGCGGCAGAATCTATATGGTGCCCGCGCTCAAGACCGATTACACGACCCATATACTGGAATACCGCGAGGATCTGAGAAAGAAGTACAACTGTCCCGAGATCGTAGATGACAGCACGCTGGGTATTTATCTGCAGGCCGTACTCAACAACGAAACCGGTATGCAGCCCTTCGGCAACAACGGGGTGGAAACCTACGCGTTCTGGAACTTTCTAAACGAGAATGACTGGTCACGGCCGATCGAACAGTATGGCGGCTTTCTTGTATATGACCTGACGGATCCCACCCATATTTTCAACGTCACCGACACCCCGGAATATGAGGCGTTCATCCGCAAGATGTACGCCTACCGCCAGAACGGTTTCGTTTCCTCCGATATCATGCTGCAGACCGTGGCGACCCGCGATCTGTTCAAGGCGGGTTTGACCGCGACGGCCTACGCGAATTTCAGCGATCTGAACGCCGATTACGCCTACATTACGGAGCATACGGACTGGGAAATCGGTTACTATGCGTCGGATCTCATGAGCGGGCACACAGAGCTGATGACCCCAACGTCCAACGGGATCGCCCTCGGCGCGTACTGCAGACATCCCGAACGCGCGCTCAGGCTGATTGAACTGATCAACACCGATGAGACCGTCTATCACGCCTTGGTTTACGGCATTGAACACGTGACCTATGAAACGGATCCCATCAGCCATACCCGGTGGCTGCCGGAAGGTAAAAAGCCGGAAGAACTGTATCTCATGAATCTGGGCATGCAGTTCATGCAGGATGAATGGGATTTGACTTCGCTTAGCGATAATCCGGTTGTCAACGCTTGCAAAGAGCAATACGACGCGTGCGCCCTCGTTCCGGCGCTGGCTTCCTTCGTATTTAATCCCGAAAAACTGACCGGCCAAATGGCCGCGCTCAGTGCCCTGCGTGTCGACCTGAAGCTGCCCCTGGAAAAAGGCGTGATTGACCCGGAAACAGGGCTCGCGCAGCTGCGCGCGGAGCTCGAAGCCCTCGGCATCACATCATTGCTTGAAGAGATCAACGCGCAGCTTCTGGAATACCTGGAAACCGCCCGATAATCCGCCCGCGCCCGATGAATACACAGCGGCAAAGCAAGGAGAATGCGGCAAAATGAAGAAGATGCGGGAAAGCTTCAAAACGCATAGGTTTCTTTATCAGTTGATCGGCGGTATGCTGTACATTACCGCCGTTTCCGTGCTGCTGTTTATGCTGGCGGTTTCCGTAAACTCATCGAATATACTGAAGAAAGAAATCATAAACGGCAAACAGACGGAGCTCAATCAGATCGCGGGAAGCGTGAATTTCCGCGCGGAATATGTCAGCAATATCATGCAGTCCGCCCTGCGGGACAAAAACATCGCGGTGCTGCTGTATACAAACAACGGCGCTGATATCATGCCGGGCCTTCGCGCCCTGTCAGAGCTAAGGCAGAGCGTAAAGCACCTCTCCTCTGTCTACATCTATAATCAGGACAGGCAGGAGATATACATATCAAGCGCGACTCAGGCATACGCGATCAGAGGGATCGATCAGTTTGACGACACCGGTTTTTTTGACATCCTGTCGCACATTGAGGATTATCCCAAGTTCAACCCGATTCTGCGGCTCGTCTCCTACACCGAGCCCACCGGCCGGCGCCATGAGGAATATGTATATACTTATCTGCAGTATACCTCGTACACAGACGGCTCGATCCGCGATATCATGGCCTTCAATTTCTCCGGCAGCTGGATAGGCGACGCCCTTCAGTATATCAACCCCGGCACGGACGGTGATTCCGTATGGATCATCGGCAAAGACAGACAGATCATCTATTCCGGCAACGCTGCCCTGATCGGCACATCAGCCGACAAAAGCCGCTTCCCGGACAGCGTGCTCACCCAAGGTTCGGGCTCCCTGATCAACAAAGGGCCGGGCCGTTCCAAGGAAATTCTGGTATACACCTCCCCCGAACATTTCGGCTATAAGCAGTGGTCGTTTGTATCCGTCGTCGATTACGCGAAGGTACAGGGGCCGGTCAATCATCTAAAGCGGATCACGTACCTGATCGCACTGCTGGTTCTGACCGGCAGTCTGGGCGGCATCTTCTTCTTTTCACGCAGCATGTACAAACCGGTGCGTTCCGTCATCGATGAAGCGGAGCGGCTCTCGCTGGAGCAGGCCAAAAAACGGGCCATGGAGCGGGATATTTATCTGCGGAAGCTGCTTCACGGGGATATCACGGCAAAACCCTCGCAGATCCGGGAAACGCTCAGCGAATACGGCATGCTCAACCTCTTTGACCGGGAGATCCGCTGTCTTCTGATTTCCATTGACCGTCGCGCGGACTTTGAACTGCGTTATCAGGGATGCACGGAAGAAACCGAGCGGGCGATTGAAGAAATCATCCGCACAAGTGTCGAGCAGAACGGTCAGGCGTTCTTCCCGGTAAAGATGGAAGGGCACTGGTGCGTCTGTATACAGGCGGAGGAAAGCGGCGATACGGTAGACCTCCAATCGGTCTTTGATGAAATCAACCGGAAGCTGACCGAGCGCTTCAAGCTTACCGTCTCCGCCGCGGTCAGCAGCGCCGGGAATTCCGTCAGTGATATCAGCTGCCTGTACACCGAGGCGGTCAACAACCTGTCCTGCCGTTTCCTGCTAGGGCACCGACAGCTGTTGACCCCGGAAACGGTCCGGGATTACGGAAGCGAAAGTTACAGCTATCCGCAGGAAACGGAAGTCAAATTGATTGCCTGCCTCAAAGGCGGAAAGATGGAAAAGGCCATAAGCTGCTATAAGCAGTTTGTCGAGCAGATCCGTCTGTTCCCCGTGGAGGACATCCGCCTGTCCTTTGTGCTCCTGCTCAATGACATCAAGCGGGCCTTCAACAATTCCGCGCAGGATGTGTCCGCCATCTTCATAAAACCCATTCAGTCCCTGCAGAAGCCGGATGAAATGGAAACGCTGGAAGAAGTGAACCAGCAATTCCTCCATCTGTTTTGGGAGATCACGGAGAAAATACAGGACCGAACCAGCCAGAAGTACGATCAGCTGATCCAGCAGGCCAAGGATTACATCGCGGAACACTATGGCGAAATTTCGCTGTCCATGAACGAAGTGGCGGACCATCTGGATATATCGGCCACCACCCTCAGCAGACTGTTCAAGCAAACCGACGGCACCTCATTCCCGGATTACCTGTCCTCCTGCCGTCTGGAAGCGGCCTGTGACCTGATTATCCATACCGACAAGACCTTCGCGGAGATTTCCGATCTGGTCGGCTTTACCAACTGTTCCTATTTCTATATCGTATTCAAAAAGCGCATGAACTGCACCCCCAACCAGTACCGCAAACAGGGGCGTGAAGGTTCAGGCGAAAATACGGAGAATGACGAGAAAGAAGACACATCAGACGAGCCGCCTATGCCCGGTGACGCGGAGGAGCTCGTAAAGCCGGACAATCCGGAGGAAGAGAGCTAATACCGTCCACACTTTGAACAACAAAACGCGCTGTCCCGCAAACGTATACGGGGCAGCGCGTTTTATGATATCGGGAAATCCCGTCAGCGGGAAGCGCCTTTCAGATAAGCAAGGTTCTTTGTGATAAAGTCATCGCGCTGCTTCACGCAGGCCGCCGAGCGCAGAGGATCCGCCGGGGTATTGAACACGTAATCGACCAGCTTCTTGATGGTCGTAGTCGCGACATGCAGGCGGGTATCGCTGGACGCGTAATAGATATACACGCCGCCCTCCGGCGTCACAATGGCTCCGTTGGTAAACACGACATTGCTGACATCTCCCACACGTTCCGGGCCCATCGGGGCGATCAGGTAGCCGCCGGGCTCCGCGATCACGCGGGACGGATCATCCAACGCAGTCGCGTAGGCGTAAATGACATAGCGCATACCGCAGGCGGTGTTTCTGACGGCGTGGGCGATGTGGATATAGCCGCGGTCGGTTTTGATCGGCACACAGCCCGACCCGTTCTTAGCTTCCGTGATGGTGTGATACCGCCTGACAGAGGTCAGCTTTTCTTCGTCGATCACCGGATGCGTGATATCCTCGCACAGGCCGAAGCCGATTCCGCCGCCGGTTCCCGCTTCCATGAAATAATCCATAGGTCTGGTATAGAAAGCGTACTTGCCGTTCACAAACTCGGGATGCAATACCACATTGCGCTGCTGCAGCGAACGCAGCGTGACCAGATTGGGCAGCCGCTCCCAGGTTTTCAGGTCCCTGGTGCGCACAATGCCCGCAGCGGCTTTCGCCTCATACTGGTCCGCGACATCGCTGTCTCTGCTCTCCGAACAGAAGATTCCGTAAATCCACCCATCCTCATGCTGCGTGACGCGCATATCATACACGTTGGTTTCTTCTGGGCAGGTGTCGGGCAGCAGGATGGGATGATCCCAGAAGCGGAAGCCGTCGACGCCGCTTTCCGACTGCGCCACGGCAAAGAAGCTTTTCCGGTCCGCGCCTTCCACGCGGGCAATCAGGGTAAACTTGCCGTCCAGCCAAAGCGCGCCGCTGTTAAAGACCGAGTTCACCCCGAGGCGCTGCATCATGAAGGGATTGGTTCGGGGATCGGGATCATAGACCCAGAAGGGCGGCACATGGGCGCGGGTGAGTACGGGATCGACCCACCGGTCATAGATACCGTTTTCATAGCGATGATCGATTTTGTTCTTCTGCCCGAGCAGGGCCTCGTATTGTGCTTCGATCTCCTGATAAGTACGCATCGGATACCTCCTGTACGATTGGAATTAATAATCGGCTGTTGCTTCTGAACGGATACCGGCCCGCTACAGGATCACAAAGCCGGGGCAGCGCGCCTTTTCCAGCATCTCCCGGATTCGCTCTTTTTGAGCAGGGGTCATGTTTGCCATTCCCCGGTCCCAGGGTTCACGTCCCAGCTTTTGACTCTTATACACGCCCATATTATGATAGGGCAGGATATCCGCGCCGGTCAGACCATACTCACGCACCAGATACGCGATGGCCGCCATGTGCGTTTCATTGTCATTGACTCCGGGGATGACCGGGCAGCGGAGCCGCACCTGTCCCCCATGTTCGCGGACGCAGCGCAGATTCTCAAGGATCACTTCCCTGTCGGCGCCCGTCCAGTATGCCGAATCCTCCGTCACCTTGTAATCCCACAAAAACAGATCGACCAGCGGAAGGATCGAAGGCAGGATAAACGCGGGGAAAAAGCCGCTGGTTTCGACCGCGGTATGGATGTTCTCCTCTTTGCAGCACGTAAGCAGCGCGCGCAGGAAGTCCGCCTGCGCAAAGGGCTCTCCGCCCGAAAAGGTGACACCGCCGCCGGAACGGTCATAATAGGGCACGTCCCTGCGGACGATGCGCATCACGTCCTCCACGCGGCTTTGCTTTCCTTTGATTTCAAGCGCGTTCACGGGACAGACCGAAACGCATTTTCCGCAGGAAACGCATTTCTCAAAGTCGACCGTATGCCGGCCGTCCCGGATCCTGTGGTTGGAACAGACCGCGGCGCAGCGGCCGCAGGATACGCACTTTTCAAAATCAAAGGATAACTGCGGATCAAACGACTGCGATTCCGGGTTGTGGCACCAGCGGCAGCGCAGCGGACAGCCCTTGAAAAACACGGTGGTGCGCACGCCCGGCCCGTCATCGGTGCCGCAGCGGAGGATATCAAATATCATGCCATGCACGGTATGATCCATTGTTGAGCCCTGTGTGTTATTTTGCATTTCGGAGTGCCTCAGTACATGGTGCGGGACAGGATCTCTCGCTGCACATCATTGCTGAGCTCCACAAATCTGGCGCAGAACCCGCCCACGCGGACAATCAGGTTCTGGTACTTCTCCGGCTCTCTGAGCGCGTTCTCCAGATCGTCCCTACCGAGCACATTGATCATCAGCTGCGTTCCGCCGTTGTCGAAATAGGTGTCCAGTATGGCGCGCGTCTTCTGCATTTTTTCGCCCTTGAACATCTCTTTGGAGAACTTGATGTTCTGCACGGACCCCGCGTGAATGTCGCAGCGCATTTTCAAAAGCGAGTTGAGCATAGCGGTCAGGCCGTTTTTGTCGCAGCCGCCGGAGGGGTTGTTGGCGTTGGCCATGGGTTCATGGGCACAGCGGCCGTCCGCGGATGCCCCGGTATGCAGGCCAAGCGTGGAATTGGCGGAATTATTGATCACAACGACCAGATAAGTCGCCATCCTGAAGCGCTCGGCCTGTTCCTCCGTCACGCGGCAGATGTGTTCATGCACGAGCGCGGCCATTTCATCCGCCTCATCGTCGTCATTGCCGAATTTGGGCTGAGCCAGCAGCATTTTCCGCTCCGTTTCATAACCGGCAAAGTCATGGTCGAGCATATCAAGCAGCTTTTCCGGCGTAATGATCTTTTTGTCATACACCAGCTTTTTGATCGCGAGCAGAGAATCCGAGGTGTTGGTTCGCCCGTAGACCTCTAACGTTCCGCCCAGCTGCAGGGCGCCGCCGTCAAAAATCGGCTTGCCGCGCGCGATACAGTCATCATACAGCAAGCCGGCCATCAGGAAGGAAGCGTTCTTTTTCGCCGCCTCATACTCGATCAGCTGCTGCTCCGCTTCCACTTCCACAAAGCGCTCGACCTGACGGCAGTAGGCGGCATAGAGCGTGTCAAAATCGGGCATATCCTTGAATTCCCCGGTTTTGAGTCCGATCATTTTTCCGCTTTCCGGGTCATAGCCGTTGTGCAGCGTCACTTCCAGTGCCTTTAAGAGGTTAATGATGTCGCTCGGCGTGCCCACGGTGCGATGGTACAGGATGTATTCGCCGCAGCCGTAGGGGATATATTGTTCCGCCTCTTTCTCGCTCACGCGGAAGGTTTTCATGACGGCCGGAACATTCACATCGTCATTATACAGAATCGGGTACACGCAGCCCTGCCCGATCACCCGGTAAGCTTCATCGAGCAGTTCCGGGTTCTGCCCTTTGAAAAAGCGCAGCGAAAACTGCGGCAGCACATCCTTGACGATGGAAGCTACCTTGATGCACATGAGGGCCAAGCGGTCCGCGTTAACCTCGTTTCTGCGTCCTTTGCCGCCCACGAACACACGCGCGTTCCATGTGGTTTTGCGGTGAATCATCAGTTTCCAGAGCGAAATCAGGATGTCCCGCGCCATATCTTCCGTCAGGATGCCGTTCTTTAAGTCATTTACATAGAAATCGCCCAGATACTCATCGAGCCGTCCGTAATTGTACGTTCCTGACATGATGGCATACAGATACATGAGCTGGACCGCTTCCCAGAATGTATCCGGTTTATTTTCGGCGATCTTGCGGAGGTTCGCGGCGATCTGAGCCGCGTAAACGGCGTCCGAGGCCTCCGCCTTATCCGCGCAGGCGCGCGCGACAAAAGAAAACGCGTCCAGAACCCGCAGGAAACCGCGATAGAGCGTCTGCGCGTCCGGTTCCGGGTTTTCTTTCATATGCTTCAGAATCTCGGTTTTTAGTCCGCTGACCCCGAGCGTCAGCAGTTTATCAAAATCCAGGTGTGTGCTGCTCATCCTGCAGAGCCAGTAGCCCACATTGGAATAATTGTTAAAGTCTTCGTAAGGGATCACGTCCATGATACGCTGCGGCGTCTGATCCAGCAATTGTTGATAACCGGTTTCCGGGGCCCACTTTTCCCGGATGGCTTTGATCTCATCGGCATGCTGCGGGTTTTCTTTCTCCATACGTTGGAACAGATCTCTGTTCATAAAAAACCCCATGCCCGACTCCTGCAAGCCGAAGCCAACGCAGGGATGGTCGTATTTACCCATGAGCAATTCGCTGCCTTCGGGTGCCATAAAGCACTCGGAAAACTGCAGCTTCAGACATTCCGCTTCCCGCGTGTCTCTTTCCCCTGCGGGAATAGAAAAATAGGTATCCAGGAAACGCTTCGCGTAATCAAACTGCATCGTACTGTTCATGATGGTTCCATCTCCCTGCTTTACGGTAATAATCGATGTTTTTCTTCGGAATCAAGCCGTTAGGGGGCTGTCTCCCCCATAACAAGCGAAACAGCCCCCACTTGGTTTACGATGATATCAGCTTCCACTGACAGGTCTGCTTATTCGGCTACGGCCTCGCCGTTCGCCTTGGCGATCTCGGCAGTCCACATGGGCATCTTGCCTTCGATCAGCTCGGCTACGGTGTGGGCGCCCAGAGCGCCGTCATAGATGTAGGCCCAGAAGAAGTTGGAGCCCAGCAGATCGTTGGGAGTACCGATCATGGAGGTCAGATCCAGATAGGCATTCTCGCGCAGGATAGCGCAGGTGAGATCAACGGACTCTTCGTCGCAGAACAGGTTATACAGACTCTGCTTCCATGCTTCGTCCTCTTCGGTGTAGCCGGGAACGGGAGTGTGCATCATGTTGAGAGCAAACGCAACCTTCCACGCGTCTTCCGCGGGAACATTGGCGGGCATAACGTAGACATAGGGGCTCTTCTGATCAGCAAACTGAGCATTCACGCCCATGCCCTTCGGGAAGGGAACAGCGCCGAACTCAAACTGCTCGTCCAGGTGGGACAGCGGATTGGTATCGCCATTGAGCTCCCAGAGAGCGGCACGGAAGAACACGGCCTTGCCGGACTTGAACGCTTCATAGTAGTAGTCCCAGTTGGAACCTTCGGGCTGCGGATAGGTATAGGTGAACCAAATCTTCTCAAACCAGTTCATGGCTTCAACAACCGCGTCTTCACCGGCGGAGATATAGAACTTGCCTTCGTCATTCAGACGGAAGAACGCGCCGCCGTTGCCGTAAACAGCAAGCTTAAACTCGGGCTGGCCATTGGCAACCAGGCCGTACACATCAAATACGCCGTCGTTGTCCAGGTCGCGGGTGCACTGCTTCATGACTTCTTCAAAGGACTCGAAATCCCACTCGTCGTTCTCTACCATCGCGTAGATGTCTTCGGGCTCGATGCCGCAGTCACGCAGCAGGTCCTTGTTGAAAACCAGCGCGGCGCCGACAGAGAAGTCGCTGGCCAGTGCCATGGTCTTGCCGTCCAGGGTATAAACGTCGGTGACGCCCTTGTTCCAGCGGGAAGCATCATTCACGTCAAGGAATTCATAGCCGCTGAAGGGCTGCAGCAGGCCGGCGCGGAGAGGCGCAAGCATGAAGTCCTGAGGAATGCTGTAAATGACGGGAGCGGACGCCACTTCCTGATTGGCGAACTCAAGCAGGGACTGGGGCAGGTCGTCATAAGCGCAAACCTTCTTGATCTGATACTGGAAATTGTAGGTTTCCATCAGCCAATCCTGATAGTCCTGAGTGTCCATTTCCAGCACTGTGGTCGGATCGTTGCGGGAGCCATCCTCGTTGCCGTTGCAGCCATACTCGTAGACGGTAATGCCGCCCAGATCGTAGGGAGCACCGGTGGCGGGATCGATGAGGATCTCGGGGTAACCTTCGGGCACTTCGGCGAGGCCGGGAACGCAGCCCACCATCAAAGCGCAAACCAGCAGGAGAGCGAGGAACTTGGTCATGGTTTTCATAGTGTGTACCTCCTAATTTTTTATACTTCACAGTTCTGACCGGAACTGCCAAAGCCAATCGGGGAAAGAGAATCGTCCGGGGATATCAATCCTTGAGACCGGTGGAGGTGAGGGATTCCACGAAGCCGCGCTGCGCGAACACATAGAGGATGAGCAGCGGTGTGATGGTAAGCAATACCGCTACAGAGATCATCTGCTGTCTGCGCCCCATGGAGATCGTGTTGATCGTGTCACCGACTCCCTTCGTCTTTTCCACGTTGAGTTCGACGGACGGGAGTTCATGGGCGAGCGTCTTGAAGCTGCGCAGGAATTGCTCGGTGTACACACGGTCGGTCCAGGTCCACACGAAAGCAAAGAGGAAACAACTGAGTATGATGGAAACGGCTCCCGGCAAAAGAACGCGCGTAAAGGTTCTCAGATACCCGGCGCCGTCGAGGTACGCGGCTTCCTCCAGGGAGATGGGGAAATTCTTGAAATGCTGGCGGAAAAGGTAAATGTAGATGCCGTTTTTGAGTCCCATGCAGGTAACGCTAATCAGGGAATAGGAGACGAACGAATCGCGGATGTTCAGGCCCTTGCCCGTACCGCTGATGGCTCCGATCAATCCGAGCAGGTCGAAATTGGTGAAGTACGTAAACAGCGAAGGAGACATGACCTGCGGCGGCACCATGATGCACAAAATCACCATGGCGAACCAGAATTTTTTGCCGATAAATTCGAATCTGGCAAAACCATAGCCGACCAACGCGCAGGCGCTCACCTGCAGAATGGAAATGACCAAGCTGATCCACGCGGTATTGAGCAGCGAAGTCCAGTAATCCATGATGGTCGGGCTGATGCACAGCGCGAAATTATCAAGCGTGAGGTGGCGGGGCAGCAGGGTGATCGTGGAATCGTACAGATCCTTCTCCGCCATGAAGCTGACGGATATCTTCATGATCAGCGGCTGAACGATCATGAAGCACAATCCGAGAAGGAACAGGGCGCGAATCACGCTGACCATTGCGCTTTTGACTCTGGTTCGAAGAAGTGAGCCGTTCGATTTGCGGTTTTTTTCCCAGAAGCTGTCCTTCGCCCTCTTTTTCATCGCGTCACTCATAATTCTTCACTCCTACCTTGATAATAGCCGCACCGATGAAGATCATTCCCAGCGCGATGGCCATATACAGCCAGGCGATTGCGGACGCGACGCCGAAATCATATTTAACGTACATCATTTCAATCACTTTTTCCATCACGCTGTTATCGGACCTTGTGGAATAGTCCACAATGGTGTAAATGACATTGACCAGCATAAGCGGGGATACCATGGGGAATGTGATCATCCAGAACGCTTCCCATGCGGAGCAGCCCTCGACGTGCGCCGCTTCATACAGAGAACCGTCGATATTCTGCATGCCGGAGAGGAACACAATGATGGGAACGCCCGAAGAGAGCGCCACGTCATAGATACCGTCGATGATATCGAACACGATCTGGAAGGCATCCGTGGCAAAACCGGTGGTCTGCAGAAGATTTCTCAGGGAGGAAGTCAAATCGACATCTCCCGCTTCCTCGATTGCCTTGCCCATGTCAACGATCATGTTCTGGTCGGCCTTGATGCCCAGCAGGTTATAGTCAAGGCCCAGCAGCACACCGGCGGAAAAGATGACCGGCAGGAAGAAGATGGCTCTGGCCAGCGTGCGGCCGTGAAACCTGCTGTTCAGCACCACGGCGATGACGAAGCTGAAGGTCACGGTAGCGACGGTGTTAACGGCCAGCTTGTAGATATTGTCGGTGATGGTGGAACGAAACCAAGGAATCACGTTCAGCACGTAATCGTAATTCGTGGTTCCGTTCCATGCCATGGTGAAGTCCTTGGGGTTGACCACGCTGAAGCTCATTCGCAGTGAATCCGCCATGGGCTTTATCCTGAATAGGATGAACCCCAGAATGAAAGGCAGAATGAACAAGTATCCCGCGATGGCGCGCTTGGTGTGTATCGTCAGGTGCCTGGAGGAACGTAAGAGTTTGTTCATTCGTCATACACTCCTTTCACCAGATAGGCGCGGGCCGGTATCGTAATGCCGTCGGCCACGGTATCTTCCGTGCCATAGTTTACATATACCTTCGTGCCGTCTTCATATTCGGTGCAGGACAGATCGGGCGAAATGACGCTGTGACCCGTAATCCGCTGAGAGAACAGCCCCTCCATATCCGCGCGGTACTTGGTCAGCGTCTCAACGGCAACATCCTTCCAGCGGTTCCAGTCGGTGGATACATAAGCGGTATAATCGGTATCCACCAGCACCGAAGCGTCTTCGTACATGAAGGTAAAGGCCAGACCGGCACCGTACTCGGCGCTGTTGAGCAGCAGGGTTTCCATATCGCCGGCCATGTTGAGCGGCTCACCCACATAATTCACTCTGCCGTGCAGCGCGATCTGTAGGAAGGGGATCTGTTCGTCAAGTATCGTGTAGTTGGTTCCCTTGAGGTTCATGTGCGTGACCGTGTCCGCCATCCCGAGGGCGTACAGGTTGCCCGCGCGGATCATGATCTTCTGGTCCCGGTCCGCGGCGTATTCCATCGCGGTCAGCTGCATACCCAGAGCGGCTTCCCTTGATACCCGCCGGTCGGCGGTGTAGTCCGCGCTCAGCAGATAACCCATATCCTGATAGGAGATGCCGTTCGCGCCATACTCCTCTACGCTGTCCGAGAAATTCCGGGCCATACGGAGCATATAGTCGGGATTGACCAGATAATACGCGTCCTCCGCGACGATCGGAGCGAAATAGACGGGCGAAAAACGGCGCAGGATCACGCGGTCGCGGGTGGTATACTGAGCCGCGTCCGAAAAGACGCTCAGCCCTTCCATCAAGCCGCTGTCATAGGCGAATTCCGACATGCCGTCCAGATAAACATCGTTTCCGTCATCCTGAGCGGCCTTCACAAACTGCTTCAGGGCTTTTTCACCGCCCATGGCTGCCACGGGTTTTACGCTCGTGAATACCTGCTGCTTAATGCCGTTATTGGCCCAGCCATTGTATCGGATTCTGAGATGATCAAGCCCCGCGGCGTTCAACTCGTCCACGATCTCTTCGGCCTGGGCAAAGCTTGTCACG
Organism: Clostridia bacterium; assembly: GCA_045640475.1. GTDB lineage: Bacteria > Bacillota > Clostridia > Christensenellales > Aristaeellaceae > Aristaeella. Next base: position 19,704 of record JAZUFB010000248.1, read on the forward strand.
GAAACGGGCTTTCTGACGGGAACGCCCATATTCTTTACCATCTTGTCAATCGCGCCGAGCAGATCGATCACCACCGGAACCTCGCCGGTACCGGAAGAAGCGGGAATTTGTCCGCTTTCCACAAGGTAATCCCCGTAGGCGGCGGCCATATCCGCATAATCGCCCGTTGAAAGGAAGAGATAGCGCTGAACCAGTTTTTCACCGGCGGGCAAGCTTTCCTCGGGCATGAAGATCAGTTCCGTCGTTTTGGAAGACACCTGGAATTGATCGCGGTGGATCATGGTATAAGAGGCATAAGCGTTGTTGTAGCTGCTGGTTCTTCCGCTGATGGCCGCCTTAATGGTGGCATAGGAAGCGCCTTCCTCCAGCGCGCACAGGAAAGAATCATTGCTGCCGCCGGTTCCGCCGAACATGGGAAAAGCGACGCGCGTCTCGGAAATCAAATTGGTGCGGGCCTGCGCGTAGTCCCAGCCGTACACATTGGCACTGTACGCGGTCTGCTTGCTTTTTCCGTTGTTGTAGCGGATGATGCTGCCGCCGCCTTCCGGAACGATCAGATAGCCCTCATCATTGATCCCGCCGGCCCCGAGATAGGGCAGAATGGTGAGCTCCGTGATGGGATACGCGGCAGGGTACTTGATTTCATCAAAGGGTACTTCCACGATTAGTCCGTTCCCCGACAGACGGTAATGCAGGGTCAGATTGTATACATTGGCGTTTGCTCCGCTGTCATCCGTAGAATAACGGGACACATCGTATTCATATTCGGCCCTGGTATAGCCGAACTGAGCCAGCATATCGGCGGCCTTGGTCTTGGCCAGGTCCTTCTGCTTGGGCATCATGACGTACACGGGCTCATTGTTCAGATCGGGATACAGGGAAAGCAGTTCCTCTTTTTCGCTCTCTTTCAGCTTCGCCGGGTCATAAAGACGGTAAATGCCGATGGCGGTGTTCTTTTCCTTCTTGGACATGTTCGCGGTGAACTGATCCATTCTGGCCTGCGTGATCGCATCGGGGACATAAATCGTCTTGCTGATTTTACCGACAGAGTAGTGTATGGCGATCTCCTCGTCCGTGGCTTCAATGCTGTAGACTCCGTTTGTCACGGAATGCGCCAAGCTGTTATACACGGTTGGCGAACCGCTGTTGGGCGTATAGGTCAGAAGGAACACGGACTGCATCTTTTCCTTCTCGGACGCGACGGCAATCTTATCGCTGTCCGCGCCGACGGGGTTGCTGTACCACACATAGCCCGTTTCCTTGTTCGTCACCGTAAACTGCGTGGTGGAAGGATCAAGGATAAATAGCAGGTCCTCATTTTCAAGGGTGTATTCCTTCTTATCCTCGGTATAGGCGTACAGTTCCGCGTCGGAAGGCACCACCACGTCCTCCCGGGCATAGATGGGCACATACACGAATACGATGACCGCCGCCAGCGCAAGCAGGACGATTCCTCTGATGATCCAGAGTAAAGAGGATTTTTTCTTCACTTATTCACTCCCCCTTAATACATCCTGTACACGGTTTCCTTGTATAGGGCGGAAAAGAAGCTGGCAAAGTCACCGAGCAGAGAGAAGAACAGCAGCAGCAGGAAAACGATGAGCAGCATCCCGAACAGGGAGATGACGGTGAACACCAGCGTTTTCCCGATGGAATAATCATGGATCTCCATCATGGCCACAATAAACAGGAAGCCGCACCAGAGAAGCGACAGAGAGGCAAAAACGTTATAGAACGCGCTTTCCGGCTGAGTGAGCACATTGGACAGGAGAATCATGGGCAGCTGAATCAGGATATAGGGCAGCAGGCAGTAGCCCATGCCGACATAGATATCCCTGAAGGTGCCCTTGCCTTCAAACAGCGTGGTAAAGCACCAGTTCGCCGCCGCGTAAACGATGAGCGGGAAAAAGATGGCCAGACATTCCGTCAGGATGTTGATCTGCTCCAGATGGATGTTGAGGAACTGGAAATTGGTATACTGCAGTTTCAGCACCCGGGTCAGCAGGCAGAGGATGATAAACGTGTTGGCCGCCGCGAGCGACCCGCGTTTTTCACGGTTCAGATCCCAGAAGCCGTCAAACGGGCGGACGATCACATGAAAGCCATACAGAAGCTCGCGCAGGTATCTGTGCCACCGGGCGCTGAAGCCCGCTTTTCTGCTTAGAACTGCCACGGTGCGTTCACCTCCGCTTTCACTTTCTTAATCCGCCTGATGACTAAGAACAGGACCGGCGGAACCGCGATGAGCGCGATGATCCAGCCGACATTCTGTTCCACCCATTCCTTGCGGTACAGCCGGAATGCCTCGGCGTAATTCTTGGCATCCCGCGCGGTTTTGAAGTTCTTCATCGCTTCTTCGTATTGGTCTGCCCTTAGTTGCGCCCGGCCGATCCCGACGTAGGCCAGATCGTAGTTGCCGTTATAGGTAAGCACCTTTTCCCATGTTTCAGCGGACTGTTCGTAATATCCGTGCAGATATTCCTCTGTCGCCTGATAAATGAGCCGGCCGTATTCGGTAGGCGTAAACACGGTGATGTTGAGGGTCTGATTGTCCAGAACGAACAGATCGTAGCCCATGTGATCCATGGAGATGGCGCGGCCGAAATATCCCTCCGCGGAATTGCTTCCGCCAAAGGCCCACAGCAGGTTCCCCTGCGTGTCGTATCCGAACATGCGGCCCCTGATTCTGTCAAGCCCGATGTAGATGCCGTTATCCAGTACCGTGATATCCGCCATACGGGAAGCGCTGACGATGGTATCACCGATGCTGCCGACATCCAGATCGCCCTGTGGAATCGCGCTGTTGGCACTGTTGCGGATCAGAATATCGTTTCCGACGGAATTGATGCGGCGGATCGGCTTGGTTTCTTTCACGGCCGTGTCTTCAAAGCTGGCTATGACCGCGTACAGGAAGCCCTTGGGATCAATGCATACGTTCGCGTATTCCGTAGGTACAAAGCTGATCATCTGCGCCCGCTGCGCCTTGGTGCTCAGCAGTTTCCAGATATAATCGTACCAGCTGTACTTGACCTCCATGGCCCCGAAAAATCCGGAGAAAGTGCCGTCGGCCTCATATTTGACGAAGCCCTTGTTCACGTTCTTGCAGATGACAAAGACACGCCCCGAGGCATCCACCACGGCCTGCGTGGGCAGGAAGGAGAGACTCACATCGAAGGTTTCATCGGTGGGACGGACGAAGGACATCATGTAGTTGCAGTCCTTATCCATTTTTACGATTCTGCCGTTGCTCTGGTCGCACACATACATGGTGCCGGCCTTATCCACAAAAATGTCATAGGGCTGATTGAAGCTTTCCGGTTCGGCTCCGATGACCCGGTCGATGATGCGCACCAGATTGAATTCCGCGCCGCTTCGGTGGATCTGCAGGATGCGGTTGTTGCCGGTATCGCACACATACAGGTCATCGCCTGCCGTGAACACACTTTGCGGATTGTTGAGATCCGTTTCAAGGCCGAGACTGTTGGCGTCCAGTATCGCTTCCACGCGGTACGCGTCAGGCATTTCACGGACTTTTCCCCAATAGTCGTAGTTATAGGTATAGGGATAGTTGTTTACATCCTCGGCGCGGCCCGGCAGCGCGGCATACAGACAAAGCAATACCGCGGCCAGACAGATGACCGGGATGCGAGTGCTCCATCTTCTCACGCTATCACCTCCTGTCAGTTAATCTTTCAGTCCGGAAGTAGCCATGGTTTCCAGAATCTGGCTTTGATTGATAATGAACGCGAGAATCGGGACAGACATGACCACGACCGTAACGGCCGCCGCCTGACCTGTGCGGGCGATACCGCCGCCCTGTATCTGCTGCAGAGCGTAGACCAGCGGCTTTTTCGCTTCACTGTAGATGACCGTGGAAGCACTGGTGTTCCAGAGACTCTGGATGCTGAAGATAATGACCGTGAGCCATGCGGGCTTCACGTTGGGCATGACAATACGCAGGAAAATACGGAATTCACCGGCACCGTCGATCTTCGCCGCTTCAATCAGCGCGGTGGGCAGTCCTTCCATGAACTGCTTCATCAGGAACAGACCGAGCGGGGAAGCGATCGCCGGCAGGATCAGCGCCCAATAGCTGTCGATCATCTTGAGACGGCTCATGATGACGTAGTTCGGAATACCCGTAACATAGCCGGAGAACATGAGCGCCGTGACGATGACCCCGAAAATGACCTTGTGTCCCGGGAAATCGTATTTGGCCAGCATGAAGGCCGCCATGGACGCGATAATCAGATGCAGCACCGTGCCCGCGATCGTCAGAAACACGGTATTGGTCAGATAGCGCGAAAAGGGTACCCAGCTCTGACCCATGGTCACAATCAGGTCTGAGAAGTTGTCAAACGTGATATGCTGCGGGAAGAGGGTCGGCGGGAAACGGAACAATTCGTCCAGCGGCTTCAGCGAAGAGCCGATGGCGAACACGAGCGGGAAACCCATCAGGCACGCCACAATGAGCAGCAGCAGATAGATGCCGAAATCACCCGCCAGACTGCGGTTGGGATTCCGCCTGCGGAACAAGCGGCGGCGGCGCTTTACGATGGTTTCACCGCGCAGCTCGGACTGACGGCGCAGCGTCTCACCGTGGGTGAGCGCGACGACCGGTCTGTCCTCCCAGTGCGACTCGATGCAGGAATGCATCTTCAGGCCATGCTTGAGTTCAAAGGCGTAACTTTCCCCGCCGGTAAGCGTGATGCTCAGTGCGGAGGCCACGCCGCCGCGGCGCACGTTTTCGACCTTGCTCAGATGATGATAATCAAAGGAAATGACCGGCGGTTTGGCGGTATTGGTATAGAAGGCGACTTCCTTTTCATCCGCTGTCAGGATTCCGCGATAGGTCCTTCCATTCGCGATTTTCAGTGTTCCCTTGGAATGTACGGCATTATCACTCATGTCAGGTACCCACCTTTCCGAGCAATGCGGTGACACCCTTCTTGCACAGAATCATCACCATGAACAGCAGCGTCGCGATCGCGGACGCGTAGCCCATTTCAAAGCGGCTGAAGCCATAGTCAAACAAGTGCGTCACGACCGTGCGGGCCGCGTAGTCTGTGGAAGGATAGCCCGCCAGCGCCCTCGGTACATCGCATACATTGAACGCGGTGGTGATCGACATGACCGCGCCGAAGAGCAGCATCGGCTTCATGCTGGGCAGGGTAATGAAGTACAGCTCCTGCCAGCGGTTTCTGATGCCGTCAACGTAGCCGGCCTCGTACATGGTCCGGTCCACGCCCTGAAGACCCGCGACGAAGGAAAGGAAGCCCGTGCCCATGCTCATCCACAGGATGACGATGATCAGAACCGGCATGATGTACGTGGGGTCCATCAGCCACTGCAGCGGTTCATCCACAATATTGAACGTGAGCAGAAGGGAATTGAGGTATCCGTAAGCATCGCCGCGGAAAATGATGGAAAAAATATAGTAGGCGTTGCCGGCAATGCTGGGCGCGTAGAAGATGACAACAGCGGTCGTGCGCAGCCAGCGGGGCAGTTCATTGATGAGCCAGGCAAACAGGAAGGAGAAGATGTATCCGACGGGGCCCGTGATCACGGCGATCACGAAGGTGTTTTTGACGGCCGTCAGGAATACCTCGTCCTCCAGTATCAGCCGGATATAGTTCGTAAAGCCGACAAACTTGGGCGGCTCCAGAATATTGAAGCTGGTAAAGCTGTAGATGATCGAGGTGCAGATGGGAAGGATGAAGAATACGAAAAACAGAATCAGGTACGGAAGTATGAACAGATAGCACACCTTCATCTTCCTTGCCTTGGTCATATAGTAGCTGAGCTGCCGCTTCCGATAGGCAAAGTATTTGTTCGTGCATGTTGTCTGCTGTGTCATATGTACACCCCCTCCTTAATCCGTCGGCAGGTCGAACTCGCGCCGCTTCTGGGTGATTTCTTCGTTGATCGTACGGGCGTATTTAATCAGCGTTTCTCTGGGGTCATCCTTGCTGTTGATCACCTTGCGGATCGCGTTGGTGATATGGCGGGTGGTCGAGTAACCGCCGGCCACCTCGGGGAAACCGACTGCGAGCGGCATCTGCGCCTTGAGTATCCGCAGCTGGCTCGCGCTCCAGGAGAGTTTCTCCAGAGCGTAGATATTGGCGGTGGAATACCTGGCCGAGGAGCCCAGCACGCTTTCGATCTCACGTCCGAAACGCATCTGACTTTCCTCGCTGACCCACCACTTCATGAACTCCCAGGCGTCTTTTTTCAGTGCCTCATCCTCGGTCGCGAGCATCATGCAGCAGGCGCCGCCGGACTGGACGGTATGGTCAACGGTCGTTGTTCCGTCGGAAGCCACCTTCAGCGTACCGGGGAACAGGGTGAAGTCCCACAGACCGCGGATTTCGGGCGCCGAAACCACGAGGCGGTTGTAAGTGGTATAGGAAGACAGACCGATGGGCATTTCACCGGAACGGAAACGGCTGACGAAGTCGTAATCGGTGGGCAAGCTGTAATCATTATAGAAGGAGGTATAGATCTCAAAGGCCGCGACGCCCGCTTCGCTGTCAATCAGGGTCCGTTTTCCGTCGCCTTCATAGATACTGCCGCCCTGCTGGACCAGCATCGAGTTGAAGACCGAGATATCCGCGGAGGTGATGCTCGGGAACGGAATGCCCACGGACATGTTGCGGCCCTGAATCGTAGGCAGCATCGCGATGAGTTCATCCCAGGTCTCGGGCGGTGTCAGGTTCAGTTCCTCGAGCACGTCCTTGCGGTAGAACAGCAGGGAATATTCCTGCGTCTCCGGCAAGCCGTAGAGGCCGCCGCCATACTGCATGGGGGTGTAGGCGCTGGGATAGAAGGCGCTCAGGACTTCCTCACAGTCCGCAAACTGCGTCAGATCCTCGGCCGCCCCGCGCAGCGCGTAATTGACCGGCAGACCGCTGCCGATCGACAGGACCACGTCCGGCCCGTTTCCGGCAACGACCGCGGAAAGCAAGCTGTCCTGAGAAACCAGCTTCAGGTTGACCGGAACCCCGCTGTTCGGCGTGAAGGTGTCGTCGATCATCGTTTTGAGGATGGTGCTCTGGTCGCGTCCGGTGACGATCCACACATCCAGCAGCCGGCTGTTTTCCATGTCGTCGGCATCATACTTATTGCCCAGCGCGTTGTAATCCACGGAATACGACGCGATGTTGGAGCGGATCTCATGGAAGAGCTTGCGGAAAAATCCGTCATTTACCTCGGGTAGTTCCGCCTGCTCACCGCTGACAATCAGGTAGTCGATATCCAGCTTGGTTTCGCTCATGCTCTGCATCGCGGCGCCGAGACTGGTGATATTATCCTTGAAATTGGTGAAGGACTGCGTGATCCTTTCATTATATTCCACAAACTGTTCCAGCTGCACCGCCAGAGTCTGGGCAACGGCGATGCGGTCGCTCTTCTGACCGGTGATGGCCACCGTGTCATCCACCAGTTTGTACAGACGCTTGCTCTCCAGATCCATGGCCGTGATCACCTGAGGATAGATGCCCTGAATGTTGTAATCACGGAAACGGTCCGGATTGACACCGGTCAATACCAGGATCTTTCTGTAAATCTGGTTCAGCCGGTATACGCTGTTCTCCATTTCGGAAAGGATGGGGCCCATGGCGCCCAGCGTGGCTTCCAGCCGGATCAGGTGTTTTCCCTTCTCCATATAGAAGCGGTAAGCCGTTCCCTGCTCGTCTCCCAGCGTGTACAGCTGCCAGGAGGTATCGTAGGAAAACGCCAGTTCGCTGACCTCGTCAAAGGGGATCTCACCATCCAGATACAGTGTCCGGCAGGACAGGGAACCGCGCTGGTAGACCTGTCTGGCCTTGAAGGAAATGTTGTAATAGCCGTCCTCCGGCACTTCCACTTCCCATTCGATCCACTGCCCGGCGGTATTCCATGCGTCTCCGCCGATGTAATTGAGGATGGAATTGGTCACGCTGTAGGGCTCCGTGGACGGGGAAGAACGGTCATAGCGGGCATACAGCGACGGAGAGGAGCGGGTCACAGCGGCCTCGCCCTGCACCCGGCTCTGCCATGTTTTCGTCTTTTCGCTCATCGTAACTTCGGGCTGAGCGGCCAGATACGTTTCGTAACTGTCAACATCCTGCGCGGGACAGAGCGTGATGCCGCGCAGGATCACCGGCTCATTCACCGCTTCCAGAGACAGCGTGTTTTCGCCCGCGGGAATATAGAAACAATACGGGGTGGTGATATAGCCCATGCTGTCCTTGCAGTAAGCCTGCTGCGCCTCAAAGCGCTCGACCTGGGCGGGGCGGATATCATTGCCCTGATTATCCTTTTTCACTTCGCCGCTGTCCACCCACAGGCGGTTGAAGCTCAGCGTATCGGCTCCCTTGAACGGAACGCTTCCGTTTATATAAAGCGCGCGCTCGATATCCACGCCGCGGGATTCGACAGGCAGATAGTCGAGCCGGATGTAGTACAGCCCTTCCCGGGATGTCGTGAAGGAGAAGGTGACCGTCCCCGTTTCGACGGTGTACAGGCCCTCGTCCCGCATTTCGCCGTCCCCGGTAAACGCGGCAAGGTCAAGAGAAAGCTCTTCCTCCGCCGGGGCGACCTGTCCGTAGGCGGCCAGATACTGCTCATAGGTATCATTTCTGTCGATGCCGGCCACGCCGTCATTCAGATCGGTTCCCTCATATTTATCCCGAAAGTTGGCTGCGCCTCTGCTGAGTAATGCTGCTGCCACGCAGATCACCGCGATAGCGCAGAGGACGATGATCAGCTTCCGCAGTTTTTTCATCCTCC
>JAZUFB010000249.1:0-8175 GCA_045640475.1 Clostridia bacterium
AGATCAATTCCTCGGAACCTGCATCCGGTTCTTCGGAGGTAAAGGAAAGCCGCAGCGTACTGTCCTTTCCGCTGCGGCTGTACTCCTGCACCGTATCATTGGGGTAATCCTGAGAGAATGTCTTGCTGTTCTCTTCATCGGGTGTGTTTTCAGGTCGATCATAAAGCGAATCACGCCAGTTTTCATAGTCTTGGATCGACTGAATCATGCGGCTTCACCTCTCCATCGTATTCGGTTTCTGCTGCCGGGTTCCGGGAATGCCGGGCTGCATCAGTGCCTCCCTGAGGGAGGGCTTTTCATTCTCAGCAGTCCTGGTCTTGTAACTTTCGAGCATGGACTTGATTTCCCATGTAGGCATCGTTTTCTCAGTCTTTGTGTAAACATTCTTGCCTTCAGGGGTCTGTCCGGTGATTTCACTGCGAAAAACTTTCATCTGCCCATCAAAGGGAAGCTTCATCCACATGCCCTTGCCAAACTTGTTTTCATGAACATGGTTGGCTGCGGTGACGATATACGCCCAGGGACGTTTGTCATCAGGATCGCTGTTGGGAATATTGATTCGTACACACTCTTTTCCGTTCTTTGCAGTAAAAGGATCACCAAGAAGCCCTTTTGCGAACTTCACCGTGATTTCTTTTCTCTGTTCCTGCGCGGCAGGGCTATCCATTCTGTTTTCAGACATAGTGTTTTTCCTCCTTAACGTTCATTTTCATTGGTATGGGCTTTGGGTATATGAGGGTGCTCACTCTGATCAAGCTCTATCCTGATACCATCAAGCTGGGCACGGAGCGAGGGCTTATCCTCCTGCCTGGGGCCGTTATTGATGATGCCATCGATCATGTTGTAGTCGTCTTCCAGCTGCATTTCCGCATTGCGAAGCGGTTGATCCGCGAGAAAGTTCTGCAGTTTCGTAAAGCCGATATTGTCGCAGAAATATGCTGTGGCCTGACCGTTCTGCATAAGAACCACAACATCACCGACGCTCATGCTGTGACCTTTGAAGTGAGCCGGATGATTCAGGTTGAACTCTTCATACAGCTCGTTCAGGATCTGTTCCGGTTTTCTGCTGCCATCAACAGGTCCGGTATAGACCAAATTGTAGTTGTCGTGATAAACCGGTTCATCCAGTCCACGCGTATCACATCCGTCAGTCCAACATATACCGTCTCCGTATCCGAGAAGGATATCACCCTTCATCATGAAGTCATTCTGAAGGGTGATGCGGCAGGCATCTTCGTTTGGAATGACCGTCATGCCCATATCACGAAGCTGATCTTCCAACTGTTTCTTGCTGTCAAAGATGTCGTCCTCAAGCCTTTCAGCAGCTTTGTGAATCGCCTCACGGAAACGCTTCGCCTCGTTCTTCAGCTCATCCATGCCCGTAAACATCAGCAGATGATGCGCCGGGTTATGCCTCAGCTGATAAAGTGCATATGCGTCTTCCGGATTACGAAGAAAATCGTGTTCAAGCGGAATCGGGGACGTTAGCTGCTGTACTCGCAGCTCCGCTTCCGGGCCCAGACTGACCAGTTCATCAAACGAGATTCTGTCGATTTCAATCGCCATGGATAACAAAGAGGAATACTGCCATGTATCCGTCTTTTCACCGTTGATATACATGTCCAGCGTTCTGTCCGGTATATTTACCGCAACATCAATTACGATATCTTCCCGGTCTTCCACGTTGGTTTCGGCAATACCGATGCAGGACAAATTGTCGAAAGCATCTTCGTCCAGATCGTCATCGTATTCCCGCCTGACAAAGTCGCGGATGGATTCCTTCAGCTTATCGAGGCCAGGGGCAGGAGCGGGTTCGTTTCCTGTCTCACCGATCCGGAGATCTTCCGGTCTGGAAACAGTTCTGGAATCGTTGATGCTTTCACGCTCCAATGCTGCCCACATAGGATCATTATCCGGCGGCATTTCAAAATCGTCGCTGTTTACATTGAATTTCAAAAATCTTGTACCTCCTTTGGGGTAAAGCAAAACGCAGCCCGTTTGAGCTGCGTTTGATTGATATGATTGCCAGACATTATTTGTGTTGTGTGCGCTGACGATAGATTTCTTTCAGGTCTTCGATTGCCATTTCGGGACTCATGGTATGGAACATCAGATAACTTTCATTCATGAGCTTCGGAGATGCCTGTTTGACGATCTTTCTGCTGGATTCTCCGGTTAGGATGTGCCAGTAGCGATACAGGTATCCAATCCAATACAAAGCTTCTTCAGCAAAGAGCTTGCTGCCTTTTTCTATCGTTTTTTCATCTGCGAGTTCTTCCAAAAGGTATTCTTCTCCAACCTGTTGCATCCGGCTGAAGCTCATGTCCAGATAATACGCGACAGAAGACCTCATAAAAGCGTTGATGAAGGAGACACTTTCATAGCTGTAATTGCCTGCAAGAACAAATAACCGGCCCTGAATGTCACAGAGTTGCAGTTCAATGCCGTTCATTTGGATCCCTCCGATGCTTTCTCAAGGATTCATCAAGGAAGTATATATCAGATGTCATATCCAAAGTCAACTATGAACCAGCTCAATGCATTGATTTTCCTGCGTTTATTCACACAGCACCATTCCGCTGCTCTCGTTTCCGTCCGACAGAATCAAAGCGTAACGGGTCATACCGTTATTGCGGACTTCCTTGCAGATCCGCAAGCCGAAAAGCTGTACTTCAGTGCCGCGCGTAATGACCAGTTCGAATTCCGGATCATTCCAATAGCGTTTTCGGGCCGTATCATACGGTTCAATATTCCAATCTCCGTACCATTCCGTGTTTTCTCCATACTCAGATACAGTCGTTCCGACCATGGTTCCGTCACTTCGGAAAGACATTTCCATCGCGCCGAACACGCTGCCGGCATAGAGCTTCCAGTTGCCAATCAACACATAGCAGGCTTCGTCCAGCGTAGTCACGGTTTTGCTGATGACTTCCGTAGGAACAAAGCCGCGGAAGGTCTGCTTTCCATTGGAGCTTTCAATGTACGTCCAGTTTCCCATGGTCGCCAGACAGGTCACCAGTTCATCCGCTTTCAGAGAAGCCAGCTTGGTTTCACTGATCAGCGGATCATCCGTGACATCTACATCACAGTTCAGGATGGCGCTTTGAGGATTCCATACCAGTTCCGGCACTTCCTCATCCTTAGGCAGCGCATTCCTGTAGATATACCCGGTACGGTACTGCTTGGCGGAGATGGCGTATTGAACAAAAATCCAGTTGCCGTCATAACCGAAAACCTGAATCCAGTCATTCGTGCTGACCTTCGCACGTTCTTTGTTACCGCGCAGACTTTTGCTGCTGGGAGCTGAGTAAACGGCATAGGTTTGGCCTTCAGTGAACTCCGGCTCATAAGCGTAGAAGTCACCGTCAGGAATCACGGGAGGCTCGGTACCGGTTGCGGCCAGTGCGGGCAGAGCGATACTCACAGTCAGAATGAATACAAGCATCAGGGCAAAACACTTTCTCATCATCATTGTCTTTTTTCCTTTCATCAGTCAAAGCTGGGACGAAGAACCGGTTTCCCGTTTTCTCCATACTCCAGAAATACAGTTGCGCTGTAGGCTTTCCGGGTTTTCGGCGAACGCAGTCCGTCCATATGTACAAAGCCATTGGTCAGCAGTTCACGCACATCACCGGCAGTAAGCTTCTTACTTGCGTTTTTGAGGAATCCATGATTCTTCCACAAAGCAAATCCGCAAGTACGGTTTTCACACATAAAGCCCGGCTCCCGCTCCGTAACGGCTGCGCCGCAATGAGGGCAGGTACCGATTTTCTCGCGAAGAGGAGGAAAAAGCTCCTCAGCCTGTTCTGCACGGTGTACGTTCTTTACCAGTTTTTCGAGCATGCCTTCAATATCCCGAAGAAACTGCTCGGGACTTTCTTCACCGTGCTCGATCCGCTTCAAACGGTTTTCCCAGTCAGCGGTGAGCTTCGGTGAAAGCAGATCCTCCGGAAGAACAGAGGCCAGCGCCATACCCATCTGCGTAGGTACCAGGACTTTCTGCTTTCTGTCACCTTTACGCTCGATCAGCCCGGTTTCAATCAGCTTTTCCAGAATCGCCGCGCGAGTCGCGGGAGTACCGATGCCTTTTCTTTCGGCATCTTCGGGCATATCCTTCACACCGGCAGTTTCCATATCATGGAGTATCGTGTTTTCCGAATATCGGGCGGGAGGTGTAGTCTTGCCTTCACACACTTCTGTACCGGGGAACGGCATTTCCAGTCCCTCCGTGATACCATCAGGGATTGCTGTGGGTTCGGTTTCAGCTTCAGCCATTCGAGACAGAAGACTGCCGCGGAAGGTGTACCAGATGGCACGCCAGCCGATCTGACGGACTTGTTTGCCCTTGGCCGAAAAGTCATGACTACCGCAGCGCAGAGTGACAACTGTCTCATCATACAGGCATGGATCACTTACCGCGCAGAGCAGGCGTGTGCAAACCAGGTAAAGCAGATCGCGTTCGCCGGTCGAAAGCGAGGCCACAACTGCATTCATATCCGGCAAAGACCGGGTGGGGATGATGGCATGATGATCCGTCACCTTTGCGTCGTTGATCACCGTGTCCGCATGAATGGCAAAAGAAAAACCGTTCGCAAACGGCAAAGCTTTTCCGATTTGGTTTACAAGTTCGGGAAGTGTTTCCTTCATGTCATGCGTGAGGAACCGGCTGTCGGTGCGCGGATAAGTCAAAAGCCGCTTTTCATACAGATCCTGAGCGTATTCCAGCGTCTGCTGAGCGGTAAAACCAAGATACCTGTTCGCATCCCGCTGAAGCGTGGTCAGATCGTAGAGGAGAGGTGCTCTTTCTGCGTGGCTGCGTTTATCAATCTTCGTTACAATAACAGAGTCCCTGTCACAGCGCTCTTTCAGCTGCTGTGCTTCCTCGCGAGTTTTGAACCGTTCCGACTGAGCTTCAAGCCCCGGAACACGAAGCTTGACCGTGAAGAAAGGCTCAGACTGAAATGCCCGGATATCAGCTTCACGCCCGGCAATCATGGCCATGGTCGGTGTCATCACTCGCCCTACATGCAGCGTAGGACCATAAAGCAGCGAATACAGCCGGGTAGCATTCATTCCGACCATCCAATCTGCCTTGGCACGACACAACGCCGCCTGATACAGGTTATCAAAGTCTTTTCCATCCTTCAGGTTTCGGAAACCTTCACGGATAGCACTTTCTTCCATGGAAGAGATCCACAGTCTTCGGACTGGCAGTTTACAACCGGCCTTATCATAGACCAGACGGAAGATCAGTTCGCCTTCACGCCCGGCATCCGTAGCGCAAATGACTTCAGTCATTCGCTCGTCATGCATCAGCTTTTTCAGGATTTCAAACTGGGCTTTGGTGTCCTCAGAAACCGTGAACTGCCATTCTTCGGGAAGAATCGGCAGATCACCGTATTTCCATCGCGAAAAGGCAGGATTATAGTTTTCGGGAAGTGCAAGACCTACCAGATGCCCGATACACCATGACACGATACAGTTGCGGCCCTGAAGATAACCCTCATGACGTTCATGCGCGCCAAGCGCGTCAGCAATTGCCCGGCCTACGCTGGGCTTTTCAGTTACAATCAAATACAGCATATTAACCTCCATAAATTTGCCCTGCGGAGACAGATTTGTCCGCAGGGCTGTGTTTATCAGTTATCAGATTCAGAACCGTCGCCATCTTCCATCGTAAAGTCATTATCCAGACTATACTTGGGTGTACCGTCTTTCTTTTTCAGGAAAAGGAACGCAAGCACACCACCGATGGCAAGAATGGCAACCAGTGCGATCACACCCGTATTGCCCGGATTCTTTTCCTCGACCGGTTCAATGGGTTCAGCAGTAGGCACCGGTGCAGTCGTGGGTTCAGGGGTCACATACACGATCTGCGGAGTCGGTGTCGGCACTTCTTCTTTTTCATCATCCGACATCAGTGCAAGCAGGTCACGCTCATCGACAAGATTCAGGAAGTAGGTTTCATACATTTCCGCGTCTTCATCAATGGGTTTGTCGTAGTCAATCACCAGATAGAAGGTATTGCCGCTCTTCGTCTGCAAGGTGATGAATTGCTTGTTGGTAGCAGCGGAGTACAGCATATCCAGGGTGTGACTGTTACCGTCAGACTGGTAAGGCATGCCGGGGCCGAGCGTGATGTATTCAGTCTCATATACCGTCTCAATAATGGGAGTGGGTGTTGGAACGGGTTCGGCAGTAGGGCCGGTATAGGATGCCTTTTCGGAAACATAAACAGAGGACGCACCGTAAATTTTTCGTTCGCCGGAAGATGAACCGGTATTATCCGAAGTATCGGTTTCCGATTGATCTTCTTCCTTATCCTGCTTTGGCTTCTGCGATGCAACGGGCGCAGGCGTCGGATCAGGCTGCTTTTCATAGCAGGTGTTGATCATGCTGACCGGTTCCGTAAAGTTGCCGGCATAGTCAAATGCACGGATCGCCAGCCGTTCATACTTGCTGAGTGTATCCGTAATCGGAATACTCATGCTGTCACCGTCAAGGACTGTGAAGAGCAGCCCGTTCACCTGGATACCCGCGACACCGGAAAGCTGATCCTGTGCTACGATATCAAGATTGGAGCCGGTAATCACTGCACTGACTTTGGGCGCTTCACGGTCGAAACAATCGATTTCCTTTTCATCGGTCATCTGCTGCCCGTCAGGATCTGTAATGCGGACCTTCAGAATTGCGTTATCCGTAACCGTAATGGAAATACGCCCGTCTACGGCATTGCGATATCCCTCGGTAATCTCCTGCCAGTCTTTGCCGAGTTTGTATTCCAGTTTGGCAACAGGCGTTTCGGCAAGCTCTTCAACACGAAGCGCAACTTCAATGCTTTCCGCATTGGTCCATCCGTTCGGTACGGTATAAGCCACTTTGAACGGAGCACTTTCAGCCATACCCGTCAGGGTAATGGCAACGAGAATCAAGACCAGCAGAAAGCATGCCGGCTTATTCATCCTGATCATCCGGAATCATCTCCTTTTCCTCAGGCTTTTCCCTGATTTTCACGGAATTCAGTGAGTTCAGCAGTCCTGCTGAAACAGGATGACCGGAACGAATCGCAATCAGCATTTCCTGCAACTGTTCAGGGGTCACATTGTATTGATCGGCCGTTTCATAAATTGCGGTATGGTCTGCTTCCGTCACAGCCATGCGCAGTTCTTTGACGTCCTCCTGTAATCTGCAAAGATCCTGCTCACGCTTTTCCAGCAATGCATGCAGCTTTGCCCGGTCAGAAGGAAACCGTCTCTTTTTCATATTGCTCATGTGAGCACCTCCTCTTATTCATCAATTGGCAGATGACCGTAGCAGACAAACTTTTGACTCCACTGCTCGCTGCGAATGTCCGCAAAGCCAACCGGATCGCCTGCATGGATCATCATGCCGTTGCCTACATAGATCCCTACATGGGTAATGCCTTTTACGTTTTTACCCATGGTTTTTTCAAAGAATACAAGATCACCCGGACGGGCTTCTTTGGCACTGACTTCCCTGCAGATATCGTGCAGGCCGTTAGCTCCGCGGTTCTTAAGCTTGTACACGCCGGAATTCCGGAATACATAGCAGACGAAGCCTGCACAGTCGAACCCGCTGGAAGGCTTGGAAGCACCATACACATACGGATACCCGATGTATTTTTCAGCTTCCGTCATCAGCTTCAGAAACGTTGGATCCGCCCGGAGCAGTGCTTCCGGGATCGTGTACCGGATCAGGGTGCCTTGGGATTTTACGCCGCCAATCTTGATGTTTTCCCTGCCGACAGAAGTGATCACCGGGAAAGAATCCGCTTCTTCCGGCAGATCAGTATCACCGATCAGCTCGATGTCCTCCAGAATGATTTCTTCAGCATCGGCACCTTCGACATTTCCGAAAATACCGACAAGAATAATGACCAGAATCAGACAGGCCAGAATACCTTTTGCAGACGGTTCATTCCGTCTGTTTCCTGTGTTATTGATATACATTTGATAGTCTCCTTCCTATGTAGGCAAAAGAAAAGGACCGTGAAGGTCCGTTACAGGCCGGGGAACCGGCCAAAGCTGTGAAAGTGTTGTTTGTAGTAGGAATCGTTCAGATTTGCATATCCGAGAGGCGAACCGCAGTGGATCATCATGCCGTTCCCGACATAAATGCCGCAATGCGTGATACCATCCACATCTTCGCCCATGG
>JAZUFB010000250.1:0-5217 GCA_045640475.1 Clostridia bacterium
GTCGATGATCTCGCCGTCAAAAGTCTCTGCGGCCACGATGCCCGCTTCCGCGAGGCCGGCATTGAGCAGTTTCTGCTGCAGGCCCGCGATGAATCCGCGGGAAATATTGCCCGCGCCAAAGTGGACCCACACGGGATCCGCCTCGGTCTTCTGCTTCATGGCTTCCCGGTCATAGGCAGGCAGGACGACGCCCGCCTTCTCCCATGCAGCCTTGTCTCTCAGTCCGATATCGGTCAGTTTCATGCTCATTTTCCTCCGTTTTCACGCACAATGGCTTCCCACAGTCCGTTCAGGTAAGCGGCACCGAGCGCACGGTCGTACAGACCGTAGCCGGGGCGGCCCTTTTCGTCCCAGATCATACGGCCATGGTCAGGACGGATGTAGGTATCCGGGCAGGTGTCATAAATCGCCTTCATGATGGCATACATATCCAGGCTTCCGTCCGCGCTCAGATGGCTGGCCTCGCGGAAGTGATGGGTGCCCAGGAATTTGATGTTCCGCACATGCATCGCGCCGATGCGGTCCTTTTCACCGAAGTGGCGGATGATGGAGGGAATATCGTTGGCAGGATCGGAACCCAGGGAACCGGTGCACAGGCAGACCGTATTGGCGGGGCTGTCGTGCAGGGCGCACATCTTGTCAAAATCATCCTGGCTGTGGGCAATACGCGGGAGGCCAAAGATCGGCCAGGCGGGATCGTCCGGATGACAGGCCATACGGACACCGACTTCTTCACAGACCGGGATCACCGCGTCCAGGAAATACTTGAAGTTGGTCCGCAGCATATCCGGCGTCATTCCTTCATACTGCTTCAGGGTCGTCTCCAGCTGGGCAAGACGTTCCGGTTCCCAGCCGGGCAGGGTGAATCCGCCGCTGTCCCGCGCGGTCCGCTTGACAATTTCCAGCGGGCCCATCGTACCGAGATCTTTCTCGTCAAAATACAGGCTGTTCGATCCGTCCTCCGGAATCACGCGGGCCAGATCGGTGCGCAGCCAGTCGAACACGGGCATGAAATTGTAGATGATCACCTTCACGCCGTATTTCGCCAGCGTGCGGATGGTGGAAATATAGTTCGCGATATATTCGTCCCGGGAGGGCAGACCCATCTTGATGTCTTCATGGACATTCACGCTCTCGATGACCTCGCATTCCAGTCCGGCAGCGTGCACTTCGTCAATATAGGCCTTCACTTCTTCCTCCGGCCAGTCGACGCCTGCGGCTTTGTTGTCCAACAGGCCCATCAGGCCAGTCATTCCCGGGATCTGTTTCACATACTTAAGCGGGATCGGGTCCGTCTGCGAACCGTACCAACGGAAAGTCATTTTCATGGAAGATTCCCTCCTTATATTAAGCAGTATGCCTTATTCGTCATTATACCATAGCCTGCAGGGCTGTGTCATGCAAATTCAGCACTGTAGGATGTTTTTTCGGCATAAATGGAATGAGACGAAAGCCCGTCCCGGCAAAGGCCCGTTCAACGCGTGGAAGCGTTGTTCGCATTGACATTTCCGACGGGTCCGTTTATCATTGACAGGGACTGTGTGGAGGAGGTTTTTGCCGTGAGAGTATTGGGGATCGACCCCGGATACGCCCTGATGGGTTGGGGCGTGGTAGATTGCGAAGGCAGCCGTATGCAGCTGGTCAACTATGGCTGCATCGAGACCAAAGCCGGCAATCCCATGCAGCACCGGCTCCGCACGCTCCAGCTCGGCATCCGAGACCTGCTTGCCATCTATAAGCCGGACGAGGTCGCTTTTGAAGAGCTCTTTTTTGCCCGCAATGTCACTACCGCGCTCATGGTGGGCGCCGCACGCGGCGCGGCCATCATCTCCGCGGCCGAATATACCGAGAATCTTTACGAATACACCCCTATGCAGATCAAGCAGGCCGTAACCGGATACGGCAAGGCCGACAAAAAGCAGGTCCAGCAGATGGTCAAGCTGCTTCTGCATATGGAGGAGATTCCCAAGCCCGACGATGCCGCCGACGCGATTGCCTGTGCGATCACCCACTGTCAGGCCGGCGTCGCAAAAAAGGAATTTTTGATGAAATGATCCGATCGTCCCAAACAATAAAGGAGGTCCTTTATGTACGCGTTCATTGAAGGACAGGTCTGTGAGAAAACCGCAAACACCCTTGTACTGCTTGCCGCCGGTGTCGGTTGGCAGCTGAACTGTTCCATGACCACGCTGCAGGCCGCGCCCCCTGTGGGAGAAACCATGCGTTGCCATACCTACCTTTCCGTGCGGGAGGACGCGATGGAACTTTTCGGCTTTGCGACCCGCGAGGAAAAAGACCTGTTTCTGCTTTTGACCTCCGTTTCCGGCATCGGTCCCAAGACTGCCCTCGGCGTGCTGGGATGCATGCCGGTCAAGGATCTGAACCTTGCGATCCTGTTGGGCGATGTCAACGCTCTTTCCCGCGCGCCCGGCATCGGAAAAAAGACAGCCCAGCGCATCGCGCTTGAGCTCAAAGACAAGATCTCCCAGGCGGATGTTTCCGCTGCCGCGTCCTCCGGCGCGGCCATTCCCGCCGCGGCTTACGCTTCAGATGCCATCTCGGAAGCTGTGGAAGCGCTGACCGCGCTCGGCTATTCCTCCACGGAAGCCCGGAACGCCGTTTCCGGCGTCAGGGACCAGTCCGACAAACCGGAAGAATTGATACGTCTGGCACTGCGTGCCATGGCAGGAATGTGAGGCGCTTATGGACGAAAGATTATTGACCAGTGAATACACCCCCGAAGACAGCGCTGTCGAACAGACCCTGCGTCCCCGCACGCTGCGCGAGTATGTCGGCCAGCAGGCTGTCAGGGAAAGCCTTGAGATCTACATTCAGGCCGCGCTCACCCGTCACGACGCACTGGACCATATGCTGCTCTACGGCCCGCCCGGTCTCGGAAAGACCACGCTGGCCTGCATCGTTGCCAGTGAGATGGGCCAAAACATCCGCGTCACCAGCGGTCCTGCCATCGAACGTCCTGGCGATCTGGCTTCCATCCTCTCCAACCTCGCTCCCGGGGATGTCCTTTTTATCGACGAGATCCACCGTCTTTCCCGCCAGGTGGAGGAAGTACTGTATCCCGCCATGGAAGACTATGCCATCGATATCATGATCGGCAAAGGCCCCACGGCCCGTTCCATCCGGGTGGATCTGCCCAAATTCACGCTGGTGGGTGCCACCACCCGCGCCGGCCAGTTGTCCGCTCCCCTGCGGGATCGGTTCGGCATGCTCTTCCGTCTTGAAATGTACAGTCCTGAAGAGTTGGCCGCCATCGTCCGCCGCAGTGCCGGCATTCTCGGCATCGAAGCGGAGCCGGACGGGATCCTGGAGATTGCCCGCCGCAGTCGCGGCACGCCCCGTATCGCCAACCGGATGCTGAAGCGCGTACGTGACTTCGCGCAGGTCCGTGCCGGCGGTGTCATCACACGGGAAGCCGCGCGCGAGGCGTTGGCGCTTCTGGATGTGGACGAGCTCGGTCTGGACAAGGTGGACCGGAATGTGTTGGGTTGCATGATGGATAAGTTTGGCGGCGGGCCGGTCGGTCTGGATACCCTGGCCGCCACCACCGGCGAGGATGCCGTGACCATCGAGGATGTCTACGAGCCCTACCTGATGCAGCTCGGTTTCCTGATGCGCACGCCACGCGGCCGTGTCTGCACTCCCGCCGCGTGGGACCATATGAAGAAAAAGATGCCCTCTTCCGCGGAAGACGCGCAACAGTTAAGGATGGAGATCTGATACCCATGAAAACAAGCGATTTCGATTATGAACTTCCGCAGGAGCTGATCGCGCAAACGCCCATGGAGCCGCGGGATCACAGCCGCCTGTTGGTTTACCACAGGAAGGACGGTTCCATAGAGCATCGTCATTTTTACGATATCATCGATTATCTGACAGACAAGGACGCCCTGGTGATCAACAACACCAAGGTCATCCCGGCCCGTCTGCTGGGCATCAAGGAAGATACCGGCGTTCCAGTCGAAGTGCTCCTTCTACGCCGCCAAAGCACCACCGACTGGGAGGCACTCGTCCGTCCCGGCCGCCGGCTGAAGCCCGGCACTGTCTGTGTTTTCGGGGAGGGTCTGCTCCGCTGCCAGATCCTCGGAAATGTGGAGGAGATCGGCGGGCGCACTGTCCGCTTCCTCTACGAAGGCGTCTTTGAAGAGATTCTGGACCAGCTGGGCGAAATGCCCCTTCCGCCCTACATCCACGAAAAGCTGGAAGACCCGACCCGCTACCAGACCGTATACGCAAAACAGGAAGGCTCCGCCGCCGCCCCCACCGCTGGCCTGCACTTCACCCCCGAGCTGCTCGACCGGATCCGTGCCAAAGGCATCACGATCGTTCCCGTGCTCCTGCATGTCGGTCTGGGCACCTTCCGTCCCGTAAAGGAAGACGATGTGGACAAACATGTCATGCATACCGAGTTCTGCGAAGTGACCCCCGAAGCCGCGGAGACGCTCAACCGCATCCGTGAAAACGGCGGCCGGATCGTCTGCGTCGGCACCACTTCCGTCCGGACGCTGGAGACCATGTCTACCCCGGATGGCGTGATCCACGCCGGCAGCGGGGATACCGCCATCTTCATCAAGCCCGGCGTTCAGATCAAGGCCACCGACGCGCTGATCACCAATTTCCACCTGCCCCAGTCCACGCTTTTGATGCTTGTCAGCACACTGATGGGCCGGGAGGAAGCCCTGCGTGTCTATCGGGAAGCAGTCCTTGAAAAATACCGTTTCTTCTCCTTTGGGGACGCGATGTTTATTGACTGAAATCCTTACAGATACTTGACACCCGCAGGAAAAACAACTACAATACATTTCGTATGACAAGTCTTCATGGGCTTGATGCGGACATGCAGGTGTAGCTCAATGGCAGAGCTCCAGCTTCCCAAGCTGGTCACGTGGGTTCGATTCCCATCACCTGCTCCACACCGCATTCAAGACCTGAAAACAGCGAATGCATTCGCGTTTTGCGAGAATTGAGGGGGAAAGAACCATGGCTAAAGAACATTACAACCGGTCAAAACCCCATGTAAACATCGGTACCATCGGTCACGTTGACCACGGCAAGACCACCCTGACTGCCGCTATCACCATGACGCTGTCCCAGAAGGGCGAAGCCCAGGCCATGCGTTACGACGAAATCGACAAGGCCCCCGAAGAAAAGGCCCGTGGAATCACGATCAACACCGCTCACGTGGAATACGAGACCGCG
>JAZUFB010000251.1:0-6939 GCA_045640475.1 Clostridia bacterium
CCAGCGTTTTGCCCGTTCGGAAAAATGCACGTTGTTTCTCAACGATTCCATGTATTTCCTGTTCAGTATACATGAACCTATCCCCACTTCCAGTTTTTTTCATCCGGGACCATTATACCGTTTTTTTGCGTCCAAGCCAAACCTGCCACAAAAGAGAAACCAACGCATATAGCGCGCACGCGGTCAGAACGATGAAACAGAAGTCGCGCGTAATGAAGAAACTGATCGGTCGGAACCCCATGATCAGGAAATGCGCCAGAATATAGCACACCGGTGCGAAAAACACCTGCCGGACGATCCAGCTCCAAGGCTTTTTTCGGACGATGAGCCAAAGGATCCCTGAAAGCACCGCCATCATCCCCGCAATGATCACATAGTAGCTCAGTGCAAGGCGCGGTAACACTTCGACCCCGCCATTGAGCGGTTCGCCCCAGATAAGCTCCTGCGGCTCCTGATAGCCGTAGATCACCCTGTCCGGCAGCGGGTAGACAGCCATTTGACCGTACTGAGAAACATTTTCCCCGGAAGAAGCGTGACTTCCAAATCCTTGAATGATGGCAGTCACACTGCCGCCCTCTTCTATGACTTCCGCTTCGACGCCCTTGATCCGGCCATCCATCTCCAGAATCAACGCCGTTCCGGTATACTCGTCAGAAGGCATTGTGTTCGCTGTAACAATGTTATCGCACGGATATTGCAAAAGTTCCTCAGGCGTTACCGTTTGGGTGCCCTTCACCGTCAGCAGCCCGTCCTCCCATTCGACCGGCATCAGGCTGCCCGTATGATAAACATAGGTGATTGCAATCACAAGGACAAGGAGCCCTGCGATCAGGGCAGCGTACCATTTCCGCCTGTGGATCTCCTTCTTCAGCGTCCGAAGGGGCGCTGTTGTGTTCATTACCGGGTCCGCCTGATCCATGCTTCCGGCTTCAATGTCCGCATACTTTTCCCGGCATTCCGGGCATTCCTGCATATGTTCTTCAATCAGTGTCTGTGTTTCCGGTTCGGTCATTTTCTCCGCAAACAGGGGCAGAAGATCCCGGACCACGGCACAAGGCAGTTTCATGTTCATTCCTCCATCTCCTTTTGAATACGGGCTCGTGCGCGGTGATAGACCACGCAAGCCCAGTTTTCGGTTTTGCCGAACAATTCACCGATATCCCGGAAACTTAATTGCCCAAGGGTCCGTAATGTAAATACTTCGCGATATGGCTCATCCAGACAATGCAGCGCCCGATGAACACGCATACTTTCATCCTGCCTTACGATACGCTCTTCCGGACCGATTCCGGGATCGGGCAGCATCGATGCCTGTTCAATCGGTTGTGTTTTCTTTTTTCTCTGCCCGGAGATCCAGATATTCTTGGCAATCGCGCAGAGCCAACTTTTCAGGCTGCTGTCTCCCCGAAACCGATCCAGGGACCGCAGTGCCTTAAAGAAGGTCTCCTGCGTCACTTCCTCCGCGACATGCGTATCTCCGGAAAGGGAAAGCACATATCGGTAGACCGGATCAAAATATGCCTGATAGATCTCGTCAAACTGTTCCGGTTCCATCGCGACTCCTCCTTTCACTCTATTGGACGCATGTTTCTCATAAATCTTACAGGATTTTTTCAAAAAATCATAGGTGCATCCGTTCCCGTGGCGTGGTACAATACAGACAAGCGCAACAATATCATATCACAGAGAGGAAGATGCAAAATGACTCAGGGAATTGCCCATGTAGCTTTCAACGTGACAAACATGGAAACCAGCATTGCTTTCTACGAGAAGACCTTTGGCTTCAAAAAGGCGTTTGAGATCCCGCGTCCCGAAACCGGAGAACCGTGGATCGTCTATATGTACGCCGGCGGGGATCAGTTTATCGAACTGTTCTACGGCGCCACTGTCCAACTGCCCTATAAAGATGAAAACGCCGGTTTCTTCCATCTGTGCCTGCAGGTAGAAGATATTCAGGCCACCTGGAACCGGATCGTGGAGAGCGGTGCTCCCCAGGATGACTCGCCCAAAGAAGGCGGTGACGGCAACTGGCAGTGCTGGACCCATGACCCGGATGGCGTGAAGATCGAGCTGATGCAGATCGGTCAGGATAGCCTGCAGATGCAGTTCATCCGTTCTCTGAATAAGTAACAGTCCAATACGATATAATCCATATCATTTCCTGTCAAAACCAGATGCAAAACGTACAAACGCTTTGATTTATAAAGTGTTCGGCGTTTTGCATCTGGTTTGTTCTTTTTGTCTTAAGTGCGGAAATGTCCATGAACATACCGAATTTTGCCATGTACTATCCAAAAGAAACAACTATAATGGAGTTGAACATGGAAACGCTTACATAGTTTTGAAACAGGTTTCATCCTCACCCCTGCAGATCCCGGAAGGAGGACGGACAAGGAGCATGAACAAACAGTATTCCGCCGGCACCTACCGTGCGATCGATCTGACCCTGTTTGCGATCATTCTCTGCGTTTTCGAATCCGTCATCATCCGTGCTTCAAGGAGTCTGCTCTTCCGCGATCAGGCCTTTACCGTTTCTCTCGCGGCCTCCATCGTTTCCATCGTCTTCATGCGCTGGGGCGTATGGGGCGGGATCCACGCCGCGCTGGCCGGCGCGGTCTACTGTCTCGCCGGGGGCGGCACGCTTTCCCAGTTTGCGGTCTATATCCTCGGAAACCTGTTTTCTCTCCTTGCAATTCCTTTTCTGCGCAAGGTCGGTTCCGAAAAGGTCCGCACAAACGTCTGGCTCAGTTTCGCTTTGGGGCTCATCGTCCTGCTGCTGATGCAGTTCGGCCGTTTTGCCGTTTCTCTGGTGTTGGGGATCCCTGTGGCCGAAGCCTTCCGCTTCTTCACCACCGATTCTCTTTCCGCCGTATTCACCCTGGTCATCATCTGGATCGTCCGCCGTCTCGACGGGGTCTGGGAGGATCAGTTCCATTATCTCAAACGTTTCCGTCCTGAAGAGGACCGTTGACCCTGATCATATTTTCGCTGAGGGAGTGAAAAAACCGTGTCGGAAAAGGCCCATGATTTTCTCCTGCTGGATGAAAAGACAAAGACCTGGAAAGAAGACCCCGAGCAGGCCGTCCGCGACGATGTGGAAAAGCATTACTGGCTCCATGTCGGCCGTACGATCCTGAAGGACTGGCGTCTTTATGTGATGCTGGTCCCCATGCTGCTCGTTTTCCTTTTCTGGCGCTATTTCCCCATGTACGAGTTGCTTGGCTGCTTCAAAGTCAGCGATACCGTGCTTCCCGTAAGCGAGCAGCTGTTCTCCGGCTTCAGTTATTTCAAGCGTCTCCTGTTCAGCGGCGACGCGTTGAGCACGGATTTCTGGCGTGCGATGCGGAACACATTCCTTCTCAGCTTCTATGGCCTGTGTTTCGGCTTCCCGATGCCCATCATTCTGGCGCTCTTCTTCAATGAGATCCGCTCCAACATCATGCGCAGCACCTGCCAGGTCATGACCTATCTGCCAAAGTTCATGTCCACCGTTGTCATGACCTCCCTGGTCACGATGCTCATCAAGCAGGGTTCCATCATCGGCAACATGGGCATCGTTTCCCAGGCGCTCGTCAAGCTGGGCCTCATTACCGAAGAGGCCGGCCAGTCCGGCCTGCTTAACAATCCCGCCTATTTCCGTTCCATTTATCAGATCAGCGGCATCTGGGAAGGCGCCGGCTACGACAGTATCGTCTACTTCGCCGCCATCATTGCCATCTCCCCCACCAGCTACGAAGCCGCCCAGATCGACGGTGCCGGCAAATGGGCCCAGATGCGCTACGTGGTGTTGCCCTGCATGCTCTCCACCATCGTCATCATGCTCATCACGCGCATCGGTTCCCTGCTCAACATTGGCTACGAAAAAGTCCTGTTGCTCTATAACACCAAGACATATGTCACCGCGGATGTGGTTTCCACCCTCAGTTATCGCACCGGTATGGCCGGCGGTGCCGGCACCGGCATCGCTGCCGCGGCGGAAATGATGAACAATGTGGTCGGCATGCTGTTGGTCATCGGTGCGAACACCATCGCCCGCAAGGCCGCCAACACTTCCCTGTACTGACGAAAGGAGGGCGCACACGTGAAAAGAAAACTGGAAATTTCCGAATTGATCTTCCGTGTCATCAGCTGCACACTGCTCGCGGTGTTCGCGCTGTGCTGTCTCTATCCCTTCGTCTATGCCATCTCCGCTTCCATCTCCGGCCGTCATGCCGTGGAATACAGCGAGATCGTGCTTTTTCCCAAGGATGTCCAGTTTGAGGCTTTTGCCCGGATGTTCCAGGATAACATGTTCTGGAATTCCTATTCCAACACCCTGTTCCTGACGCTCTACGGTACCCTGTGGTCCATGGGCGTTGCCATTTTGGGCGCCTACGCGCTGAGCAAGAAACGTCTTCTTTTCCGCAAGACCTTCAATTTCTTCCTGGTCTTCACGATGTGGTTCTCCGCGGGCGTTGTCCCTCAGTATCTCAACTATCTGGACACACAGTCCGTCTTCCGTTCCATTGGCATCATGGATGACAAATGGCTGGTCGTCATCGCCATGGGTATGGCTGCCATGAACATCATCCTCCTGCGTAACGCCTTTGAAAACGTTCCTTCCGAAATCGAAGAAGCCGCCATCGTGGACGGTGCCACCGAGTTCCAGGTTCTGGGTAAGGTCTACATTCCCATGAGCAAGTCCACCATCGCCACCGTCGCGCTCTTCTTCGCCATCAGCCGTTGGAACGGTTATTTCTGGGCCCGCCAGATGATCTCCAACATCAACGAGCATCCGCTTCAGGTCTTCATCCGTCTGAAGCTGGAGCAGTTCACGGATCCCGATCAGATGACCGGTTGGAACGAGATCTACGCTTCCGATTCCGTTATCTACGCGCTCATCGTCTGCTCCATCATCCCGATCCTGATCATCTACCCCTTCATCCAGAAATACTTCGCCAAGGGCACCAACGCCGGCGGCGTCAAAGAATAAGGTTGTTTCCGGAGTCATTCCGGTAACGATACAGCACCCCGCGACCGGGAAGGTCGTAATCAATAAAGGAGGAAAAACTCAATGAAGAAGTTTTCCAAGGTTCTCTCTCTTCTGTTGGCTGCCATGATGGTTCTGTCCGTCGTGAGCTTCGCCAACGCCGAAGAAGGTCTGGCCTATGAAGCCGGCACCGTTCTTCGCATGGCTACCGGTTACAACAACGCCAAGACCGGTCTGTTCTTCGACGCGGAAACCGCGGGCGAAGGCGTGACCCTGGCCGATGGCAAGACCTACCACAGTGGCGAACTGAAGCCCACCTGGGTCGCTGTGCAGGACAAGCTGAACGTTGTCTTTGAAAACAAGTATCAGGGCAACGGCTCCAAGGATGAGTTCAACTACTGGAAAGAGCAGATGGACCAGGTCGACATGCTCTCCGGTACTGCCTCCCTGCTGAGCGAAAACGGCGAAGCCGGCCTGCTGGTCAACATCGCCGAATATCTGGACCAGATGCCTAACTTCAAGGCCTATCTGGAAGCCAACCCCATCGTGCTGCTGTCCATCACCGGTAACGTGGACACTGGCGCCATCTACTTCAGCCCCTACTTCGACGGTGTCAACGACATCGAGCGTATGCCCCTGATGCGTGTTGACTGGGTCGAAAAGCTGCTGAACGGCGAAGGCGAATTCACCGCTGAAGCTTCCAAGAAGCTGGCTGCCCCCGTTTACACCCCCTACATGCCCACCGAAGGCAAGGTCGAGATCGACGTGGTCACCGCTGATGGCACCGCCGTTGAAACCATCGCCAAGGATTATGACGCCGCCGGCAACATCGTCGCCAAGATGAACGAAGCCGGTGAACTCGATGGTGTGGCCGCCGTCAACATGCTGCGTGCCTACATCGACACCGCTTACAACGGATACTACGGCACCAACCGTGCTGACCTGTTCATTGGTCAGAACGCCGCTTGGGACGCTGACGAACTGGTTGCTCTGGTCCGCTGCGTCGTGGCCAACCCCCAGACCCTGAACGGAACCGATACCATCCAGGGTATCTTCTCCCGTGAAGACAACAACACCCAGCGCCGCGTTGACATGACCCGTCTGGCCGGCCATCTGTTCGGCGTCCGTGGTATGGAATCCCGTCAGGATTTCCTGTATGTCGGCACCGATGGCGAACTCCATGATGCCCGTCAGGAAGTGGCCGCCTACGAAGCGATGGCCCGTATGAACGCCATGGCTCAGGAAGGCCTGATCTCCACCGCTTTCATCAATGCTGAAGAAGTCAAGACCGATGCTTACCTCGAGCAGGACCTGGGCTTCATGCACTATGACTACAACCAGACCCAGACCGTCTACAACAAGACCAAGCTGGACAATGCCGCCGGTGAAAAGTACATGGCGGTCATGGTTCCCGTGGCCAAGTGGTACGATGGCACCAACGAAGACGGCGTCTACATGCGCTTCACCGAATCCTGGCGTAGCGTGAAGACCGACGGTTGGGGCATCTCCAAGGCCGGTGTCGCGGACGATGTGAACAAGCTGAACGCTGCCCTGTCCCTGATCGACTTCGCCTATTCCGAAGAAGGTCAGATCCTGATGAGCTATGGCCCCGATGCCTTCATCAAGACCAATGACGACGGTTCCTATGTCACCTTCTCCTTCAACGGAAAAGAAATGCCCGTGATCGCGGATGCCACCTTCGCCGAGCTGTGGGAAAAGGCCTCCGGCAACTACACCAACTATGCCCGTATGTACCTGGGCTCCACCCTGTCCTTCGCCAAGAGCCAGGCCTTCGAGTATCAGTGCACTCACGAAGTCGGTAAGGAAGGCGCCGGCCGCATCTCCACCGCTATCGGTCTGGGCACGATCAAGCACCCCGAACTGGCGATCTGCGAGAATCCCTGGTACACCTCCGTTCCCACCGTGCTGCCCACCACCAAGACCGAGAATCAGGAACTGGGCCAGTACAC
>JAZUFB010000252.1:0-41232 GCA_045640475.1 Clostridia bacterium
ACACCGGTCTTGGCATCGCCGGCGTACTGGTCCAGCAGAGCGGTCACGTTGGGGATCACGTTCAGCAGGGCGATTCCGCCACCGGGCACGATACCTTCTTCAGCAGCGGCACGGGTCGCGGCCAGAGCGTCTTCAATGCGGAGCTTGCGTTCCTTCATTTCGATTTCAGTCGCGGCGCCGACCTGGATCACAGCCACGCCACCAGCCAGCTTGGCCAGTCTTTCCTGCAGCTTTTCGCGATCGTAGTCGCTGGTGGTGGTGGCAACCTGAGCGCGGATCTGACCCACGCGGGCTTCGATGTCAGCCTTATCGCCGGCACCGTCCACGATGGTGGTGTTGTCCTTGTTGACCTTGATCTGGCGGGCTTTACCCAGCAGATCGATGGTCGCTTCCTTCAGCTCAAGGCCGGTTTCGGAAGAGATCACGGTACCGCCGGTCAGCACAGCGATATCCTGCAGCATTTCCTTACGTCTGTCGCCGAAGCCGGGGGCCTTGACGGCAACGCAGGTGAAGGTGCCGCGCAGCTTATTGACAACCAGGGTGGACAGGGCTTCGCCTTCAACATCTTCAGCGATGATCAGCAGCTTCTTGCCAGCCTGCACGACCTGTTCCAGCACGGGCAGAACTTCCTGAATGTTGCTGATCTTCTTGTCGGTGATCAGGATCAGCGGATCATCCAGCACGGCTTCCATCTTTTCGGTATCGGTGACCATGTAGGCGGAAGCGTAGCCGCGGTCAAACTGCATGCCTTCCACGGTATTCATGCCGGTGGTCATGGTTTTGCTTTCTTCAACGGTGATCACGCCGTCAGCACCCACGATCTCCATCGCGTCGGAGATCAGCTTACCGATGGTCTCATCCGCGGCGGAGTTGGCAGCAACCTGGGCGATCGCCTGCTTGCCGTTGATGGGCTGGGACAGGTTCTTCAGGCCTTCCACAGCAGCTTCGGTAGCAGCTTCGATGCCCTTCTTCAGCACCATGGGGTTCGCGCCGGCGGCCAGATTACGCAGACCTTCGCGAATGATGGCCTGAGCCAGCAGGGTCGCGGTGGTGGTGCCATCGCCGGCCACATCGTTGGTCTTGGTGGAAACTTCCTTCACCAGCTGGGCGCCCATGTTTTCAAAGGGATCTTCCAGTTCGATTTCCTTGGCGATGGTCACACCGTCGTTGGTGATCAGGGGAGCACCGTACTTCTTGTCCAGCACAACATTGCGGCCTTTCGGTCCCAAAGTGATCTTTACGGTATCGGCAAGGGCGTTGACACCCTTTTCCAGACTGCGGCGGGCATCCTCGCCAAATTTGATCTGCTTGGCCATTTTTCTTTTCTCCTTTTTATCTGTTTCTTGGTCTTTTTTGCGATTTCAGGATTATTCCACAACCGCCAGAATGTCGCTCTGGCGCACGATCAGCAGTTCTTCGCCACCGATTTTGACTTCGGTACCGGCATACTTGGAATAAATGACCTTCTGGCCTTCCTTAACCTGCATCGCGATTTCTTTTCCATCCACCATTCCGCCGGGGCCAACGGCAACAACGATCGCCATCTGGGGCTTTTCCTTGGAGCCGGAGCTCAGGATCAGGCCGGAGGCGGTAGTTTCTTCTGCTTCAACATTCTTGATAACAACGCGGTCACCTAAAGGTTTCACGGTCATGTTCGGTTCCTCCTGATAATTTGCTTATTTAGCACTCGTTTAGTTAGAGTGCTAACAACAGTGAATACTATAATGCTTTTTTTACAGAAAATCAAGCCCCTGACCAAAAAAAGCAAGTTTTTCCGTTCATATTTCTTGCACCCCGTTCCCTTTTGATTCTGTGCGATATTTCTGTTAAAATAAAGAAGAAAGAGGTGAGCACCGTGACACGGGAACTGATGGGCTGGTATGACCAACATGCACGGACACTGCCCTGGCGGGGCATCCACAACCCTTATTACACCTGGGTCAGCGAGATCATGCTCCAGCAGACGCGGGTCGACACTGTCATTCCTTATTTCAATACTTTCATCGCGACCTTTCCGGACATCCGTTCTCTGGCCGAAGCTCCGGAGGAGAAAGTCCTCAAATGCTGGGAAGGTCTTGGCTATTATTCCCGTGCCCGAAACCTTCAGGCAGGGGCGCAGAAAGTCCTGCGTGACTTTGACGGGATCCTTCCCTCCGATCCGGAAAAGCTCATGTCCATTCCCGGTATCGGTCGCTATACCGCGGGCGCGATTGCGTCCATCGCCTACGATCAGCCTGTCACCGCCGTGGACGGCAACGTGATCCGCGTCTTCACACGTTTCACCGGTATCACGGAAGACGCGTCTCTCCCCGCCACCCTTGCGCGGGTGGAATCATTGGACAGTCAAAACATGGATGTTTCCCGCCCCGGAGACTGGAATCAGGCGCTCATGGATCTCGGCGCCACCGTCTGCGTCCCGGGTACGCCGGACTGTGACCGTTGTCCCTTAAGGGAAACCTGTGTTTCCATGAAAAATGGTGATCCGGAAACCTTGCCGAACCTGCCGGACAAGAAACCGCCCCGTACGATCGATTTCGATGTTTTCCTGTTCAGCGACGGCTCAAATGTGCTCATGACCCAGCGTGCCGAAAAACTGCTCAAAAATCTTTGGGTCTTCCCCATGCTCGAAGGCCACAACGAAGCCGATCAGTTACCCACCCTTCTTCGCCGCAAATGGAAAATAGACGGGGTCTTCCCCGTCTTTCTGGGCAACGCGAAGCATGTCTTCACTCATCAGGTCTGGCAGATGCGGATCTGGTCGGTATCCCTTCTGAAGCTCCCCTCATCCGGTCCCCTGACCAGCGTCCCGCTCTCTTCCCTCCAAGCCCTTGCGATCCCTTCTGCCATGAAAGAACCGTTGCAGCTGCTGCGGAAATAAAAAACGGGCTATCTCGCTCATTGGGATAGTCCGTTTTTCATACCAGCATATTGATTAGTCGCGGATCTGCATCTGGATCTCACGGGATTCGGCAAAAATGGTCCGGTACACGTTGCGCACGCCTTCGCCGTTGCCGCTGTCCTTCACAAGTGCCGTGACTTTTTTCAGAATCAGCTGTTCACGCTCAGGCTGATAGATCGGAATGCCTTCAGCACGCTTCGCGGCGCCGATGTGCCGGGAGATCCCCATTCTCTTTTCCAGCAGTTCCACCAGTTCGGCATCCAATACGTCAAGTTCAGTTCTGTATTCTTCCAGCGTCTTCAACATAGCCTATTCCTCCGTCCAGACTTTACCTATATATAACATCAAAAACATGTAACAGGCAAAGACGGCATGAAACCGATCATGCCGTCTTGCTGAAGGGATCGTCCCCTCTAAACCGTTATCACACGGTCATATGCAATTCAATCAGCCGAGCTTCGTGCCGCATTCGGGGCAGAACTTCGCGCCGGGAGCGATTTCAGCGCCGCAGCCGGGGCAAACGGGAGCGGCAACCGCCTGCTTCGCGCCACACTCGGGGCAGAACTTCGCGCCGGCAGGAATGCTTGCACCGCAAGCCACGCAGAACGCGGTCGCCTGTGCGGGGGCAGCGGCGGGAGCAGCGGCAGGAGCGGCAGCAGGCTGGAACGCCTGACCGAACATCTGGCCCATCGCGGCAGCGGCACCCATGCCTACGCCCATACCGGCCATATTGTTTCCATTGGGATTGTTCGCGGCTTCACGCATGGCCTCAGCAGCCTGATACTTGGCATACTGATCCAGGTTGCCCAGCACGCCCATGGAGGTACGCTTGTCCATGGAAGCTTCAACTTCTTCGGGCAGGGAGATGTTTTCAATCACGAAGCTGCACAGGGTGAGGCCCAAAGCAGCCAGCTTGGGATTGATCGCCTGCAGGGCGTAGTTGGCCAGTTCGTCATAGTTGGCAGCCAGATCCAGCGCAGGAATCTTGCTCTCAGCGATGGCGTCGCTCAGTCCGCTGACCAGGGTGCGTTTGATCTGGCCTTCAACGCCGTCCACGGTGAACAGGGTGGAGGTGCCGAACACTTCCTTCAGGAAAGCGACAGGATCGGAAACCTTGAAGGAATAGATACCGAAGGCGCGCAGTCTGATCATGCCAAACTCGGCGTCTCTCATCATCACAGGATTGGAAGTGCCCCACTTCATATCCAGGAACTGCTTGGTGTTGACATAGTACACATCAGACTTGAAGGGGCTCTTGAAGCCGTACTTCCAGCTCTTGATGGCGGTCAGCACAGGCATGTTGCTGGTGGACAGTTCATAACGGCCGGGCTCGAAAACATCAGCGATCTGGCCTTCGTTCACAAAGATGGCAACCTGACTCTCACGGACGGTCAGCTGAGCGCCCATCATGATTTCCTTGCCACCCATGTCATACTTGTGGACCATAGTATTGGAGCTGGTGTCAGACCATTCGATCACGTCGATCAATTGCTTTTTGATAGTGTCGAGAATACCCATTTTTTCTTCCTCCTTGTTGTTATGTCCTGTTATCTATTTACTGTAGCCGATCAGTAGATTTTTCTGGGTTTATCGTTGCAGAGCGCCGCGAGGCACGGCAACACACGGATCCCTGAAATGTTCAGTTCCAAGCCCAGGTATTGTTTGACATGGGCGATGGATTCCGCCGTATGGGTCGTAACCATAGCCGTCATGCTGTCTCCAGCAGCCGTGCCTTCGCTGTCTGTCAGCGGGCAGCAGAGCATCTGGATCCGGTCGCCCGGCAGGACCATAGGCAGGATCCGCCAGCCTTCCAACTCCTTACCAAAGAAATTGCGAAGGGCGATCTCAAGCCGCTCGTTCCCGTAATGCCAGCGTCCGGACCACTGATCCGTTCCCTCCGGCTGAGCCAGATCAACCACGATGCAGGGCTTGGTAGGATCCATCCGGCTACGGAGCAGACGCAGGTTGCGCAGCATCTCAGCCTCACAGGAGATCTTTCCGTCCAACAGTTTGCGGAAGAACTCGTGCCGGCAATACTGCAGCATTTCCGCTTCCCCAATGCTATCATTGGAAAAATCAGCGTGTGTCCTGTTCAGCAGGATCCCCAGTTCGCTCAGGTAACGCTTGACCTCGTCCGGCTTTGTAGCGGCGGGGAAAATCGATACCATAGGATACTTTTCGTCCAGATAGCGCAGGATTTGTTCTTCCTCTTCGGGCTGGACCGCGATTGCGATTCCGTCCGCATGGTGCTTCTGGAGACTTTCCTTGGCCCCATCAAAGTCATGACGGATATGCGGGGCCTTAAATCCGAGCATTTCCCAGTTTTTGACCTGGTCAAACGCGTCGAGCACATCCTGTCTGTCGGAAACAAGCAAGAGTTTGTACATCCGCGACCTCCAAAGGATAAGGTGAAACAAGGAAATTATAACTGATATAGACAATTATTGCAAACTGTTTTTGTCGTTTTTAGCGGATGTAATAGTCCCGAAGGATCTTCGCGTTCAACCGTGCAGGCAGAAAGCGGTGGATATACACCGCCAAATGCTGGTCCGGACTGGCGATCCGCAGGCGATACGGCGTCTTTTCCTTCTCAAGCGCCTTCACGATCTTTCTGCCCAGACGATCCGGGTCAGAGCCGTTGGTTTCATCATGGTGGATCCGATCCGTGGCACTCTTGTACTCTTTGTAGTACGGTGATTCCCCATTCATAGCCACCGCCTTCGGACGGTATTTTTCAGAGCCGCTTCTGTGGTCTCCGGGTTCCACCAGCATAACATTGATCCCGAAGGGAGCCACTTCCATCTGCAGGCATTCGGCATACCCCTCGATGGCATGTTTGCTGGCAGTATATGCGCTCTGGAAAGGAATTCCCATCAGTCCGTTGATGCTGGAAAACAGCACGATCTTTCCGTAGCCCTGCTTCCGCATCAGCGGTAACACCTGCCGGTTCACCCGAACCATTCCCAGGTAATTCGTGCTGATCACCCGCTCATATTCCTCCATGGAGGTCTCCTCGCAGGAGCCCAGCACCAGCATTCCGGCACACTGGATCAGCGCGTCCACATGGTCGCACAGTTCACCGGCTTTTTCCACAAAAGTGGCAATGCTTTCCGGTTCGGTCACATCCAGGGGCAAACGGATCATGCCATCCTCTTCCCCGTTGTTTCCGGCAAAGCTTCTGGCCCCGGCAATCACTTTCCATCCGGCGTCCCGGAAGGCCATTGCGGTATGGAGTCCCAATCCGCTGGAAGCCCCTGTGATCCAGGCGACTTTTTCACTCATTGTCCATGTCCTCCATCAGTTTGCGGACGACCTTCTGACCATGCTCCGCAGCCTGCTGTGCGAAGGTCGCGTAGCTGATTTCCGCCACGCCGTTGCTTTCGTCCGAAATCGTCCGAAGCACGCCGCAGGGCACATGATTGGCGTAGCATACATGAGCTACCGCCGCACCTTCCATCTCCACCGCCATCGCACCGAACAGATCATGGATCCGGTTTCTGCGTGCTTCATCATGGATAAACTGATCTCCGGTAGCGATCGTGCCCATATGCACCGCACGTCCGCCGGCAGCCTTCACGGCGTTCACAAGCTCCTGTGAGAACTGATCGTCACAGGGGAGCCGGATCAGGCCGATCTTGCTCACATAACCCACCGGGTCACCGATGGGGCTGGTGTCCATGTCATGCTGAACGGTATCCAGCGCCACAACGACGTCCCCCACGTGTACCTTCGGGCAGCCCGCGCCGGCCACGCCCACATTCAATACTACTTTGGGCCGGAAAGCCGTAATCATATTCTGGGCGCAGATCGCCGCGTTGACCTTTCCGGGACCGCATTGCGCGACCACTGCTTTCTGGCCGTATAATATGCCTTCCGTGAAACTGTCCATCCCGATCACGGTCGTTTTCGCGTCCTCCATTTCCTGCTGGAGCAAACGCACCTCAATATCCATCGCGCCGATAATACCGATCATATCTGACCTCTCCAAATATCAAGAAATACGCGTATGCATCATACGCGTATCCATATTACCATCAGGTCGCATGCTTTTCAATCTTTTCCGTGATCAACGCATTGTTTTCCGGCTGCACAGGTCCAAAAAAGCCTGCAGGATCTCTTTCCCGTCCACGCTTCCGTCATTCCGTTTGAGTGTAAAGCACATCCGTTCCGGATGCCATTGCACGCCCCAGATCGGTTCCGTTTCGTGTTCCACAGCCTCTGCCACGCCGTCATCGCTCCACAGGGTCACCTTCAGTCCTTTGCCCGGTTTTTCGATTGCCTGATGATGTGCACTGTTGGTCAGGAAAGATTTCCCGTAAAGAGCATGCATCACGGAATCTTCTTCCGCCGTGCACAGGTGGACCTTGTCATCCGGCCCGCCCATTCTGGAATGGCGTTGTTTTTGGGGAATATCCTGAATCAGTGTTCCGCCCAGGCAGACGTTGATCACCTGAATCCCGCGGCAGATCCCGAAGATCGGCTTTCCTGCCTTGCGGAACGCTTCAAACGCCGCGATCTGGCGTTCGTCCAGCGCCGCATCCGGAGGCTCGCTCCCTTCATCCTGCCGTCCATAGCGTGCAGGATCCATGTCACCGCCGCCCGGCAAAAGCATACCGTCATACTTTCCCGGATCCACCTCCGGTCCCTCCACGCATTCCGCTTCCGCCCCAAGGGCAGCCAATGCGTTGCGATAGTTCACCGTACTTTTCTCATATCCGGGAATCACAATACGGATCTTTTCGTTCATGGTCACGCCTCCTCACTTTCCGGCCTGTCATCTTTCAGGTCGATCACCGTGCACCCCAGTTTTTCCGCCTGTCTTCTGTCATGTGTCACCAGGATCAGCAATTTTCCACGGGTCTCCCGGTCGATCACGTCCATCATCCTGTCCGCGTTTTCCGCGTCCAGTTCTCTCACCGGTTCATCCAGCAGGACCGCCTCAGAGGGACTTTTCAGTGCACGCATCAGGCTCAGCCGTCTTCTCATCCCGCCGGAAAGCTCTCCCGGACGGTGGTCAGCCTCATTTTCGAGACCCGCTTCCTTCAGGGCTTCCAGTGCCGTTTCTTCGTCCATGGTATAAGTCAGGTTTTTCAATACCTTGTGCCACGGAAGCAAGCGGTCTTCCTGAAACTGTATCGCGAAAGGGCCGCCTTCCACGGTCACTTTTCCTTCATCCGGAGTCTCCAATCCGGCAATCAGCCGGAGCAGCGTCGTTTTTCCGCACCCGCTGGGGCCAAACAGGCAGTAGCGTTTTCCCGGCTCAAAACGGTAACTGAAACGGTCGGTCACAGTCTTGTCCCCATAGCGTTTCGTGACTTTTTCAAGTGTGATAAGCATACGAGAACCCCTTTCTGAGCAGGAAGCCGACCAGTTTTTCAAGCACCACACTGAGCAGGATCACGACGAGTGTCCAGGCGATCAGCGCATCCGTTTCCATATAGATCTTCGCGTCCCGAAGCATGGACCCGATCGCGTCCGCGGGCGCGCCGATCACTTCCGCCGCCACCGTTGCCTTAAAGCAAAGGCCGACTCCGGTCTCACAGGCAGCAACGAGTCCCGGTAACAGTGACGGAAGGCTGACGGCATTAAACCGTTTCCATCCGTTGTAGCGATAGACGGTCATCATTTCCTTAAGTTTGGGATCAATGCCCCTCAGGCCTTCCGTCACATGGGCAAAGGCGATCGGAATCACCATAAACAGACCTGCCATGACAGGCACATCCGACGCGCCAAGCCATACCAGTGCCAGAATGATAAAGGAGGCCACGGGAGTTGCGCGGATCATGCCGATCATCGGTTGAAAAAGCATATCCGCCAGGCGGGACGCGTGGCACAAAAGCGCCAGTGCCGTTCCGGCAAGAATGCCTGCCAGCCAGGCTTCTGCGCCGCGAAGCAGGGTGGTGCCGACCGTCTTCCAGAAGGCGGTTTCCGTTACCATTCCCAGCCTGCGAAAGACCTGAACCGGCGAAGCCAGCAAAAGGTCCTTATGGACCAGATAGTAAGCCGCTTCCCAGACCCCGATCCAAAACAGGATCGGGATCACGCGCTCAAGGATTTTTCGCAATCGGTTCACTTGTCTTTTCCTCCCGTCATGTGTGTCAGAGGGACGGTTCCATTTGACACACTTTCCTTCCTTATTTTTCAATGCATTTCTTTTTTCTGTCAGCCAATGTGTCAGAGGGACGGTTCTGATTGACACATTAATTCATTCAGGGAATGAAATACAGATCGTCGCCCGGCAACGCGCCGCCGACAGATTTCGGATCAGAGGCATACAGCATATCCATGAAAGGCATGATCAGTGTCTTCATTTCGTCGCCCGTGATCATGACGATATGGCATCTCGGCAGGGCTTCCAGCGCGATCTTCGCATTCGGGATGATCCCCTTTTCCGCCATGATCTCTGCGGAAGCGCTCTGCTGCGTATTCACTGTTTCCACACTTTCCGCGTAAGCGGATAGGAACGCGTCGATCACTTCGGGATGCTCGTCGATCACTTTCTGGCGGGTCAATACACAGCCCATGCTCATTTGGGATTCGATTCCCGCGGCCTGTGCGGTCTTTTCATATTCTTCCGTCACATCCAGCGCTACCCGCAGATCCGGATTCTTCATCAGGGACGTGGTCACCTTGGGTTCAGGCAGCATTCCGATATCCGCCAGACCTGAAGCCAGCATCGTTGCCAGCGTATCATGGTCCTCAATGAATTCCAGCGTCACCTGATCCTCCAGCCCGTTTTCTTTCAGCAGCCAGCGGATGACATATTCCGGTGTGGATCCCTGCCCTGTCGCATACAGTTTCTTTCCCTCCAGATCCGCAAGGCTTTTAACAATCTCCCCATTCTCCACGATATAGAGCACGCCCAGCGTGTTCACAGCCAGCATACGAATGCCATCATCCGGCAACTTGTTATACAGCACAGCCGCCAGATTGGTAGGCAGCGAAACGATGTCCGTCTGCCCGGCGATAAACGCCGCGCGTGCTTCTTCCGCGGAGGATGTCAGCTTAAGGCTCCATAAGTCAGCATAGCGTGCGTCATCCAATCCGATGATGCCCATACCTGTCGGGCCGTTCATCGCTGTCACAGTCAGAGGCTCTGCCTGCGCGCACGCGCCAATTGTCACGGTCAGGATACAAACGGCCAGCAAAGCAACTATTCTTTTGATGATATTCTGCATAATTTCTCCTTCCGGACTGGAAACCTTTTTCCTTCCGGAGGCTTTCCGGTTCAGTTTTCCTTCTTGTCTTTTGTTTTCGCCATCATGGCGCTTTTTACCGTGATCCCGCGAAGATTGCCCAGCTTTCCGGTCATGGCGCCCATCTGGTCGTTGGTGCCTTCCACGACCAATCCGATCACAGCATTTCCGCTTTCACGGTCCGGGATTCCGATCCTTCCACGGATCAGTTCCGCGTACTCGGACAGCAGACGGTTCACTTCCGCCACGCTGTCCCTGTTTTCGACCAATATACCGACAAAACCGTTTCTGATCTCGTCCATGGGATCACTCCTTTTCTTTCAGAACAGCCTGCTCAAGAAAAAAAACAGGAACAAAGCCGGCTCACGACTATGTTCCCGTAATCAATATACACATTCCGTATGCCTCCCTTCATCTCGCGCCCAGATTGCTCCGGGACACTCAAACAGGTTTTTCGGATATATCCGGCGCCGTCGCACTCCGCCTCACCCGCAGGCTTGGTTTCGCGTTTCAGCGCTTATCCGTCAGTACAGGGGTCTCAAATGAATGGTTTACTTTGTCATTTCCCGGATGACCTCCAGGGCTTTCGCCATCTGCGGGTCAGTCAGGTCGCCAAAGTCATACATGCCAACATCGCCTTCGGGCAGCGGGCA
Source organism: Clostridia bacterium (assembly GCA_045640475.1). GTDB lineage: Bacteria > Bacillota > Clostridia > Christensenellales > Aristaeellaceae > Aristaeella. The sequence continues at coordinate 10,749 of JAZUFB010000252.1, forward strand.
CTCATAGTCCGGCACGACGCCGATCTTGTGGATCTGTTCGCCGCCGGGCGTCAGATATTCGGCAATGGTAAACTGCATACCGGCGCCTTCGTTGCCCACATAGCATACCTGTTGGACAATACCCTTACCGAAGGAGGTCACGCCGACGATCTTCGCGCCCGCGCGCTCACGCAGGCAGGCAGACAGCAGTTCGCTGGCGGAAGCGGAAGATTCGTTGAGCAGGATCACCATGGGAATCTCCGTCTTGCCATCCTTGGTCAGATAGCAATGTTCTTCCGATCCGTCTTTATAGCGCAGATAGCATACTTCACCCTCATCGCAGAAGATATCCGCGATATAGTTGGCCGCATCCACCCATCCGCCGGGATTGTCACGCAGGTCGATAATCAGGGATTTGGCGCCCTGTTCAAGCAGTTTGTTGAAACGGGTCTCAAATTCTTTCTGACATTCGCCGGAGAATTCATACAGCTGGATCAGGCCGATTTCGCCATCGATCAGCATATCCTGCACATAGTTCACGGTAATATTGGCACGCATCAGGTCAAAACTCACTTCTTCGCCATTGCGCAGGAAAGTGACATTGACGGACGTACCGGGCTCGCCACGCATGATGTTAACGGCTTCCGTCAAGTTTTCAGCATTTACGTACAGATCCTCGCCGACCTTGTACAGGATATCGCCTCTCAGCACACCGGCTTCCAGCGCGGGGCTGCCGTCAAAAACACGGGTAATGGTACACAGACCGGTCAAATAATTGCCTTGGATCTGCATGCCGACACCGGCGTATTTGCCCTCATCGTCCGCCCACATTTCCGCGAAGTCCTCAGGAGAATAGTAGAAGGTATAGGGATCTTCCACACCCGCCAGCAGGCCTGTATAGGCCATCTGGATCATGTCATCCTCGTTCACGTCGTAATAGCAGTAGTTTTCCACGATATCCGCCATTTCGAACAATTGATCCAGCTTTTTATATCTTTCGTAGTCTTTCCTGGAGATGGTCACTGTGTCAGAAAGCCAGTCAACCGTCGTCTGATCGGCACCGCCGATGATGTCGGTAGTGTTATTGGTATTTTCATTCCCGGCGAGCAGATATTGCATCGTAGACATGCCGAGCACGGAGCAGCCACTCAGCAGGCAAACGATCAGCAGGCAGGAAACAACTAACAGGATCTTCTTTTTCATTTTACCGTTTCTCCTTTATTTCTTTCCGGCCATCCGGAAATTCCATCAGGATCCTGAACACTGTCGCGTCATGGAATCGGCGAAGGTCCAGTCCTGTCACTTTCTCGATCTTGTCAAGCCGGTACATCAGTGTGTTCCGATGGATGAACATCTGCCGGGCTGTATCGGAAAGATTGAGGTCGCACCGGAAAAACATGTTCACCGTTTCCAGCATTTCATCATTCAGCACTTTCCGGGCTTCTTCCGTCATCACCCGGTTCCGGAAGCGTTCGCACACAGATTCCGGAATCTCATCCAAAAAGCGTTCAAGCAGCAGATCATCATAGATCCATACCGGACCGGGACGATGAAATCTTTTTCCGATGGAAATCGCTTCAAGAGCCGCCGTATAGCTTTCAGCCAATTCATTCACACCGCCGCACAGAGATGAAACGCCGGCATTCAACCGGATCTCGGCTTCGTTTTCGGCTGTCTCGCACAGGGCCAGTGCATACTCAGCGGTATCTTCGGCCGTTTCGTCCTTCCCGGTTTCGTGGAGCACCGCGAAACATCCCGGATCCACACGCACCATGGTATCGCATTCTGCAAGCGGGAAAAGGCTTTCCAGTTCACGGAAGAACTCTTTGTCCATCCGTCCGCCGGCACTTCGGAATACGATCAGCCGTGATTTCTGTTCCTTTTGCAGGCTAAAGCTCCGGGCCAAACGTTCACTTTCTGCCCCATCGACCTTGCCGGTCATCATCAGCCTCAGGGCATCCGCACGGGTGCGTGGCTTTTCCGTTGTCGCTGTGAGGGCATTTCCCTGAAGCAGACGCAGGATATCTCTTCCCGCCGCGTCGTTGGGTGCATGGAGCACAAAATCGTCAATCACAAGACATACGCGATCCTCATGGATAAAAAGGCCTTCATCTGCAGGCCGTTCGGTTCCTGAAAGGAAGGCTTCCGCCGCTTCTCCGCGAAGCATACGGACACCGGTATCCAACCGTGAAAGTACATTCGCGATTTCATTGGCTGTCCAACCATTCTCCATTCCGGTGACCTCCCTTCAATCTTTCACAATATATCACAATTTCCCTTTTCTTTCAATCCATTCCCATTTCCCGGGTCTTTACGCGGATATTAAAAAACCGGCATCCGACGGTTGAGGTCGGATGCCGGTATGGAGTTAGTTAATTTGACTTCAGGGTGCCGATTACTTGTTGAGGATGGTCTTTTCGGTTTCGGCATCGAAGAAGTGCAGGTGAGCAGTGTCCAGAGCGACCTTGATCTTGTCGCCGGCACGGCTGGTGGTGCGGGGATCAACGCGAGCGATGATGTTGCCGTCCTTACCGGTGGTGCTCAGGTACAGATAGGTTTCAGAACCCATCAGTTCGGTCACTTCCACGTCCACATAGATGCTGGAGGTGGGATTGGCGGCCACGACTTCGGCGCTGTCATCGATGTTTTCGGGACGGATGCCCATCACGACGTCCTTGCCGATGTAGTCTTCGCTGACGAACTTGCTGACCTTGGCAGCGGGAACAACGATCTTGTTGTCGCCGAAGACAGCAACCACATCATTGCCTTCTTTGGTCAGATGCGCGTTGAAGAAGTTCATCTGGGGGCTTCCGATGAAGCCGGCGACGAATTCGTTGGTGGGATAGTCATACAGGTTCTGGGGAGAATCCACCTGCTGCACAACGCCGTCCTTCATGACAACGATACGGGAAGCCATGGTCATAGCTTCGGTCTGGTCATGGGTGACGTAGATGAAGGTGGTCTGCAGACGCTGATGCAGCTTGGTGATTTCGGTACGCATCGCGACACGCAGTTTGGCGTCCAAGTTGGACAGAGGTTCGTCGAACAGGAAGACCTTGGGTTCACGCACGATGGCACGACCAAGGGCAACACGCTGACGCTGGCCGCCGGACAGAGCCTTAGGCTTACGGTTGAGGAGGTGGGAGATGTCCAAGATCTTGGCAGCTTCTTCCACGCGACGCTTGATTTCATCCTTGGGGGTCTTACGGAGCTTCAGACCGAAGGCCATGTTATCATACACGGTCATATGAGGATACAGAGCGTAGTTCTGGAACACCATGGCGATGTCGCGATCCTTGGGAGCGACGTCGTTCACGAGTTTGTCGCCGATGTACAGTTCACCGTCGGAAATTTCTTCCAGACCGGCGACCATACGCAGGGTGGTGGACTTACCGCAGCCGGAAGGACCGACCAGAACGATAAATTCCTTATCTTCGATGTCCAGGGTGAAGTCGCTGACGGCAGTCACACCGCCGGTATAAACCTTATAGATGTGGGAAAGAGATACGCTAGCCATAAGATTTCCTCCTCATTTTGGTAATGGGACATGTCCCATTCGGATGTTAATGCTATTATACCCGACATCTTTTCAAAATGGTACCATACTTTTTTACAATCATTCAGGGTTTCTTTATGCACTTTGCACATAAAGCATCCCTTCATGCGAAAACGCCGGGGAGACGGTCCACAGTTCCGTATTCCTCCGGCGTTTTGCCTTCCCTGCCTTAGTTCTGATGGAATTTCATCTGAACATCGCCACGTTCCAGGCGGACCTGGTTGAGCATTTCGGACAGGTTCTGGTCCAGTATATTCAGCTGACCGTCGATAAATTCGATTGCTTTCTGGCGGGTATTGGCCGCGTCATTCCGCGCATTCGCCAGCAATTCCTCGCTCTGGGCTCTCGCGCGGACCATAATGGTCTCTTCTTCGACCATCTGGTTGGCCTTTTTCTGTGCATCCTCCATGATCTGGATCGCCTGTGCTTTCGTGGCTTCCAGATGCTGGTTGGCCATCATCTTTGCATTCTCAAGCCATTGGTTGGCCTGTGCGTTCGCCTGGTCCAGGATCTGAGCTGCCTGCGATTTGGCACTGCTCATCATATCGTTGGCCTGCCGGTTCGCTTCGTTGATCGTGTCATCCCGCGTTTTGGCGGCGTTCTGGAGGATCGTATTCTCCTCCCGGACGATCATTGAAGCTTTTTTGATCGTATCGGGCAGGTTGTTTTTCAGAGCCTGCAATTCTTTGACCAGGAATTCCCGGTTCACGATGCAAGTATCCTTATAAAACATCGTTGTTTTGGCATCGTAGATCTCTTTTTCGATCCTTTCGACCGCCGCAAGACATTGATCCACATGACTATTTTCATTGATATCGTTTGCCATCTCTTTTTCCTCCGTTTCAGTCCACTCGGGTCATTCCCGTTCACTTGTCCAATCCGAAAAAAGCGTTGATCTCATCCACGACCTTTTCCGGCACAAATTCCGCCACGCTTCCGCCAAAGGATGCGATCTCACGTACGGCGGAAGAAGAGATCGCGTTCTTTCCGTCCCCTGCGAACAGGAGAATTGTTTCCGTCTCCGGATAAAGCATCCGGTTCGCCTGTGCGGAAATACTTTCCGCTTCAAAATCCGATCCGTTTCTTACGCCGCGGATCACAGTGTTTTCTCCCCGTGTGCGCAGATAATCAACCAGCAATCCGTCCCAAATGTCCACCTGAACATGATCAAGGCCCGCGCAGGCTTTTTCAAGCAATTCCTTCCGTTTTGCGACTGGGAAGCAGCCCTGTTTGTTCCGGTTGATCATCACGGTAACGGTCACCCTGTCAAAGAGGGCGGACGCACGTTCGATCAGGTCCATATGTCCTTTGGTCACCGGGTCAAAGCTGCCCGGAAACACACATGTTCTCAAGTGGATCCCTCCTTCAGTCTGCAGAAGGACACGCCGCAATATCCCCAGTTTCGGGCATTGTATGTTTCAAACGTGTCCGGGATCACAGGGGTCACCTTCGCCTCGTGTTCCACCACGACCACGGCATCTTCTTCAAGCAGGCCACGCAGCGCGTCCATGACCTCCCGCAGGTCGGTCATGACATAGGGTGGATCGAGAAACACCAGATCAAACCGTTTTTCTTCTTCCTTCATCCGTCTCAGGGTCTGAGTCCAGTCGCACTGAAGGATCCGTGTCCGTTCGGCAAAGCCGAGCGTTTCCGCGTTTTTCTTTTCCGCGCGGATGGCCTCCCGGTCACGGTCGCATAGCACCGCCGATTCCGCGCCCCTGCTGAGCGCTTCAAACGACAGTGCGCCGCTTCCCGCGAAAAGGTCCAGCACTTTTGCGCCGTAGACTCTTCCCTGCAGCATATTGAACAGGTTTTCCCTCACACGGTCAAGCGTGGGTCTCGTGTCCCTTCCCGGCGGTGCCTCAATGGTACGCGAGCCGGCAGTTCCCGCAATGATACGCATTCAGACCTCCGTTGTCTCCGTGATCAGTTCAGCTGCTCGGGCGTCTTCACGGCGGCAGCTCTCTTTTTCCGTTCCCGGGTTTCTTTTTTCTTGCGCTTTTTCAGGTTCTCGTGGATCTCCGTATGGACCCTTGCGCGAAGTTTCGGTCCATTCAGATATCCAATTCCGTAGGCGATCGCCGGAAGTAAGGTCAGCAGCGGGCTGATCCGCTCCATCAGCAACATCAGATCCTTGTTTTCAGCGCCAATGATGCTCACAAAAGGCATCAGGAACAGTCTGACGACCAGTCTCGCCAACGAGGTCACAGTCATAGGCGTCGTTCTGGCATAAGCAGTCAGTGCTTCACCCACGCCGTCGCGGCCCTGATACGAAGCAACCCAATTCGGCAACGCACCGCTTCCGGTCATGACCTTTTCCGTGGTCACGGCCAGGATCACAGCCACAATCAGGATCGGCAGGGTCCCCAGGATCGCGATTGTAACTCCCTTCAGCGCATGCCATGCCGTAGCAGTCTCCGCCGGGTCTTCCGGTCTGCCGTCATTACGCTGCTGGAGCAGTACTTCGCCCTTCGCCACATCGTCTGTGCCCCGGGACGCGCCATTGCTGAAGCAGATCGTCAGGATCAGGATCTCGACCGCCAAATTCAGAATGATCCGGATCACATCGAGCCCGGTCAGGAACATGGAACACGCGATAACCGAGACAAAGGCCATCATAAGCAGGACGCCCAGGAAGGCGGCGGCTTTCTTGACCGTATTGCGGTCCACGGGTTTTCCTTTCAGGAAGGGTTTGCTGACTGTCTGTACCTTGGGGGTCTTTTTCGCCGTTTGTGTCATTTTTCTCCTCCGGTTGTCCATTCTCTTTCTACGCGGCCCGTCGCCGCCAGTAAGATCTCATAACTGATCGTTCCCGCGGCAGCCGCGATATCTTCCGCGGTAATGCTTTCGTTGCCACTTTGACCCATCAGGATCACATCATCTCCGGCGCACACATCCGGAATCTCTGTCACGTCCGCCATCATCTGGTCCATACAGACGCGTCCGATCACCGGGGCCCTGTGGCCACGGATCAGGACCCAAGTTCTGCCGCTAGCGGCGCGATGATAACCGTCTCCATAACCGCAAGTCACGGTAGCCACACGTGTTGTCTTTTCCGCGGTCCAGGTCAGACCGTAGCTGACCGTGTCCCCCGCTTCAAGGGTTTTCACGTAGCTTACTGTCGCGTGCCACTCCATCGCGGGTTTCAGCTGGAGGTCCGTCTCCACGGGCGGATAGCCGTAAAGGCTGATGCCGATCCGGACCATATCCAGATAAGTCCCGGGATAGCGGTGGATCGCCGCCGAGTTCGCGCAATGGCGTTTCACGCCGGCCGGCAGCTCCTTGGTCAGGGCGATAAAGCGTGCATACTGCGCCTGTGTATATTCATCTGTTTCGCCATCCGCATCCGCAAAATGGGTAAACGCGCCAGTCAGATGAACTTCCATGCAATCTTCGAGTGTCTTCAGGATCGTCCCGACTTCTTCCGGCGTCCGCACGCCGATGCGTCCCATGCCGGAATCGACCTTCAGATGGACTTCGCAGTCCATCCCTTCGTCCCTTGCCGCGTCCCGGCAAAGCAGGACCATTTCCGGGGAGCATACCGTCTGGATCAGAGCATTTCGTACACCGCTCCGAACATCGGCTTCCGTCACCGCGCCGAGTACCAGGATCGGGGCAGTGATCCCTGCCCGGCGAAGCTCCGCGCCCTCGCCGACACAGGCGACCGCCAGCATATCGGCGCCGCAGTCCAGCACCGTCCGTGCCGTCTCCACCGCGCCATGGCCATAGGCATCCGCCTTGACCACAGCAATCGTCCCCGTTCCTTCCGGTACGGTCGCGCGGATCCTCAGAAAATTATCCCGGATCGCATCCAGATGGATGATCCTGCAGTTTCTCGTGTTCATTCGAACAAGACTTCCTTTTCCTCCCGTTATCAGGGATTGGGACCGTGCGCGTGCATCTGATCATTGAGCAGGTTGATATCTCCGCAGCCCATGGTGATCACAAGATCGCCGCTCTGCCAATGCTGACGCAGATAAGCTTCCGTATCGTCAAAAGAGGGCGTCCAGATTGCGTTGATGCCGTGCGCCTTCATTCCCTCCACCAGCATCCCGCTGTTCAGGTCGCCGGGGTCGGGTTCCCGTGCCGCGCAGATATCCGTCACCAGGGTGATATCCGCTTCTTCCGTGCAGGTCAGATACTCATCAAACAGCGTCCTGACGCGGCTGAAGGTATGCGGTTGCATCACTGCCCACAACCGGCCCTTGCACCGTTTCCGGGCAATGGAGATCGCGTTGCGCATTTCCCCGGGGTTGTGTCCGTAGTCCGTAAAGAGTTCGACTCCGTTCAGGGTGTCGGTCAGTTCGAAGCGGCGATGCGCTCCGCCAAAGGCATACATGGTTTCCGCAGCCTGTACAGGATCCACACCCATTTCAGCCGCCGCGGCCATCGCGGCCAGCGCATCCGATACGTTGAAGATCCCGGGAACGCCCATACGCACTTTGGTCACAAATTTTCCGTCATGCATGAGGTCAAAGGAAAAATATCCTTTGTCATCCTCCTGAAGGTCACGGGGATACCAGTTGCTGTCCTCATTCATGCCAAACCAGACTTTGCGCCGGGGATCTTTCTCGGCACAGCGTCTCACGCGCTCGTCATCACGGTTGACGATGGCGACGCCGTCCGCGGGCATTTTGTTCAGAAACTTGCCAAAGGTTTCCTCGATCTCATCTACATCCTTGTAGCAGTCCAGATGGTCCGCCTTGATATTCATCACGATCTCGACCGTCGGGCTCATCTGCAGAAAACTGCGATTGAACTCACAGGCTTCCGCCACAAAGATCCCGTTGTGCCCGACACGGTTGCTTCCGCCAATGGCGTCCAGCTTTCCGCCGATACTGAAACCGGGATCCTTTCCGGCTTCCATCAGGATCTGGCACAGCATGGACGTAGTCGTGGTCTTTCCGTCTGTTCCGCTGACGCCAACAGAAACAGGATATGCTTCCATCAGCTGGCCCAGCAGATAAGCACGTTCCATCATCGGGATACCGAGACGTTCGGCCTCCGCGCGTTCCGGGTTATTCGGCTGGATCGCGGCGGAGAAGACCACCAGATCCGCGCCATGAACATTCTCGGCCCTTTGGCCGATCATGACCTTCGCGCCTTTGTCCCTTACATCCCCGATCAGATAGCCTTCCGTTTTATCCGAACCGGTCACTTCATATCCCCGGTCGATCAGCATTTCAGCGAGACCGGACATACTGCTTCCGCCGATCCCGATCATATGTACTCTTTTGCCCGCGTAATCGCGGATATTCGGTACTGCCATACAATTACCCCCATTTTGAATGGGACTGGACCCTATTCAATATATTTTATCCTAAAGCATTGCGTTTGGCAAGCATCCGAAGCCGAAACAGGGGTATAAAGCCTAAAGAAAAAGCGCGGGTCCTTCCTCAAAAAGGAGGTTACCCGCGCCTGACATTCTTATTCCAGCACGATCCGGGGTTCCTTGCGGCTGGGTTTATACATCACAAAGCGGCGTCCGATGCACTGCACCGGTTCTGCTCCCACTCTGCCGCACAGCTCCTCCAAGGCTTCCTTCGCGCTGATCGGCGCGCCCTGCTGTACGCAGGCCTTGATCAGCTCACGTGCTTCCAGCGCGTCATAGGCTTCCTTCACGGTGGCAGGCGTGATGCCGTCCTTGCCGATATACAGGATCGTATCGATGGTATTGGCCATACTTCTCAGCATAGCTCTCTGCTTGCTTGTCATACTTCGTCCTCCCGTCAGTCAACAAAATCAAATTCCATGTCCACGATCCGCACGGTGCTGCCTTCTCCGGCACCGGCCTTCCGCAGCGCGTCAATAATGCCATAGCGCCGCAGCGTCCTGTGGAACCAGTTCATGCTTTCCTCGTCATCAAAGTTCACGCTGTCCAGCAGGCGTTCCATTCCCTCGCCCACGACCTCGTACACCGCGCCGTCAAACACGATCCGGAAGGATTCGTCCGGAATGTCTTCAACCGGTTCAGCTTCCTCCTCGTAGTGCAGGATGGGCGGCAGTTCTTCCAATTGCCGGGCTGTTTCGTCCAGCAGTTCATCAAAGCCCGCGTGTGTCGCCGCGCTGACAGCAAAGACCTTACAGCCCATTCCGTCCGCCAGAGCACGCACCCGTCCAAGGTTTTCCTCCGCCCCGGGCAGGTCCATTTTGTTGCAGACAATGATCTGGGGCCGTTCGGCAAGATCTCCGTAGTGTTCCAGTTCCTCGTTGATCCGGTCCAGATCGTCCACCGGATCCCGACCTTCACTGCCGGAAACATCCACCACATGCAAAAGCAGGCGGGTCCGCTCCACATGCCGCAGGAAATCGTGTCCCAGTCCCGCGCCGTCCGCCGCGCCCTCGATCAGGCCGGGGATATCCGCCAGCACGATATCTTTGCCATAGCGGCGCACGATCCCCAGATTGGGGGTCAGCGTGGTGAAATGGTAATTGCCGATCCTCGGCTTTGCGCTGGTCACGACCGAGAGGATGGAACTTTTGCCCACGTTCGGATAGCCGACCAGGCCGACATCCGCGATGGTCTTCAGCTCCAGTCCGAAGGTGTGGATCTCGGTCTTGATCCCGGGGCGGGAGAAATTGGGGGCCTGCCGTGTCGGGGTTGCGAAATGGGAATTGCCCCAGCCGCCTTTTCCGCCCTTGAGCAGGATCTTGGTCTCCCCGGGGGTGTCCATATCCGCCACAATGCGTCCGGTTTCCTCATCGCGGACAACGGTCCCCACAGGCACCTTGATCAAAAGGTCCTGTCCGCGTTTCCCGGTAGAGCGTCCTGCCGCGCCGTCAGCGCCGTTTTCAGCGGTATACTTGCTCTTGAAGCGGAAGTCCAGCAGCGTGTGCATGTTCACGTCGGCAAACATCAGCACATCGCCGCCCTTGCCGCCGTCTCCGCCGTCAGGGCCGCCGTTTGTCACAAACTTTTCCCGGTGGAAAGAGGTGGAACCGTTTCCGCCGTTTCCCGCCTTGGCCGTGATCTTCACATGATCCACAAAATTACTCATAAATGTCTGTTCACCGTTCCGTTTCTCAGTTCCGCAGGGAATGCAGCGGCGCGGGGATGCGTCCGCCGCGGGCGATAAATTCATCGTTCTTCGCGGTATTGACCGGCATCACGGGAGCGAAGCCGAGCAGACCGCCAAATTCAACACGGTCTCCGGCCTTCTTGCCGACCGCGGGGATCACACGTACCGCTGTGGTCTTGTTGTTGATCATACCGATCGCCGCCTCATCGGCGATGATGCCGGAAATGGTCTCCGCGCTGGTGTCTCCGGGCACGGCGATCATGTCCAGACCCACGGAGCAGACGCAGGTCATGGCTTCCAGTTTTTCAAGGGTTAACACGCCCGCGGAAGCCGCTTCGATCATGCCGATATCCTCACTCACGGGGATAAAGGCGCCACTGAGGCCGCCCACATGGTTGCTGGCCATCACGCCGCCTTTTTTCACGGCGTCGTTCAGCAGAGCGAGCGCTGCGGTCGTGCCGGGCGCGCCCGCCATTTCCAGGCCCATTTCCGTCAGGATATGCGCCACGCTGTCGCCGCGGGCAGGGGTCGGAGCCAGACTCAGGTCCACGATCCCGAAGGGGATCTGAAGACGCTGGGAAGCTTCCTTGGCAACCAGCTGACCCACGCGCGTGATCTTGAATGCCGTACGCTTGATGGTTTCCGCAACAACATCGAAAGGAGCACCCTTCACGGACTCCAGCGCACGTTTCACCACGCCGGGGCCGGAAACGCCCACGTTGATCGCGCATTCCGGTTCGCCCACGCCACAGAAGGCGCCCGCCATAAAGGGATTGTCCTCCACAGCGTTGGCAAAGACCACCAGTTTGGCACAGCCCAGCCCGTCCGAGTCGGCGGTCAGTTCGGCGGTCTTCCGGATGATCTGACCCATTTCGCGCACGGCATTCATGTTGATGCCCGCACGCGTGGAGGCCACGTTCACGCTGGAGCAAAGCAGGTCCGTTTCGGAAAGCACTTCCGGAATGGAAGCCAGCAGTCGTTCGTCCGCGTTAGTCGGGCCTTTGTGCATCAGGGCTGAATATCCGCCCAGGAAGTTGACACCCACAGCCTTCGCCGCGTGATCCAGAGCACGGGCGATCGGGCGGGGATCCGCCTGACAGATCAGGCTCACAGGGGTCACGGAGATCCGCTTGTTCACGATCGGGATCCCCAGTTCCATTTCAATATCTTCGCCGGTCCTGACCAGATTTTCCGCCTTGCGGCAGATACGGTCATACACCCTTTGGGCGCACTTGTCCGCGTTCTCGTCGGAGCAGTCCAGCAGGTTGATGCCGAGTGTGATGGTACGGATGTCGAAGTTTTCCTCCTGGATCATCCGCATCGTCTGCATAATTTCGCCTGTCTCGATCATAGCCTGCCTCCGTTATACGCGATGCATCGCGTCAAAAATGTCCATTCTCTGCATATGGATATCCATGCACAGTTCCTTGCGCACAGGATCCAGTTCCGCGTTGATCTTCGCGAAATCCATATGGGCGCCGTCCAGATTCACCACCATCATCATGGTGAAATATCCGTCCATGATCGTCTGTGAGATCTCAAGGATATTGATATTCAGTTCATACAGCTTGGTTGCGACCCGCGCGATGATGCCCGTGGTGTCCAGACCGGTTACGGAAATAAGTGCCTTCGTCATGATACGGTGCCTCCGTAAACATAATTTTACAGGGTATAAGTTTATCAATATTTAAGCATTTGTCAATCCGAGGTTTTTTTGCGCAGCAAAAAGGCCGGGGGCCGGAAGCAGAATTTCGCGCAGCGAAAACTGCGTAAGGCCCGAAAGTATTCATGTTTTTATGGTATGAAATGCAGAATTTTGCGCAGCAAAAAAGCCGGGGGGCCGGAAGCAGAATCCGAGAGTTTCTCGCGTAGCGAAAACTCGGGGTCCAGAATGGATTTCGTAAAGCGAAATCCATGGAGGATAAGCGCAGCGAAAACTGCGTAAGGCCCGAAAGTATATACATTTCATCCCCTAACTATTCCCTTGTTGGCATGTCTTTTTTTCTGTGGTATAATATGATGGTTTACGATGTACTCCGGAGGAATTGCGTTATGGAAACGATCGTTCTGGCATCCGGTTCTCCCCGCAGGAGAGAATTGCTTTCCCGTCTTTCCGTCCCGTTTGAGGTCATTACCGCTGACGTGGATGAGACCTGTTCGCTCGGCGCGCACGACGCGGTTTTCGAGCTTGCCTGCCGCAAGGCCAAAGCAGTCGCTGCACTTTGCCCCGGCCGGTATATCCTTGCCGCCGATACGCTCGTTTCCCTGGACGATCAGCCTTTAGGCAAGCCTGCCAATGAAGAAGACGCCGCTTCCATGCTCCGCCGTCTCAGCGGCAAGACCCATCAGGTCCACACCGGAGTCTGCGTCATCAACCCATCCGGCACGCTTTTCGCGGATACGGATACTTCCGATGTCACTTTCGCCCCGCTTTCCGAGCAGGCTATTTGGGATTATATCGCCACCGGGGAACCGATGGACAAAGCCGGCGCCTATGCCCTTCAAGGCCACGCGGCGCTCTGGATCCCGGAGATCCGGGGTTCCTCTTCCGGGATCATCGGTCTTCCCCTTTTCCTGACCGGCCGTCTGCTCAAAGAAGCCGGATATCCCCTCAATGTCTGACTTTTCCAAACCTGTAAAGGATGATTGAATTATGGCAATTGTTGCACCCAATATCGGCATCGACCTCGGCACCGAGAATACCAGCGTTTATGTTCGCGGCCGCGGGATCGTGATCAGTGAGCCCACGATCGTTGTCGTCGATCGCGAAGATAAACACCGTGTTCTGGCTGTGGGCGATGAAGCGCGTTTCATGCAGGGTCGTTCTCCCGAATCCATCCTGCCCGTCTATCCCATCAAAAACGGTATGATCTCCGATTTTGACATGACCGAGATCCTGATCCGTTATTTTATCCGGAAGGCCATCGGTGTCAGTCATCTGATCCGCCCGCGCGTCATCGTCAGCATCCCCTGCGGTCTGGCCGATGTCAACCGTAAAGCGCTGACAGAAGCGGTCCGCATGGCTGGCGGAAAGCAGGTCCTTCTGGTCGAAAAACCTTTTGCCTCCGCACTCGGCACCGGTCTGGACGTATACAAGCCCGTCGGCTCCATGGTCGTGGATATCGGCGCCGGCACGACCGACATTGCCGTGATCTCTTTGGGCGGTCTGGTAGTTTCCCAGTCTGTGCAGATCGGCGGAAACCGTTTTGACGAAGCGATTATCCAGTTTCTCCGTAAGGAGAAAGGCATCCTGATCGGTCGGCAGACTGCCGAATCCATCAAGAAAGATCTTGCCGCCGCCATGAAATTGGAGGAGCCGCGTCGCGTTTCCGTCCGCGGTTTCAGCCAGAACGCCTCCTCTGCCGAATCAACCTTCTTTACCTCCGACCAGGCCCACGATGCCATCTGCGAACCCTGCCTCGGCATCCTCTCGGCCATCAAGTGGGTACTGGAGCGTACCCCGCCGGAGCTGGCCTCCGATATCCTCAAAACCGGCATCCATCTGACCGGTGGCGGCGCGCGTCTTTTCGCGCTGGATAAATTCATTTCATCCCAGTTGGGTCTCCCGGTCAAAATGGCCAAGGAGCCCGGGGACTGTACGATTTCAGGCATCGGTTATCTGGCCGACAATATCGACCTTGTTCTTCCGAAGACAAAGCGGAGTTGATTTTCCCATCAATTGCCCAACTCCCATAATTTTCAATGAGGTGAACCCGTAACATGGCAAAATTCAGGCACCGGAAGGATGACTCTTCCCGGGAAGAGCCCATCAGCAATTTCATATATAGCATTTCCGCCGATGATCCGCTTTTTGCTGACGACGAAGAGGATCCGATCGAAGTCCCGAAAGCTGAAAAGGAAGAGGAGTCTTCACCCGCATTCGGTGAGGAAGCGGAACATCAGCGTGTGTTTGATGACGGATCGGATGAAGAAGCAGCTGACAGATCCGATGACAACGCGGCTGACAGCACAGATGACGAAGCGGATGATGAGGCGGATGAAAAGCCGGCTCGTCACCGTCCTACCGTTTTCACCGGCACCGAAGCCGGCGATGATCCCGATTCAGAAAGCCATACAGACTCTATTGCAAATAGCATGCCATCCCTCGGAGACGATCTTGGTCCGGAATCTTCTCCATCCCACCGGCGCAGTGCTTTCTTCGCCCGTCACGTAAAGCTCCGTGGTTTCCTGCTGACCGTGATCACGATCGTTCTGGTCCTGCTGATCGCGTCCATTATCGCCTCCGGCATCTATCCGGACATGGAAGCGCTTCAGGCGCCTCAGTCCTTTGTCAGCCGTCTCATGACTCCGATCCAGTACGGGTTCACCCGCGTGATCGATCTGTTCGGCGACTTTTTCCGGTCCGAAAAGCTGAAAGCAAACATCGAAGCCGAATATAACGCCCTTGTCGCCGAAAACGAACAGCTGGTCTACAAAGCCATGCTGGCGGACGAGCTGCAGCATACCCTTTCCCAATATGAGGATATGGCCGACGAGATTGCCGCCAACGCCAATATGATCCCCATCGTCTGTACCGTCATCGGCAAGAGCGACTCGAACTATTTCTCCACCTTTACCATCAACAAAGGCAGCAATGACGGCATCGAAGATTATATGGCCGTCACCTATTCCGGCGCGCTGATCGGCTATACCGAAAGCGTTTCTCCCACCTCAAGCACCGTCCGTACCATCATCGACAGCAATGCCTCCATCGCCGCGCTGATCCAGTCCTCCCGCGATCAGGGTACCGTTCGCGGCACGCTGGGCGTGGATGGCACTGCCATGTGCCGTATGTACTATCTGCCGGATGACAATCTTCCCCGCCCGGGCGATATGGTCGTCACCTCCGGTGTCGGTATGAGTTTCCCCAAAGGGATCCCGATCGGCACTGTCCGTGAAAGTACGCGTGGCATGGAATCCAACAAGCAATATATCGTTGTGGAACCCATAGCGGATTTCCACCATATCGAATATGTGATCGTCCTGCGTTACAAGCCTGTGGCGGAAGCTATTCAGGGCCGTGAAAACGGACGGACGGATGTCCAGTTGGTCCCGTTGGAGCCCGCGTTCCCATCCCCCATTGTGCCTGAAATTGCTTCTTCCCTCTTTGATTCCCAGTCGACACCCGATCCGAATGTCACCCCCACTCCCACGCCGGAACCTACCCCGACGCCTGAACCCACACCGGTCGTCACAGCTACGCCGAGTCCCACACCTGAAATCGAAGTCTTTGAGTATCAGCCCATCAACCGTTCGGACGAGCCGACCCCTTCTCCGACACCGACGCTTGTTCCCACGCCGACTCCTTATTTCACCCCGGATCCGGCGGGCATGACCTACGAGGAGGATTAACTTGGAAGAGGAAAATCGTTCCCAGAGTGTCCTGCGCAAATATCTGGCACTTTTCTTCCTGACCCTTTTGGGCTATCTGTTGGAGGTGTGTGTCGCGCCCCTTATCCAGGTCGGCGATGTTGCGCCCAATTTCCTGTTTCCTGTCATCGCCATCGTCACCGTCGCCTACGGAAAGCTCCGTTCCTTTTGGGTCAGCTGTGTTTACAGTTTCCTGATGGAAGTCATGCTTCCTGCCTTCAGTTTCTTCCATCTGGCACTCTATCTTCTGATTCCCCTGCTGACCGGTTTCTTCTTTGCGGACAAATCGCATCAGAAAATTGAGTACGAGCGCAGTCTGAGCAGGCAGAAAAACCGCGGTCCGATGCCCCTTCTGCGTACCTTGGGTGACACACTGGTCAACATCTTCATTTTTGAAGGCTTCAATGTGCTCTATGTCACCATCAGCGGTAACCCCATCATGCTCAGCCATATCAGACGCGCTTTCCTTTCGGTCCTGCTCACGGGGCTGGTTGCTTTGATCATGATGTTGCCCGCGCGCCGGTTTATTTTCGGCCGTTGGGACAAGATTGGCCTGCGGCGCACCCACAAACTGCCACCGAAGAAACCCGAGCGTACTGTGTGGACATGGTCATAAGCCTGTCCCCGGCTTTATCATTTTCTCCGGTTTATTCCTTTTGAAAAGGAGGTCATTGGTTCCATGAATCAGCAGCAATCGCGTAAAAGTGAAAGATTCAGACGCATCCTCGCATACGCCGTTCTGCTCGCGATCTTTATCTGGCTGTCCTCCGGTCTGGTCAACCTTCAGTTGACAAACGCCGACATATATAAAGAAAAAGCGGAAGATACCGTCAAAAAAACAATTCCTCTCCATGGCAAGCGCGGAAACATCGTTTCCGGAGACTCCGTCATCCTGGCACAGGACGAATTGATCTATAACATCACCTTCTACAAGGACGCGTCCGAAAACAAAGCCGCGGACTACGAAAAATACACCGCCGCCATCATTGAGACATTGGATATCATCGAAAAAAACGGCGGTGAAATGATCATCGATTTTGTCATTGAACGTGACAAAGAAACCGGAGAATGGGTCTTCAACTTCGGTTCCGGTGTGTCCGACTCTGTCCTGGCGACCCGTGAATCCCAGTGGCGTTCCAACAATTACCTCACCAGCATGACCCGCTATGCCACGGCTGAAAGCTGCATCGAAAAACTGAAGGAACGCTTCCAGATCGATCCCTCTGTTCCGGAAGAAACCATGCTCAAGATCATGGCCATCTATTCCGAAATGCAGATGAACGTTTTCAACTCCCAGCCGATCGTCATCGCAAAGGATGTCCGATATGAGACCGTCATTGAGATCGAGACCAAATCCATGCTGCTTGCCGGCATGGAGGTCCAGATCGGCACCAAACGCGTCTATCCCAGAAGCACGCTGGCCAGCCAGATCATCGGCTACACCGGCGCTATCCCGAGCCGTAGCATGTGGCTGACCCTTCAGGCCAAGGGATATTCCTATAACGATACCATCGGCAGAGATGGCATCGAATCCTCCATGGAGGACTGGCTGACGCAAAACTCTTCCCTCCGCAAAGGGACACGCGTTGTAGAGCGCGATAACATGTCCAAAGTGGTGCGTGAGCTTTCCTACACGGAGCCGCAGGACGGGAACAATGTCAAGCTGACCCTGAATGCCAGCTACCAGCAGGTCGCCGAGCGTGCTGTGGCCGAAAACGTGGCCTCCACGCGCGCCCTGCAGGAGAAATATCTGGCCTCCGACAGCTGGCTCGAAAGCAATAAGACCGATATCCACAACCGTAACTGGACCACCTATCCGCTCGCTTTGGCCGAGCATGGCTGTCTGATCGTGCTGGACATGGAATGCCGTGTCCTGGCGTTGGCCAACTATCCCACCTATGACCTCAACGCGCTGGTCGCCGGCGGCAAGACTGCTCTCACGATCCTTGGCGACAGCCGCAACCTGTTGCTTAATTACGGCATCCACGCCCGCGGAACGCCCGGTTCCATTTTCAAAATGGTCACGGGCATGGGCGCGCTTTCCGAGGGCGAGCTCCAGCCCACCGAAAAGATTTCCGACGGCGGATACTACACCAAGTACAATTCCGATAAGAGCACTGCTCCCAAATGCTGGATCAACGCGAACTACCGTTGGAAGCACGCCAATCAGACCATCGTGGACGGTCTGACCAACTCCTGCAATTTCTTCTTCTATGAACTGGGCAGCCGTCTCGGCGAGGAACGGCTTTACCGCTACGCTTCCCTGTTTGGCCTCACCAGCAAGACCGGCATCGACCTGCCCGGCGAAGTTCGCAGCGTGGTCGGCAGTCAGAACACCCTTTACGATCCTTCCAAGGCGATGAACGAAGCCAATCAGGACACTTCTCTGCCGATCATCGTTTATAACTCCATCAAAAAGCATCTGCGGAACTGCGGTCTTTCCCGCAACATCGAGTATGATGACGAACGTTTGGGCGTCTGCGCCAAGCGGCTCATGGACATGGCGGTCAACTACAATGAAACCGACTGGCTGGACAACATGCGTACCATCCTGATGGAAGAATTGAACATGACCAAAGAAATGGTCTATCTGCAAGCCGTCATCGGAGACACCTACAACTATATGAACGATATCAAGTGGGGCGGTGGCCAGACGATTCTGACAGCCATCGGCCAGTCCGTTACGGTGCTTACCCCGATTGCCGTCGCGCGTTATGTCTGTACGATTGCCAACAACGGCTATCTTTACAACGTTTCCCTCATTGATTCCATTACCTCGCCGGATGGTGAGATCCTATCCCAGCGTGAACCCACCCTGATCCACCGTCTGGATCACGCGGACGAATATCTGCCGCTGATCCGCCAGGGCATGCAAGGCGTGGTTGACGAATCCGGTACCGCCGGTAAATACTTCAAGAACTGGCCCTACACCCAACAGATCGCCGCTAAAACCGGAACCGCGCAGGTTACCAGTATCGACCTGGAAAACAACGCCTGGTTCGTTTGTTTCGCTCCCTACGAGAATCCCGAGATCGCCGTTGCCTGCTTTATCCCCAACGGATATTCCGGATCAGAGGCCTCCAAGGCACCGCGTGACTTTATTAAGTGGTACATGGATCAGAAGGGTCTGCGCACCAACGACTATATCCTTCCCGCCGGCAACAGTCTGGCGCCCTGATAATGAAAGACAGGAGGGTCCGTATATGAACAAGGTCTGGTTGATTGCCTCCGGCAAGGGCGGCGTCGGCAAATCCACCGTCAGCGCCAATCTGGCGGCCGCGCTTTGTCAAATGGGAAAACAGGTCTGCATCGTGGATGGCGATATCGGTCTGCGGGACCAGGATGTGATCCTCGGTCTGGAAAACAATGTCGTTTACGATCTGCTCGATGTGGTCAGCAGGAATTGCTCTCTGTCCGAGGCACTTCTTTCCGTTCCGGCCGTTCCCGGTCTTTCCCTGCTCCCGGCCGCGCAGTTTGCCCGTGTTGCCGACCTGAAAGCCGAAAAGCTCATCCGCGTTGTTACGCAATTGAAGGCGAGCTTTGATTTTATCTTTGTCGACTGCCCCGCGGGCATGGAAAAGGGCCTCCGCAATCTGATCAAGATCAAGCCGGATGAAGCCATCCTTGTCTGTACGCCGGATGATGTCTGCATCCGCAACGCGGATCGTGTTTCGTCTCTCTTCACCGAAAAAGGACTGGCCCACCCCTATCTGATCGTCAATCGTCTCGATCCGGAGCTGATTGCCGCCTCCGAGCAGTATCCCGCCTCGGTGGTCGCGGAGACTCTGGATCTGCCGCTTTTGGGTGAACTCCCGGAAGATCGGCTGATCTACCGTTGCCAGTTGAACCACGTCCTTTTCGCCGAAACCGAGGGAGAGCCCCGTCAGGCCATCCGTCGGATCGCATGCCGGCTGAAGGGAGAAACGGTCGCCTTCCCCGCCTACGGCACTCAAAAGAAACATTTTCTCTCCCGTATTTTCGGAAAGAAACTGAAAGGAGTCACCCCCATTGACCAATGAGAGCAGCCATTCCAGGGCGCATAAAGATTATCTGTTGATCATCATGGTTTTCGCGATGGCGATCTTTGGGGTCATCGCGGTCTGCGTGGCTTCGTTCACCACCGAGTCCGATCCGGACGCTCCGCTTCTCAATCAGATCACCGGTTCGTCCTATACCATGCGTCAATGTCTTTTCCTTCTGGTCGGCGCGTTTGAGGTCGGTATCCTGATGGCCGTTCCCTTTGCCCTTCTTCGCCGTTTCACCAATGGCCTGTATATCGGCATGATCATCCTGCTGGCCTTCGTTACCATCACCAACCGTGCCCAGGGCGTGAAGGCGTGGCTGGATATTCTGTGGAACTTCACCATTCAGCCATCCGAGTTTGCAAAGCTGACCATGATCCTGGTGTTGGCCCAGGAGCTTTCCCGTTCCGAAACGCCTATGGAAGGTTTTTCGGAGGTCATGCGCATCTTTGCGCTGATCGGCATTCCCGGCCTCATCATTCTGCTCGAAGGCGAAACCGGTTCTTTCCTGGTCATTGCATTCCTTTCCTTTATCATGATGTTTTTCTCCGGTGTCAACTGGAAGTTCCTGCTGGGCCTGATCCTCGCCGTGGCTCTGATCTGTCTGGCCATCTACGGCCTGGCGATCGCCACCGGATCCGACGACTACCGTCTGGCCCGCATTCTGGCCTTCCTGAATCCGGATATGTATTCCTCCTCCGATGCTTATCAGATGAAGCAATCCCAAATGGCCATCGGCTCCGGCGGACTGCTCGGCAACGGTTGGTTCCGCTCCGGTTCCATCGCCCAGCTGAACTACGTACCCGCGGACTGGACGGATTTCATTTATGCCACCATCGGCGAGACCTTTGGTTTTGTGGGTTGTTTCGCGGTGCTGATCATGTATTTCCTGATCCTGCTCCGGATGATGCATCTGGCCTGGTACACCAATGATAAATTCGGCAAGCTGATCATCTACGGTGTCTTCGGTATGCTTCTTTTCCACGTGCTGGAAAACATCGCCATGACGTTGGGGTTAGCCCCGATCACCGGTATACCGCTTCCTTTCCTCTCCTATGGCGGCAGTAACATGATCACCAACATGGGCGGTGTAGGTCTTGTGCTCAATGTCACAAAAAACCGTGGCGTCATCGTCAACAATTTCAATGCGCCTCAGACCCAGACCAGCCCTCTTGTCCCGCGCAAGGTGAAGCGTGCCTTCAGGCAGATTCCCCCAAAGAAAGATCCCTCCTGATAAGGTTTCACAGGCGTTCTCCCGCCTTGCCCTTCCCTTGACGAAGCAAGGCCATCATAATATAATAAGTTGATTTTGGTACTTCATGAAAGGGGTTGATCCTATGGACCGGCAGAGTATCAACAACCCTCAGGTCACGCAGGTCACTCAGTTCACGCCGCCCGAAGAACCGCGCGGACGTTTCAAGCAGTACTGTAAACGGCACGGATTTCGTCCCTCGGTCGTGCGGATCGCGATCATCTTGCTTGTCCTGTTGGTCGTCTTTTCCGTGGTCACCGGCATTTCCTCCGCAACCATCATCAAGAGCAGGACGACCACGCTCGGCCTCCGGGATATCGGCGAACTGGCCACGCAGGCCGGTTATTACACCAATGTCCAGATGATCTCCGGTTCCCGCGAGCTTTTCGGTATCAATATTCCCCTCACTGAGAAGAAATATATCTTCGGATATGATGGCGTCATCAAAGCCGGCATCGACTTTGGCGATATCAAAGTCATCGTGGACGAAATATCCCGTGTGATCCATGTCACCCTCCCCGAGGTCAAGATCCTCAGTAACGAGATCGACGAAAACAGTTTTGAGATCTTTGACGAAAGCCATAACATCTTCAATACCCTGAAGATCAATGATATGAATACTTCTCTCATCGCCCTCAAAGAGGAATCCGAAGCCAAAGCCATTGACAACGGGCTGCTCGAGAACGCCCGCAAGAACGCTGAAGTATTGGTCCGCAGTTTTCTTTCCGGCGCGTTTGACCTGACGCTTTATTCCGTTGAATTTGATTGAGGATGAATGATCAAAATCAGGAGGCTTCACTATGAATACAAATGGAGACCAGCAATATTCCAACCCCGGCAATCCGGTCCAGGGTACTACCGCGCCCCAGCAGATCCCGGTCCAGAATATGCAGACCCCCGTTCAGTTTGTTCAGGCCCAACAGGCACCCATACAATATATGCAAATGCCCCAGCAGTATGTTCAGGTCCCTGTACAGGACAAATGCGCTCCGTTCGAGGCCAAGGCAAAGCGTCCCCGCGGTCTGGTCTTCCGTCGTCTGCTGCTCAAGGTCCTGCTTACCATTGTCGTCCTGATCCTTCTGCTCTATCTCTATCTTCTCATTACCGCTTAAGTTGTATTCAACGGCCGGATACCCGATCCGGTCGTTTTTTTCGTATTTGTATAACGTTTTGTTATGGATTATTCATAATGAAGCAACATTTTTTTTGCAAGACGCCATAGTTCTGTTATGTGTTTTGTGTATGATAGAGTCAGATATCTGCCACGTTGGCGGAAGGGAGTTTTTGAACCATGAAAAAGACTTTGGCTTTGATTCTGGCGCTTGTGATGATCCTCACAGCGACCGTTGTTGCTTTGGCCGATCCCGCTCTCATATTCGGCGATTCCGGCGCCCAGATCAAAAAGATCCAAAAATACTTGAAGACCTATCACTACTACACCGGTAAGATTACCGGCGAGTTTGATAAAGCGACGCTTGACGCCGTTAAAGATTTCCAGAAGTACAATCACCTGAATGTCGATGGTAAAGTCGGCGAAAAGACGCTCTACTACCTGACCAGCGGCATCGCTGTCTATGCCCCCGTAAAGGATAAAGAGACCGCCAACAAAGAAGATGTGAAGAAGATCCAGACCCGTCTTCAGTATTACGGTTTCTATACCGGAAAGATCGACGGTATTTACGGCACCGGTTCTGTTGCGGCTGTCCGTGCCTTCCAGGCTGCCAACGGCCTCAAGGTCGACGGTGCGGTCGGCAGTTCGACCCTCGAAAAGCTGAACGCTTCCGATTCCAAGAGCAAGAGCGACATTTCCACCACTTTTGTCAAGGTCAAGCTCGGCTCCAACAACGAGTTCGTCAAGACGGTCCAGAAGCGTCTGTGGAAGCTTGGCTACTACAATGGTGACTGGAGCGGCGTTTTCGGAACCGAAACCTGGAAGGCCGTCAAAGCTTTCCAGGCGGACAACGGTCTCGCAGTTGACGGCATCGTTGGTACAAACACTTGGGGCAAACTCAAGGAAGAAGCTTCCGCGCCCTCCAAAAAGGATGTGGAGGATACCGCTTCCGAACAGCTCAAGAAGTACCAGCAGCAGCTGAAGGACCTCGGTTGGTACAAGGGCGAACTGACCGGTAAGTACGACAAAGCCACCGTCGATGCCGTCAAAGCCTTCCAGAAAGCCACTGGCCTGAAGGTTGACGGTGCCATCGGCCCCAAGACCCTCGCAAAAATGAACGGAACCGATGTTCCCACTCAGCCCTCCTACGGTGAAGAGCAGACCGCTGCTTCCAAGCCCGTCATCTATCCCGGCGTTCAGGGTTCCTATGTAAGGGAGATCCAGAAGCTGCTCACAAGCAAAGGCTACTATTCCGGAAAGATCAACGGCAAATTTGATCAGATCACCAAGGACGCTGTCGTGGCTCTGCAGAAAGCAAACGGCCTCCAGGATGACGGCATTGTCGGTTCCGGAACCTGGAAGATCCTGCTCAAGTAAATTTCTCTGATTATCCCACGCGCGGCAAATGCCGCGCGTTTTTTGATGCCTCCAGCCAAACAAAAATCCCTGTCCTTTCACGGACAGGGACAAATCGCATATTGGATTCATTTACCGGAATTTCTTATGCCTTCTTCTGTTCACGGTCCTGCATCTTTCTGATGAAGATCGGATACACTGCAATCACAAAGAAGACCGTCAGGAAATACAGTGCCAGTCTCCCCCAATGATCACCCAATCCAGCGTAAAGAGGCTTTTTCAGTCCAAAGTAGACCAAGACCATGACTACCGTACCTATACCAAAGCGGATGGCTTTCTGTTCCTTGGTCCCATCCACTTTAAAGCGGATCCAGCGCTTCTCGATCAGCCATCCCAGCATAAGGCCAATGCCCATGCCAATGGAGGAATACACGTCGTTCGTAACGCTGTAGGGATCCACCACATCTGTGCCGTTCAATTGGGTCGGATAGACACGCAGTTCGGTAAAAAGCAATCCGGCCAGTAAAAGGATCATTGAGATCCCCATCAGCCAAAGTTCCCTTCCGTCTTTCCGATCCACCCATGTAAGCAGCTTGTTAAATACCACCACGCACAGGATGCTGCTGAGGATCCCGACGATCACATCCTGCGGCGTGTGTACCCCCAAATAGTTCCGTGTAAAGCCAATCAACAGGATAAGGAATACGCACAGGACCACCACCCATTTCCGTTTCCGCTCAGTCCAGGCAACAGAGCCGAAGATCGCGGCAGCCGCGGTGGTATGCGCACTGGGGAAAGAGTAACCGGTCGCTTCCATCATGGAAAAGTCAAACGGACGGATCTCCGTATTCAAAAGCCACGGTCTGAACACACAAAACGTGATCTTCAGCATACTGTTCAGAAAATTGGCCCACACCAGTGTGAAGATATAGAACAAACCCTTCTTTTTATTCACACACCAGTAAATAAACGCGATGACGAGATAGAGCGCTGGGCTGGTCATCACATCCGAAACCGTTGTCACAAATCGGGCCAGGCCTTCTCCCAAAGCGTTCCGTATTCCTTGAAGGGACAAAAGATATTGCATATCCACTCGGTGTTCCTCCATACAAGTCATTGTATCCAGTATATCGGTTTTCACGCATCCCCGCAATATTTTTGTTTTGCCCGTATATAAAGCATGCCCCGTCCTTTGTCAGGACGGGGCAACAGACTTTCGGAAGGAGCTCAGTACTTGTTGCGTACGACTTCCAGCGCGCAAACAAAGTCGGTCATCGTCAGCTTTTCACCTTCGTCGGTGATGGCTTCACCGTTCATCCGGCCAAACACCTGGTGCTGGTCGGAAATAATGACGCCAAAGTTCATACAGGCTTTCCGGTCCATGATGGGCGTGAAGGTTCCTGTAAAGCGTCCGTCATCCGAAGTGATCTTCCAGGGTTCCGTATACGCGGGCTTCCCGTCTGTCCCATCCGGAATACCGAACGTGACTTCGCTCAGCTTGTGGATCTTTCCACGCCAGTAGAGTGCGTTTTCAGATGCGGAAGACCGGTCGGAAAAGCCGTAGCCAAGATTGAAGCCAAACGCTTCGTCGTTCAGGCGTCCGCTGCCGGTGCCCCAGTACCAGGTATTATCGTAGGTCCATACGCCCCGGCCCCAGTCGAGCACCCCCAGGCAAGTGCTCCGGTCCAGTGTCAGCGTCCGTTCGCCATAAGTCACCGTGCCTTCCGCTTCAAGGCAGTTGCGTTTGCAATTGTAATAAAACGCGGTCGGTTTCTCTTTCCACGGCGTCGCGATATACATAGCCTCCATGTCCGGCTCATAAACTCTGAGATCCGCCGTCAAAGCCTTTTCTCCGTCAAAATGACGGAAGGTGCAACGGATCCGCCGATGGTCTCCCTCGTTTTCAAAGGTCATGTCCAACCGTTTGGTGTGGCACTCCCCGTGCGCGTCCGCCACAGAAGTACCCAGACCAAACTTTTTCCCACGGGGTAAAAGGGCGATCTCTGATTCCGTATGTTCCTTCCCTGTCTTCAGGTCCAGGAATGAAGCGGACAGCAATCCCACATAGCCCAGATCCGAGATCGTAAAAGCGACCGCTGCCTCCGGTGTATTGAAAAGATAGTAGTCCCATTCCTTTTTGCGGAACCACGGTGCTTTGATATGTTCCCGCTCATATTTCATCACTTCGCTTCTCGCCCATCCGGGGTTCGGAAGCAAACCGTCTGGATCAGGAATGATCAGGGAATTCAGAATCTCATTCTGCATAGGAACCGTTCCTTTCAGTTATTTGCTTGTGTTTGATCTGCATTCATTGTAGCATATTCCATCTCAAAGCCGCAAGGGATTCCCTTTGTCAGATGAGGTCCGTCAGTAGCCAGATCATATTTGTTTATCAGCCCCATCCCGGACCATTATCAACATTTTCTTGGTTCCCCGGAATATAGAACCTTCCATCCTTTGGATCGAATCCATATTCCGCGGGATCAAAAGCAGGAACTGTACTGTTTCCGTAATCGAATGTTTTCCCGGCAAAGGTGATTTCCAGTTCATGCTCACCGTCCCGGAAAGTATGCAGGACAAACCGCGCTGTGCCACTGACATCCGTCAGTCGGCCGTTCTTGTCCATTTTGATCTCCGCAGATAAATCCGTCAGTTCGTATTCTTCGGTGTTGCTGATGATTGCCCGCGTGGGCGTTGTGGACACGGCAGAATCCTCAAAGGTGGCTACCTCCAGCGGATAGACCGGCGTCATGATGGAATCATCAACGATATTCATCGTTCTCTGAACAGCCATCAGCACACCCAAGCTCAGCAAATGGTTCACGGCACCGGGGATCTGTTCCTTGCTGACATGAATGAACATACTTCCGTCATCCTTACGGGAAAACTCCTTTTCCGACCATTCTGGCATCTGTTCTACAAGCGCCCGTCCAAGAGAAATCAGTTGGGTCAGCGCTACGCTGGAACGGAGGATCACAGACTGCGGATCGCATTCAACGATTTTACATTCACTCGGATCAAATACTTCAATGGCATATTTATAGCGATTGTTGGCAATCACCGTAAATCCGCTCTTTTTCATCCTGCCATCCGCTCTGGTCGAAGTCAGGTCCAGGATCCATTTGGAATTCAACCCATCCTGAACATAACTCGTATCCACATATTTGAACTGTTTCCCATCCAGTGAAAAAGTCGCGTTGCCGTTCAATGTAACATTCGTGGTCTCTGTAAGGAGATCCACAACCGCGTCATAGACCTGTACCGCGTTCGTGTCCGCATAAGCGGCTGTCCAGCACAGGATCATCACCAACAGCATCCCGCAAATTCGTTTCAGTTTCATATTATGATTTCTCCTTCCTTATAAAAAGTCAACAAATAATAAACGATACGGAATGGCAATTTGTTCCGGTATGCATAACATATAAGGATTTCTTCACAACCGTAGATTTTTCCGCCTTTACAGGGTTGATAATTTTCATCCGGATGCTACAATAGCTACAGAGAAAATCAGATAAGGCAAAGGATAGCCGGGTCGGAGCAGAATGATCCGAATAGCCTGACTGCCGGTCCGGCTTGAAAAGAGGCGCAAATAACAGTGACCCGTGAATTGAAAGATATCTATTTCGGTTGTGTCGGTTCCCCCTTTCTTTTGGGCGAACGGATCGCCACGACCGAAAGCAGGATTCCGGAGAACCAGATCTTTTTCGATCTGCCAAGAACTGAACCCCGTCATGCTGAAGAGGCGGCAGATCAGGCACCCCCTGATTTGAAGGATCCTGAAGCGATCCGTGACGGAATGGCAGCCCCGGCCGATACCCGTAAGATGGACGGTGTCGTGTTTGCGCGTCCTTTCATGGACGGCCGATCCCAATCCTTCACGGCTGCGGCGGAAGGACAGACATTGACGGTCCTGACGGAGACCGGAAGGCTGGATTTCTGTTTTGAAGATCCCGAGACCTTGCGGATCTGCGGCAAAGGAACTGGCCTGCGTTTTTATGCGCCACTCATGGATCATGAGGCAGCAATTGACCGTCAGGACGGTACCTATCAGGTTTGCATTGAAGCCGCCTGTGAATTTCTTTTTGTCCCCCTGAAGGGCAGTGCGGAAATGGATAACCCCTGGGAATTGATGCATGGCGGCACGCGCAAGCTACTGCTGACGGTGTCACCGGATTCAAACGGAGAGTTCGAGATGGCCATTCATATGGCATCTTCAAGCTGCGAGCGCAGAGAGGTCTATCGTCCTTTTGAGAAATGCACCTCAGGCCTGATCCGGGAAATTCCAAGAATCTCCGCTGATAAGTGGATCCAGAATAGCCTGGAGGCTCTGACAGCGAACGCGGATGAACCGGAAGATCCGGAACGTACAGCGGAAGAAAAAGCAGTTCTGTCTGATCCGCTGCTTCCGCGAAAGGAAAATGGAGAATATCTGCTTGGCAGTGAAGAAAGATTCGACCTGCGTTCCGTGTCTTTCAGCCGCAGGGGAAGCTTTATCTGCGTGCTGGAAAACGATACCGATCGTGCTCTTTATCTTTCTGTCACCCGCTCACCGGAAATGTGGGCACAACGCCTGCATCTGATCCGGACGGTTCCCGTGCTCGGGAGCACAGAACTGCCTTATGCGTATGATGTGGAACCCGGGAAGCTGACCGTCCGCACTTCAAAAGGCCAGATCGGTTACAGCTTTGACCGGGATGGCCGGTTGCATATTCAGGGTCAAGGAAGCGGATTACTGCTGAAGGCGGATCTTCTGCCCGGTGAAACCGTAGTACCGCGGGAGAACGGTATCTTGGAAGCCACTTTTGATACCGTTGGCAGTTTCTTGTTTGTTCCTGTCAACGGGAAGCTCGTTTTCCGGCTTATCAAGGATGGCTTTACCCTCAACTGTATTCCCGCGGACGATACATCCTTTGATCTGGTGATCGAAAGCGCAATGAGAAGTCCTGCCCTTCTTCCGGTCTATACTTCCTTTGGCGAATGTGTCCGGGATGCTGAAACTGATTTTGATGATTACGCAAAACGCTTTCCGATCCTTCCGGACAAGTTATACGCAAATGCCCGTCTTGCCGCGTGGGTCATCTGGAACCACACGCTCGGTCCTGCCGGTTTGCTGAAATCTCCCGTGGTCTATATGACCCGGTCGCAGTGGGTCCGTGCCTTCAGCTGGCAACAGAGCTTTCAGGCGATGGCCGCCTGCGGTGATCTCCGTGAAGCCTGGAAACTGTTGCTGAACGTGTTCGACTACGCAGACCGGAGTGGCCAGTTACCGGATAGCATCGGAGACATTGGCGGAACCTGGCGGGTGACCAAGCCGGCATTGCAGGGACTGGCCATACTTTGGCTGACAGAAAGGTACGGATCCGCCAGTCTGACGGAGGAAGACTTCTCTCAGCTCTATACCCGTCTGACCCGCACAACACGGTGGTGGCTGACTTTCCGCGACCGGAACGGCAGCGGACTGCCGCAGTATTTCCATGCTGACGAATCTCCAGGCGAATTCTGCTCTGTATTCCGTGAGGGCGTACCGCTCTATGCCCCCGATATTGCTTCGTTTGTAGCACTGTCGGCGGAAGCCTGCAGCAAACTGGCAGGCCAGCTCGGGAAAAAGAATGAAGAGCAGGAATGGCTTGCAATATCAAAGAAGATCATCCGTGAGATGATTGCCTTATTGTGGGATGGAGACCGTTTTCAGTCCAGGCTCGTCTGTACGGGAAAGACCGTGGAAAGCAGATGCATCCTCGCTTTCCTCCCGGTCATGCTGGGAAACAGACTGCCGCGTGAGATCATGGACAAGCTCCTCTCCTATCTCACCGATGAAAGCGCGTATCTGACAAAGGTCGGTCTTGCCGTGGAGCACCTTGCGGATGCTGATGCCGACTCGATCCCCATGGGAACGACTGTCTACCTGAATACGCTGTTTGCACTCTCTCTGATGTATGCCGGTGAGGTCGCCCTTGCAAAGGAGATTGCCCAAAGAGCCCTGGGACTGCTGACAGAAAAAGGATTCTGTTTCCTGGATCTGCGGGAAGACCCGACTTCAAAAGAAGCCGTCGAAAGCCATGACCTCCGGATCAAAAAGCCGGCTCCCGCCGCCAAATGGTGTTCCTGGCTCTGTGCTTGCTTCTTTATCCTGGGGGATATCGTCAAAGATTGATATGTGATCTTCCCTGTTCTTCTGTTCTATAAAGCGATTCGTTTTTACATGGGATATGCCGTATACTTAAATAAAGGAGTGACCGTGATGATCATCTGTTGTATCGGGGACAGTCTGACGGAGGGCGACTACGGGTTAAAAGGCACGAGAGGCGTCGCCAATGTACATGAAAAGAATTATCCTTATTTTCTGGCAGAGCTCACCGGAGCCGAAGTCCGCAATTTCGGCCGTTGCGGCTGGCAGGCCACACACATGCTTGACTGGTATAAAGACGGCGGGATCGATCTGTGCGGGGCGGATCATATCATCATTATGCTCGGCACCAACGGTGGACACAGCGCCACAGGCGACAGTGAAGGAAACCGTGCTTACCGTGAACTGGTTGATCGGATCCGCGAAGAACAGCCGCAGGCAAAGGTCTGGCTGGTTACGCCACCCAACGCGACGAAGGATCCGTCTTACAGCAACTGCGGCTATGCCCCGCAGGTAGCGGAAGCCGTTGGCTTTGTACGGCAGCTGTCAAAAGAAACCGGACTCCCGCTGATCGACCTTGCGTCCAGCCCCAGGATCACGCCCGAAACCGAATCTGTTCTGCAGCCCAATGACGGGCTTCACTTTACCGAGACCGGCTACCGTACAGTGGCAGAAGAGATCTTCAATGCCAT
>JAZUFB010000253.1:0-14572 GCA_045640475.1 Clostridia bacterium
GACGGATCGCCGCAACAAAGCCCTTGTGGCCGAAGTTGGGATTATAAGCCCAGGCAAGCGTGATCAGGTTTTCGGTGATCGTCCACTCGTGCTCGCTTTGCTTGAAGGGCTGAGAAAAGAAAACGTTGCCATAGTGGAAGGGGTCTCCGGGCAGGTCCATTTCAACGGTGAGATCCAGTTGACCCGCGGGCGCCGAAAGACGGTTGACCGTCACATTGCCGTCGTACGCGGCGAAGGACTCCGTCGTGAAGGTACCGCGCCGGTTTGTCCAGGTGCTGGTGATCATCCCGTTTTGCATATCCAGCCAGCGGAGATAATCCCGGGTATCCGGCTGTTCCGGCTGCTTGAAGGTCAGCCAGAAGGCAGTATGAAGTCTGGGAGAACCGGTGGGGTAAAGGATCTTGTTGTCAAAATTCATGTATTTTTCGAAACCGGCCTTTTTCTGGGCTTCATCCAGAATGTGGTCGATCTCTTCCGGCTTGCCCTGCAGCAGCAATTCACGGATGCGGGGCAGGACAGGACGGAGGTCCGGCGGAAGCGGCGTTTTCTCCCACAGCGGCTCGTAGAGCAGTTCATTGGTGAAGGCCATTTCATCGCTGTAGGGGCGGCCGGATGCCTGAATACGCAGTGAGCCGTTGCCGGTAATGAAATCATCCGCAGGCTCTTCCGAAGGAGAGATGGAGCAGATACTGTGTTCGCGAAGCAGATCGTACCGCTTTTCAACAGGAATATAGGGGATCTTTTCGGTATATTTGGCAAAATCAATCATTGTTCTCATCCCTCATTGTTTTTGTTTGGCCCATGGGCGAATGATGCTCCACTGGATCATGATATGGCGTTTGTCCGGCTTTGGCGCGTGAAAAGTTTGGCGGGTGGGGGCTTAACGAATGAAGGGTGGAGCGCCTTGCGGCACCCCACCCTTAGGTTACGTTGGGAGTATTGAGATAAACGCTTCGGTTCTTCCATTATAGGACGGCGTATTCAGAAACACAAGAGCGATATTATGATGTTTTTGTTGTTTTCTCTGTGAAGGATTCTTACGCCATTTCATCCAGGGCTTCGCTGACCCAACGGAGGTGTTCGCGGTCGATCCCGCCGGGGAGAGAACAGTCGGCGCCGATGATGATACCGGCTTTGCCGGCTTCGTTTACGAGATTACGGGTAAAGGACTGGATGCTCTCTTTGTCGCCGGTGTGGAGCAGGGTGCCGGCGCGATTGTTGAAGCCGCCCAGCAGGACACGGCCGGGGAAGCGTGTTTTGCCTTCCTTCAGGCTGAAACCTTCGACATCTACATCCCAGTTCACCATCGCGCCCGGATACTTGTCCCACCATTCCAGATGGTTGGGCAGGTTATCCCATCCGCAGAAGTGCAGCAGGTTTGTCCGGCTCAGGCTGTCGGCACACTCAATGACCTCTTTTTCGGTGGGCGCAACGATGGCGGCATATTCTTCCGCGGTGAAGTGGGCGTCATCCGCCCCCTGCATGGGAAGCATCATACCGGCAGTGCCGCTCTCCTTCAGGATCCCCTCGATCATATAGCAGGTATCTTCGCAGATGACCTTCATGATATGCTGCGCGGCATCGGGCGCTTCACGGATCAGCTTCATGCTGGGCGCGTCACCCATGGCGTGCTTGAGGGAGGCATAAGGGGAGAAAGCGTTGTACAGGGAGAACACTTCACCCTTGAGGGCTTCGTTGATCTGCGTGGCTCGCTCGACCTGACCGCGGACATAATAGGAATCCCGGCCCAAAGGACGCAGGGCAAGGAAATCGGCGGGCGTCTTGGCCCCCTGAAGCGGATATTCGAAGAATTCATCGCACATCATCTTCAGAATATCTTCACTGCTTTCCTGATAGAATTTGACATGGGCGGCAACTGTCTGCTGCGGTTCAAGAGCACCGAAGTGCTGCCAGAAACAGACTGGCGGCCGGTCGGGGGTCTCTCCGCGGAGTGTGGCAAGAACACGTTCTTTTTTCGTCATGGGTTTTTCTCCCTTTCTCTTTATCAAAATGAGTGATCATACAGGGTGTGTTGACCGTTACTTTTCCAGCATCTTACGGATGATCTCGACATCCGTCTGACGCATGCCGACTTTGCCGATATGGCCGACGCAGGAGATCGTATCATCCGCGCAGGCCTTCAGGATGCCGCTGTAGGCCGCGTACATTTTCCCGTTCATGGCCATGCGATGAGCCATCAGGGAGGCGTCAAGCGCAGACGCGATCTTGGCCGCGCAGGAGATCTTGGCCCCGTCACAGATGATGCCCGGAATATCGGCCATGGTGTTTTCAATGGTGGCCTGGATCTGCTCCAAAGTGCCGTTTTCCAGATAGGTGATGGCAGCTCCGGAGGCGCATGCCGCGGAGACCGCACCGCAGAAAGCGGAAAGCTTACCGATATATTCCTTCTGGAATACGGTGAGCAGACTGGAAAAAGCCAGACCGCGCAGCAGACGCTCCTCCGGGAAGCCCTTTTCCCTGCAGTAAACAATGACAGGGACGGAGGAGGCAATGCCCTGATTGCCGCTGCCGGAATTGATGACGACCGGAAGGCTGCAACCGGCCATACGGGCTTCAGAACCGGCACAGGTCCAGGCACGCATTTTAGCGACGACACTGCCTTCATTGTCCTGAAGCAGGAGCGGACCGATGCCCAGCCCCCATTTCCCGGTCATGCCTTCGCGCGCGATATCCATATTCATCCGGATCATTGGAGAAAAGATCTCAGACAGCTTTTCCACCGGCATCTCATCGGCAAAGCATTTGATGTTTCTCAGATTCAACATTTCACGGCAGGCGGCTGTGTCGGACTGCTGGGCGTTGGTTTCCGAAAGCACCGTCTCACCGTTATGGACGATGCGGGCAATATGCAGATGACTGTGCTTGATTTCTACCAGCACATGGTCTGCTCCGCATGAGCCTTCGACAATAAAGTGCAGCGGGATGTCCGATTCAAGATATTTGACCTCGCAGGCTCCGGAACCGATCATCTCCTTGGCCTTCTGAATATCCTGCTGCGTAACGCTTTCGAGGACTTCCATGTTATTGTCGGCATTCCCGCCGATCGCACCGAGAACGACCGCGGCTTCGATGCCTGTCATGCCATAGGAATTCGGGATCTGGACGCAACGGACATTTTTGATCATATTGCCGCTGCATTGGGCGACGATCTTTTCGGGAAGGACACCAAGTTCTTTTTTCATCAGTGCCGCCGCATAGGCCAACGCGATCGGTTCTGTGCATCCCATCGCCGGGATCAGTTCTTCCTGCAGGATCCTGCAAAAATCATCCGCAAATTGTGAAAGCATGCTATACGGGATTCCTTTCGTTGTTTTGATCATCACACTATTTGTTTTTTCCTCTGCTCATATATTACAATTAATGCGGAATATTTGCAACCGGAATCCATACTTTCTATGAAACAGACATAGAAAAGGTCATTGTTTGGCGCCCCGGTGATTTCAAACTTGCCAGAAGGAATTATTCGTGTTAAGGTGTAAAAGTAGAAAGTTCTACTAATGATACTTCGCAATTCATGAGTGAAGGAAGGGATAACGTGAACTATCAGACCCTCAACCTCCTGTTCCGCTGCAACAAGGAGTTCAGCCATGCGAAGATCCGGAAGCAGGAGCTATCGGACACCGAATGTATGATTTGTTCCTATATCTATTCGCATGAGAACTGCTCCCAGGACGATGTTTCGGTCTCGCTGAAGACGGACAAGACGACTGTCGGAAAAGCGCTTATGTCGCTTGAAAACAAGGCTTGTGTCAAGCGGATACAGGATCAGGACGACAAACGGATCAAGCGCCTGTCGCTGACGGAAACCGGTCGGGAAAAGGTGGCGGAGCTGGTGGATATCCACAACAACTGGCTAAGGGAAATCATGACCTGCCTGAACCCGGAAGAACAAAAGCAATTTGAAAACTACTGCGAACGGCTGCTGGCCGCCGCGGAAAAAATGGAAAAGTAACGGAGGAAACCGCCCATGCACCACGATCAGAAAGTCTCTGCCATTGAATCGTTCAAAACGGATCCCATCCCGCGGATCGTGATCAAAAACAGTATCCCGGCCCTCATTGCCATGATCATGGTGATGGTCTATAACCTGGCCGATACATTCTTCCTGGGCCTTACGCATAACGACCTGATGGTCACGGCTGTGTCCTTTGCCACGCCATTGTTTATGATCTTTATGTCACTCGGTACCCTGTTTGGTGTAGGCGGCACCTCGGTCATCTCCCGCGCGCTGGGAGAAGGGAAAACCGAGTATGCGCGGAAAGCCTGCTCCTTCTGTATGTGGGCATGCGTTGCCGTTGGCGGCGTGATGATGGCGCTCCTCTGGATCTTCCTGGATGATGTGACCGTCATGCTTGGCGCCAGCACCGAGAGTATCGGACTGACCAAAGATTATCTTGCCATTGCCATCGGATGCGGGATCTTTTCGATGATCTCCAACTGCTTCTCGTCGATCGTGCGTACCGAAGGCGAAGCGATGAAAGCTATGACGGGTACGCTGATCGGCAATCTGCTCAACATGGTCCTTGACCCCATCTTTATTCTTGGGTTCAACTGGGGCGTGACCGGCGCGGCTGTCGCGACCGTGATCGGCAACGCTGTTGCCGCGGGTTATTATATGATGTATTTCCTCAAAGGGAAGTCGGCTCTTTCCATCAGCCCGAAATACTTCTCCATGAAGGACAAGATCCTTTCCGGCGTCCTGTCGGTCGGGATCTCCGCGTCTTTGGCGAACCTGCTTGTCAGCGTCTCATCGATTGTTGTCAATTCCCAGCTTTCCAGGTATGACGGCGGCGATATGCTTGTGGCCGGCTACGGCGTGACCGCCAAGGTCATTATGATCGTCACCCTGATCGGGATCGGCATCGGAAGCGGAGTGCAGCCGTTCCTCGGTTATTGTTACGGCGCAAAAGAAAAAGGCCGTCTTGCCAGCGGGATCCGATTCTCGGCCCTGTTCGGACTGGTATTTTGTGCTGTGATCGCCGCGCTCTGTGCTGTTTTTGCGGAACCGATCGTCAAGGTGTTTCTGACGGACCCGTTGGCCCTTGAGGCGGGCGTGCGTTTCACACGCATCCTGATGAGCACGGCATGGCTGATCGGCGCGTTTGCCATCTG
Organism: Clostridia bacterium; assembly: GCA_045640475.1. GTDB lineage: Bacteria > Bacillota > Clostridia > Christensenellales > Aristaeellaceae > Aristaeella. The sequence goes on from JAZUFB010000253.1 coordinate 5,134, forward strand.
CCAGAACACCTTGCAGGCAATCGGCGCGGCGACGCCGGCGCTGCTGGCTTCGATCTTCCGTCAGGGGATCATTTTCATTCCCGCTGTGTTCATCATGAAAGCACTCATCGGCGTGGATGGCCTGATCTGGGCGCAACCGATCGCGGATATTCTTTCCCTCGCGGTTGTGATCATGATGCTGGTATGGAAGATCCGGAAAACGGATTTTAGTCGGGCCTAAGGAAAACGCAACCGGATCGGACTGGATTGACCGTCTGATCCGGTTTATAATAGGTAAGGAAAAGCAATCCGCCGAACAGGAAGAGGGGACAGACAGAAATGTGCACAGGATTTACCAGAAAAGGGAAGGATACGATTACCGGGTTCAACTTCGATATGAATATCGGGGGGATGGATTACTGTCCTGTGATCGAAAAGGATCGGGTGTTTCTGGGTATGAGATTTTCCCCGGAAGTGCTGGCCATGATGCCTCCGGAAATCCGGCCGAAGAACGGGATCCGGGTGATCCAGGGGGTCAGCGCGGGAGGCTATGTGGGCGGACAGCTCATGAACCAGAAGTTTGACAAGATCCCGGAAAAATATGAACCGGGGATGCTCACCAACGATCTGATGACGGATCTGTTTGTGACGGAACGGTATTCGTGCAGGCAACTGACGGATCTGCTGGAGAAACAAACGGTCTGCAATGTGCCGGCGGATACCGGAACGCCTGTGGCGTTGCACAGCCTGTTTGTGGATCCGGAGGGGAATACCGTTTTTGTGGAACCCGGAAACGGATATGCCGTGATTCGCGAAAAATACTTTACGGTGACGAATTTCTCCATCCTGGAGGCGCCACTGGACCTGAATGAGGATCAGTTTGGATTTTACGGGGTGGACCGGTACAGGAAGTCTTTGGGTATCCTGAAAAACAGCACGGATGATTTTTCTGTTGCTGATGGATTGAAGCTGCTGAATGAAGTGAAGCAGACCGGAGAATGGGGAACACGATTCTCCTTTGTTTATTCAAAGAATGAAGATGCGGTCTATTACTGCACGGAAGGCGATTTTGATCATGTGCAGGCGCATCATTTTGCTGAATGACGAACAGGAAGAATGAGGCAAACGGATCCATGAAGAAGTTTTCCCGCATAAAGCGTGTTTTGTGTACTTTGGTGTTTTGCACCTGGGCATTGCCGCAAACCTTGATCGGATTGGGCTTCTTTATCGCCAACAGGAAGCATCCGCACAGGTGGTACCGCGGGTGCATCGATACCCAGTGGAATTATCATGGCGGGTTGAGCCTGGGACTGTTTATCTTTACGCCGCCGGACAAACAGGAAAACGCGCCCCTGATCCGGACACACGAATACGGACATTGTATTCAGTCGCTGGTATTGGGACCGCTGATGTTTTTTGTCGGGATCGTTTCCGTCCTTTGGGGAGATCTTCCGTACTATGCAAGACTGCGGAAAGAAAAGCATCTCCCTTATACGGCTTGCTTTGTTGAAGCGTGGGCCAGCGGATGGGGCGAAAAGGTGACCGGCGAGAAAGCCATATGGGAGTAAAATTGATAAATAGAAAACGGATAGCCGTGAAAAAACATGGCTATCCGTTTTATCATGCTTGGGCCGTATATCAGATGATCTTTCAGGAATGGATCCGGAGCGTTTCTCCGGCCTGGTGGGAGAAAGAACGACCGTCTGCCAGCTTCAGGACGCCGGCAAACTTCGCGGTGATCGTTGCCTGCCACGCGCCGTCCTTGTCCCACTGAAGATCGACCGTGTATCCGCCACGGGCATGCAGACCGCGGATACTGCCGCTGCCCCAGCTTTCGGGCAACGCGGGCAACAGGCGCAGCACGCCGCCATGACTCTGCATCAGCATTTCCGTGATGCCGGAAGTCAGACCAAAGTTTCCGTCGATCTGGAATGGCGGATGGTTGTCAAACAGATTGTCCAGCATCGAGCGGGCGAGCAGAGCCTGCACATTTTCACCGGCTTTGCCGCCATCCAGAAGACGGGCCCAGAAGTGGATGATCCACGCCCGGCTCCAACCGGTGTGACCGCCTCCGTTTGCCAGACGTTTTTCAAGCGTCTTCCGTGCCGCGGCCATGAACGCGGGCTGATCCGCCCGGATCGTGTTTCCGGGATAGAGGGCAAACAAATGAGAAATATGCCGGTGACCGGGTTCAGTTTCCTGCTTGTCCTCGGCGATCCACTCGCTGATGAGGCCATTCCGGTCGATCCGGACCGGCTCCAATTGGCGCAGCAGCTGGGCATAGACCGGTTCTTCGAGGCCCAGCAGCTTGGCACTTTCGCAGACAGCGGTAAACAGCTCATAAAGGATCTGATGATCCATGGCGGCATCGTCACACATACTGCCGCATTCGCCGCCCGGAAGCATGAAAGTGTTCTCCGGGGAGGTCGTGGGATTAAGATGCAGCGATCCGTCTTCATAGCGCAATAACGCGTCCTGAAAGAACGAGGCGGCTTCTTCCATGACGGGATAGTATTCGCGAAGGAAATCCAGATCTCCGGTATAGCAATAGTGCTCCCAGATATGCAGGCAGAGCCATGCTCCGCCAAGCTGCCAGTACGACGCGGGGATATAGTTGTCCTGCGGGGCACAGTCGCCCCAGACATCTGTGTTGTGGTGTGCCATCCAGCCGCGGGCTCCGTACATCCGGGCCGCTACCTCACGGCCATGGGGAACCATGCGCAGAATGTGATCGAACAACGGCTGATGCATTTCGGACAGACCGCATTTTTCGGCCAGCCAATAGTTCATTTCCGTGTTGATATTGATCGTATATTTGCTGCCCCACGGCGGCGTGTAGCTCTCGTTCCAGATGCCCTGAAGATTGGCCGGCATACTGCCCGGACGGCTGGAACAAATCAGCAGATAACGTCCATAGGCAAAGGTGGTGCAGATCAGATCCAGATCCGCAGCACCGGCTTTGACGGCCGCCAGACGCTCGTTTGTCGGCAGGGACCCCAACGCGGGATCGCCGGAAAGGGTCAGCTCGCAGCGCGACATCAGAGGCTGTATATCCGCCAGATGGGCGGCAAGCAGCGCGTCCCAACCCTTTTTCTCCGCCATGGCGACACGCTCTATGGCCTGTTGCTGATAGGTCTCGCCCTCACGGAAGGTGGTCGCGGAAGACAGGTACAGAGTACACGCGTCAGATGCTTTGATGATGTCACCGACGATCTCGATCTTTTCGCCTGTCGCGCTCAATACGCAGCACCAGGATACGCCGCCGTTGGACATGGTGCCATAGTGCAGGGTCGTATGGTCATCCAACTGCTTGCTGCCGCTGATCTGGCTGCCACGCCGCAAAAAGAAGCGTGTTTTTCCGCCCTGGAGCTTCATGACCAACACCCGGTCCGGAAAGGACACAAAGCAGGAACGTTCGATCGGTTGGCCGTTCATTGTATAGCGGACCGTATGGATCCCGGTGTTCAGGTCCAGACTGCGCTGATAGTCGCTGATCCCTTCGGAGGGCTCAAAGGAAGACATATTCTGACCCGTCAGCGCGCGACAGGCAATCATCGCCGGAAAGTCGGTCTGATCGCCTGCTTTGGTTTGGACGATCAGATCACACAACGGCTCATACCAGCGTTCCTCCTCTGAAAGGGCAACCAGTGTTTCCTCAGCCGTGGCCTGAGCCTCTCTGATCCGTCCTTCACGAATGAGTTTGCGGACCTGCGACAGACCGTCCCGCGCATCCGGGTTGAGCCGATCCGAAAAGCCGCCGGACCACAGGGTATCATCGTTCAGCTGATAACGGTCGGCACGTGTTCCGCCAAAGCACATCGCACCCAGAAAACCGTTGCCGAGCGGCAAGGCTTCGTTCCAGTCAGCCGCCGGTTTGTTGTACCAAAGTAGATTTTTTGCCATTGCTATTCACTCCTGTTTGGGTATACAACGTTCTATGTATCTGATATTATTGACTCGTGCCTGTATTATAGTACAATATGGGTCTTCAAGCAAAGGGTTATATCCGGCAAATGATTGGAGGTTCGGAAAGATCCAATGAAAGATAATAACCATGCGCGCATTAAGATTTTGATATCCATGCTTCTGTTCGGCACGATCGGGATCGCTGTACGCAGTGTCGGGATGCCATCCGCCGTGCTGGCGCTGTTCAGGGCGGCAATCGGCGGTGTATCGATCATCCTTTTCTCCAAGCTGAAAGGGAACCGTATTGATTTTTCAGCGATCCGCAAGAACTTCCTGCTGCTGTTCCTGTCGGGAATCATGCTTGGCTTTAACTGGATCCTGCTCTTTGAAGCCTACAACTATACCTCGGTGGCAACGGCAACCCTGTGCTATTATCTGCAGCCCGTGATACTGATTCTGGTTTCTCCTGTGCTCCTGAAGGAAAAACTGACGCCGAAGAAAGTACTGTGTACTTTGCTGGCCATGTTCGGAATGGTGCTGGTTTCCGGCGTGTTCGAAGGCGGGTTCAACGGAGACAACCGATACGGTATTTTGCTCGCTCTCGGCGCCGCGGTCCTTTATGCGGCAATCATCATCTGCAATATGCGGATGGGTCCGATGGTCTCTTTTGACAGAGTGGCGTCCCAGCTCCTGTTGGCGGTACCGGCTATGCTGGTCTATGTCCTGATCAACGGTCAGCTCCGGGACATCAGCTTTACGGTTGGATCCGCCTTTGGCGTCCTTGTATTGGGCGTTCTTTATACAGGTGTCACCTATATGCTGTTCTATGGCTCATTGCCTTATGTCAGCAGCCAGACCGCGGCAATTTTGAGCTATGTGGATCCGGCAACGGCTGTGTTGGTATCGGTGATCTTCCTGGGCGAGCCGATGACATGGCTCATGGTGCTGGGCGCTGTGCTGATCCTGGGGGCCGCGTGCGTGTCGGAACTGAAACTGAAGCACGAGTGAACGTTGAAAATCGTCAATGGGACAGAAAAGGGGTTCAGATGACTCTGAACCCCTTTACATACTTTGCTGTGATACAGTTTTGATCGGCTTCCAGATAAACATCCCGCTGGATCCGCTGCTCAACGGTCAGGTCATTTTTCAGGCAAAGCGAACGGTCATCCAGAACGATCGCGTCCAATTCATAACCGGGAGCAAAACTGCCCACCTTGCCGAAAAACTCGCCGCCGCCCACCGTAGCCAGGTAGAACGCCTCCTGAAAACTAAGCGGCTTGCAGCAGGGATCGACCAAACGCCAATACAGCTTGGACACCTGAACCGCGTCTGAAATGGCACGGAAAATAGATTCCGATTCTCCACCCGCCACATCGCTTCCGAGGCCGACACGGATCCCAAGGTTCAGATACTTGCGAATGGGCGCGATCCCGGAGGCCAGATTCATGTTGGAAGCCGGACAATGGGCGACAAAGACTCCGTTTTTCCGGATCAGGTCGATCTCATCCCAACCGCTGTAAACGCAGTGCGCCATGACAGTTTTGCAATTGCCGCCGAAAAGACCGTAGTGATCATATCCGGCCCCGTAGAATGCCGCTTTGGGGAAGAGCTTGTGTACCAGCTCCACTTCGCCGGGGTTTTCTGACAGGTGGGACTGGATGGGCAGGTCATAGGCTTTCCGGACCTCTTGCAGTTCTGTAAGCAAAGAATCCGAACAACTCGGCAGGAATCGGGGCGTCAGGATCGGTTGGGTGTTCCGGTAGCGGCCTGCAATGGCATTGATCCATCCGAAGGTATCGAAAGCGGAAAACTCCGCGCTGGGTTCCCGAAGGTTATCGGGAGCATCCCGGTCCATATTGACCTTGCCGACATAAGTCACCAGTCCGGCGGCTTCGAGTTTGTCCATCAGGAGAATGGTTGCGTCGCGATGTACCGTGGCAAAAACAACGGCTCTGGAGGTGGCGCTGTTTTTCATATTGTTTGCAAAAAGGCTGTATGCTTTTTCCGCATAATCATGATCGGCATACTTAGCTTCTTCCGGGAAGGTATAGGTCTGCAGCCAGTCCAGCAGCTCCATATCCATTCCCAGTCCACGGAAAGCATACTGCGGAGCATGGATGTGCAGATCGACCATTCCCGGCAGGATGAGTTGACCGCTGAAATCCAGCAGAGGCAGAGCGGCATACTTCTCAGGGAGTTCATTGAAAACACCCGCAGAACAGCCGTCTATGCAGACAAGATAAGCATTCGCGGCGGTTTCCAGCTTTTGCAGACTGCTGCTCCAACAAAGATCGCCCTTGATGACAAAGGATTCCATAACCATTCTCCTTTACTGACGGATTGGCAGGATCGTCCGTTTCGGACTCTCAATCAATTATTGCTTCGTGAGGCTGTATTCCGCGACTTTTGTCAGTTCCGCGTCGCTGCCATGATCCGGAAACAGCTCACGGATGAAGCCGATTTTTTTGTGATCCATACAGATCTCCAAAATGCAGAGATAGATGCCGATATCGATGCGGTTGTAATAGGACACGACCTTGGCCGGCATGATGCCCCGTTTGCCGTTTTTTCTGTAACGGTGGACGGTCAGATGACCTTCTTTGCTTTCTACATACCAGGGCTGTGTGTTGCAGGCACTGGGCGCAAAACGGGCCACATCCGCAATGCCGGGGTCATCGCCTGACCACACTTCCTGAAGCGGCTTGCGTTTTGCTTTGTACATATCCCTGCGGTACAACGACGGATCGTTCACTTTATGGATCGCGATCATGATCACGAATTTCATGGCATTGTAATCGGGCTGATCCGGCTTGCCGATCCCGTACCACAGGCTTCCGATGTTATGCTGTACCAGCCAAAGGTCCAGTTGCTCGCCGATATATCCGGCATTCATCAGGAAATTCTCTTTTTCTTCACTGTAGATCAGAATGCAGTATTCGGCGTCCCTTTTGAAATTTACTTTTTCCGCGGGAACGATACGGATCGCGGTTTTGATATCGGGATACAGACGATCGAAACCCGCATAGGCTTTTTCAATCTCCGTCCGTTCATCCGGGGTGATGCTGTCCCGGCCTACGCCTCTGAACAGATGAAATGACTTTCTTTTGAACAGAACTTCGTAAAAATCTCCATTCATATCCTTATTCCTCCCGGCGAATCGTATAACCCTGCATCCAAAAAGATCAGATGAACTGAACCGTTTCCCGGAGCTCTTTACGGCTGAAATGCATGCCTGACGGAGCACACTTTTCGGACGGATGTCCCATGACCAGGATGGCTGTGGGTTCCCAGGAATCCGGGAGATCAAATTCGGTCTTCACTGCTTCCGGAATGAAATACATCACCCAGGTCGTGCCAATACCGAGATCAGCGGCTTCCAACATCATATGGGTGGTTACGATACTGGCATCGATATCCCCGCTGTTATGCCCGTCGAAAGGACGCTTCCAGCAGGCCGTTTTGTCGTAGCAGACGATCAAAGCCGCCGGTGCGTTGAAATGGCATTCTGTGCATTTCCGGAGCAACGCCATGCCTTCCGGGGAGCTCACGGCAAGGATCCGCTGAGGCTGGTTGTTGCATGCTGTCGGCGCAAGACGGCCGGCTTCCAGGATCTGCTGAAGATCCTGATCAGCAATCGGTTCAGTTGTAAAAGAACGGGCAGAATAACGGTTTTGAATCAGTTCGGAATATTCCATATAAAGCAGTCTCCTTGTCTTTCAATATAACCCGGTTTTTTCTGTCAGGATCTGGAAATTGTTGCGGTCAATCGATTCAAGCCCGCCGCTGATGTCATAGTGCTTCAATCCACATTCACTGCAGAACGGCATACGTAATTCATTGGGCTCACTCAAATCCACGCGAGCGCAGATAGGCATAACTGCGGCGCAGACATTCGATCGGATCTTCGCCGCCGCAGTCATCCTGCTCCACCATCATGTAACGGGTGCCGCCTGATTCGGCTTTTTCAAACACGCGGTCAAAATTGATGTTGCCTTCTCCAATGACCGACATTTTGGCGCCATAGGCATAATCCTTCAGATGGATGACCGGGATCCTGCCGGACAGTTTTTCAAGCCATTGGGCGGGATCGCCGCCGCCCTTTTGCACCCAGTAGGTGTCCAGGGTGAAGCCCATTTGGTCCGCGGAGAATGCTTCCGCCAGCTGCTCAAGGATCAGTCTCCCATTGTACTTTTTGAATTCCTGATCATGATTATGGTACATAAAAAGCTTGCCTGCATCCCGGAACGCTTGGGCAACCGGCGTGACCGTGCTGATGAAATGCTCGAAGCTGTCTCCTTTTTCCGCATCAAAGGAATAGTAACCGAGCCCGATATGATCGCACCCGATCACTTCATGATCCCGGATCACCCGGTCGGTCTCTCCGGTCAGACGGGGCATCGGGATATGCGTCAGCACGCAGCGGAGGCCGTTTACTGCCAACTGTTGCTTCATCCATTCCGCGTCATAGGCGCAGGTACCGGACAACTGGACCGTTTTGTAACCGATGTCCGCTACCTTTTTCAGAGTTTCCGCAAGGCCTTCCGTTGTCCGGCACAGGTCCCGGACGGTGTAGAATTGCGCTCCGATCTCCATTTCCGTATGTCCCTCCTGTTTACTTCATTGAGCTTAATCCTGATATCCGGAGAAACCGTCGCCGATGGCTTCGTGGGCGTCAACAACGATCATGAAGGCGTTTTCGTCTTCGTCGCGGACAATGTTTTTGATCGCGGTGACTTCCATGCGGCTGACCACACACATCAGCGTCGGTCTATCCTCACCGGTATAGCCGCCCTTGGCGCTCAGCTCGGTCACGCCCCGCTCCATCTCCGTCAGGATCCGGTTCATAATGACCTCGCTCCTGGTTGAAATAATAAAGCATGCCTTGTTGCCGGAGAAACCAATCATGACGGTATCAATTACCTTGGATGATATGTATATACAGATAATGGCATATAACGCCTGAGTGGTCCCGATGGCAACAGCGGCAACGATGACCACCGCGCAATCCAAAGCCATCAGGAACATGCCCGTGGAAATGGCGGGAACTGATCGGTGGATCATTCGTGCCAGCATATCCGTGCCGCCGGTCGTCGCTTCGCCCCGCAGGATCAGTCCCAAACCGATGCCCAACAGGACGCCGCCGAAGATCGCGCTGAGCAGGGGATCGTCGGTAAGCGGCTTCAGGGGCAGAAGATCGATCAGCAAAGAAAAAAGCAATGTGGCGATCAGGGTGCGCAGAATAAATCGCTTGCCCATGAACTTCCAGCCGAAGATAAAGAGAGGCATATTCAGAATCAGCGTCACGGTACCGACTGGCCAGTGGAACAGATAGTTGATGACCATAGCCAATCCCGTGAGACCGCCGGGAGCGATACTTCCGGGAGTCAGAAATAACGGGTAGGCAGCGCCTCCCAGAATGCAGCCGACAATGATCTGCAGATACGAGAAGATATTCTCTTTTTTTGTGCTTTTGTTGTGATCTATGATTCTTTTTTGCAAGTGATCAACTCCTGTCACGCATCATTATATCCGAAATCGCGTGAAGGAGCAAATG
>JAZUFB010000254.1:0-6687 GCA_045640475.1 Clostridia bacterium
CTGGATCTGAGCAAGCCCATCAACCTGGAGATCTACAGCGACGATTGTGACAAGCTGCTGGAAGAAATCAAACCCTTCCTGATCTGACAGGTAATTGCATAACTGATTGAACGGACCCTCCCGGACACGTTCCGGGAGGAATTCTTATGTAAAGGCTCCTCTGCTCCGCAAGGCGCCATATCCCGTGTCATCCCAGCGGCTGTCACCGAAGGTAACCACTCCAAAGGCCGCCCCTGGTCAGGGTCGGAGTCGAATGTCAGTCCTGTGGACTGTTCACCGAAGGCGTCGTATCCCGTGTCAGCCCAGTGGGCTGTTTACCGAAGGTAAAAACGGGAGAAGACGTAATGAGCAAACGAGCGCGAGAATCGCGCGACTATTGCGAATTTGTCCGAGCATAGCGAGAAAATGAGACGGAAGACTGCTGAGCAAAAGAGTTCCGATACACGGAACGACTATTGCGAAGCCGACCGAACGAAGTGAGACGGGCTGGCGCGTAGCGCCTGGTAGAAAAGGCTCCTCCTTTGGGGGAGCTCCACAAAGCGGTGAGGGGCGAACGATGCGACCACCAGCCCAGTGGACTGTCAACGCAGTTGAAGGAAGCTGAGTTCGTTAGCGCGAAACAGAACGCAATGATGCTACAAGGAAATTGCGCGACAATTGAGCGAACGGACAGTCCTGCGCCCGCAGGCGCGCCTAATTCATAATTAATCATTTATAATACGTAATTTTTGCAAAGCGTAGAAAGGAGCTGATATATACGGAGACCAGATTTATCTCGGACAATGAACAAAAACTGACCGTTCTCTACGCTTTGCAAACCCTTGGTCCCGTCACGGATCACCAGCTCCTGACCTTTCTGACTGTCTGCGACACAATGAATTGGTTTTCCATGAAACTCGGTCTGGTTGATCTCGAGGATGAAGGAATGATCATCCGGCAGGCTCATCCGCTGGGTGAACTCTGGCTGGTGACGGAAGAAGGTCAGTTTTGCCTGAAACAGTTTTCCGGCCGGATCCCCATGAGCAGACGGATCATTCTGACAGCCAACGCGCCGGAATGGCGGCTTCGTTTCAAAAGCCTGCAGCAGTCTCCGGCGGAAGCCTATACAGAACCAGATGGTCGAGTCCGGCTTCAACTGAGACTGGCTGAGGACAATGAGCTGCTGATGGATCTGATGATCCTGCTTCCTGCCGGAACGGAAATCAAAGACCTGGGTAGAAAATGGGAAAAGGCAGCTCCGGTGATCTACCGGGAATTACTCATACGAATGCAACCGGATATAGCAGGGGAGAACAGAGAAACAGTTCTTCTGGAAGAACAGGACTGCAGCCTGCTGATTATGCTCCCGGTGAATAGTGAAACCGATCGGGAACAGATCTGCTCCCGCTGGACGGAAAACCGGAACGAACTTATTCGGAAAATTCTAAAAATACTGTAAAAAGACGAACTTTATGCGAAAAACTTATTTAATTATTCGGACATTTGTGATAGAATTCACATTGTCCGAATTTTTATTTCGGCTTTATTTTGGTATCATTCCAAATCACCATTCACTGCGCGATCGCAGTCGCGCTCCACTAAGCCCTAAGGCCAAAGCCCTAAGGCCTCGTACGAGGTGAAATACATGGAGAAGCTCCATCGTAACGAACGCATCAGTACCATGATGAAGATCATGGCAGATAATCCAAACAGGATCATGACTCTGTCCTCATTCTGCGATATGTTCGGAACGGCCAAGTCTACCATGAGTGAGGATGTGGACATCCTCCAGAAGACTGTCCGGCGCTTCGACCTTGGTGAAGTCGGCACTGTGACCGGCGCTTCCGGCGGAGTCTGGTTCCGTCCGGTTATCAGCAAGGAAAAGAAGTTGGCTTTCCTGAATGAGCTGTGTGAAAAGCTGAGCGGGACCGAGCGTGTCCTTCCAGGCGGCTTTCTGTATTATTCCGATATTCTCTCCGCCCCGGACATCGTCAAGACTATGGGTGAGATCATTGCCGGCGAGTATTACGAAGAAGCTCCTGACTTTGTTCTGACCATGGAAACTAAAGGCATTCCTGTTGCCTATGCGACCGCAACCGCCATGAGCATCCCATTGGTGATCGCCCGTCATTCCTCCAAAGTGTATGAAGGTTCCGCAGTTAATATCAACTACGTTTCCGGTTCCGGCAATATTGAAACCATGAGTCTTTCCCGCCGTGCCGTCAGGGAAGGACAGAAGGCTCTCATTGTGGATGATTTCCTGAAAGGCGGCGGTACCGCCAAAGGCATGGAAGATCTCATGCGTGAATTCCGTGTGGAGGTCGTCGGCTCCGCCTTTGTCATGGCTACTGTCAATCCTGCCAAGAAGCGTATCGAAGGTGAAAAATCCCTCATGACGCTCGAAATCGTCGGAGACGACCGCGATACTGCCCGCGTCACTCCATCGGAATGGCTCAGATAATTCTTCTTCCAATATTCAAATTATTCATTACTCTTTGCAGTTAACTGTTCTTCACAATGCTCTGGGTCCATGATCCAGAGCTTTTTTATTCATTACCTGTCAACCGACTACCACTCCGGACAGGAAAATGCTATCGGACCATTGGCATATAACAAAAGCATGTATTCTTAATACAGTAAATGGAGAGATAACCATTAGGAAACTAATCCGGTTGAGTATTTTCCTTATTATCACGTTCTGTTTTCTGTCACTTGTAACGATGAAGACAATAACCCATGCCTGACGGAAATACTATTGTTTATCAAAAACTCATATGGAGTGTACAGAAATGGTAACAGGCACCGGCGTTCATATGTTTGGGGATTTAGTGTATTCCTGTCATAATGGACCTCAGTCCTGCTTGTATTATGGTTCATGACCAATATGGTCTTCACCCAGCCGGGAATGCTGCTCAAACTGCAGAAACTTGCGGGATCTGCGCTGTTATGATAAAATAAATTGTTTATTGAAAGCAGTTATTCCGGTAAATACCGAAAATTCTCCTTACCATAAGAGGCCGATGATAAGTTGCCAAATCCATACTTCGGAGAGTGAAATCGCAAGCCTTTTGAACAGAAAAGGTTCTATCATGAATGATTTACTGGATTTGTGACGGTTGATGGAATACAGATTTGTCTGATACTGGCAACTTGAAAACATGAACTTGGTTCAAAATCATTGGTAAAGGACAATGAACATGAGAATGACGAGCTAACTGTATTGAGTGGATTGACAGGCAGAATTCTTACCGGGCACATAGTGGTCAGATGCAGAAAAAAGATATATCAGAGTTAATTATGATTTTTACATATGCCGGAGTTATGTCCGGAATAGTTGGCAAGGTTACAGGATATTTTGATATCAATGCATAGACGGTGTGTCGTCGCTCAATGTGGATTATTAGTCTGCAACGGTTTATGGCATGAGCATGGAAAGGAGGTAGAATATGCACTACAAAGAAAAACACAGTTGGATGAAGCATTTTGACTTCATTGTGATTGATCTTTTATCCCTTTTGGGTTCTTTTTTGCTGGCTTTCCGACTGAAGTTCGGGGATCGGGAGATGAATGACAGATGGGACAGTATATTGCTTATTATCCTGCTCCTTCAGCTTGTTATCAATCTGTTGATGAATCCTTATTCCGGAATGCTGAGACGATCGTATTTTGTGACAATTATCCATAGCGGACAGATGGCTGTGATCAATCTGTTGATCACAACACTGTTCATTTATGTGATGAAATATGGTGATTCGTATTCCAGAGAAGTTATGCTGGAAACGTTCATCTTTTATTTTCTGTGTGTGCTTGTTCTGAAGTATGTCTGGAGAGAACTGCTTCTTTCAGGAAAAATCAGAACCAGAAGAAACAAACCCAAGACACTGGTGGTTGTAGGAAGTAAGGAATCGCTGGAACAGACTCTGAAAGATGCGGTAGCGGCGGATTTTCAGGAATATGAAATCAAGGCGGTTACCAGTGTGGATGGCTTTGACGGGAACAGTGATATCAACAGCAGGATTGATATAGCTGATCTGGAAAAGTTCACATTGGAAAACAGGATCGATGAGATCCTTATTGCTGTTGATCCGAAACGGGTGGATCGGGAAGCAATGGGCCGACTGATTGAAAATGGTATTCATATTCATGTGAATATAGAGAGCTTTTTCAACATAAAATCAGACGATCAGTTTGTATCCCGCATTGGTATCTGTAAAACGGTTACCATGGGAAGTTTTGATTTTTCTCCAAAGCAAAGAGCTTATTTGTTTTTTAAAAGGATTATTGATATATTGGCTGGCATTATTGGCTGCATCCTCCTGCTACCATTGACAGGGATGGTTAAGCTGATGAATGTTGTATCCGGAGATCATGCGAAAATTTTCTACAGGCAGCAACGGGTTGGCATTGACGGAAAGTTAATATCAATTTTCAAATTCCGATCAATGGTCCCGAATGCAAAAGAGATACTGAACGACATGCTGCAGGAGCCTGAGTGTGCAGCGGAATGGGCTGAGAATCAGAAATTCGAAAATGATCCCCGAATCACAAAAGTCGGTAATATTCTGAGGAAGACCTCATTGGATGAATGGCCGCAATTTATTAATGTTTTGATTGGCGATATGAGTTTGATTGGTCCTCGACCTTTAGTAGTTGGCGAACTGGAGGAACACGACGGTCTGCAGCTTTACACTAAGGTCAGGCCGGGTATTACCGGCTGGTGGGGATGTAACGGACGGTCCAATATCGACTATAAGGAACGACTGGATCTTGAATATCATTATGTAAAACATATTGGCCTGAGCATCGACATTATATGTATTCTGAGAACGATATCCGCGGTGCTTAAAAAAGCTGGAGCGAAATAAACTATGTATGATTATCTGATAGTTGGCGCTGGTTTATATGGCTCTGTTTTTGCCCGTCAGGCAACAGATGCAGGAAAGAAAGTCCTTGTGATCGATAAACGTGACCACATTGCTGGTAATGTTTATACTGAAAAGGTTGAGGGTATCAATATCCATAAATACGGAGCTCATATTTTCCATACAAACAATAAAGAAGTATGGGAATATATTCAGCGATTTGCTGTTTTCAATCGTTTTACGAATTCGCCGGTGGCTGACTATAAAGGTGAACTTTATTCTATGCCCTTCAATATGTATACTTTTAACAAGATGTGGGGTGTGGTAACACCGGAAGAAGCCACTGCGAAAATCAACGAACAACGGAAAGAAATCACCGGAGAACCGCAGAATCTCGAAGAGCAGGCTATCAGTCTGGTGGGTCGGGATATCTACGAGAAACTGGTAAAAGGCTATACTGAAAAACAGTGGGGACGTGCCTGTAAGGAGCTCCCGGCCTTTATTATCAAGCGCCTTCCCGTACGCTTTGTTTTTGATAATAATTACTTTAATGCTCAGTTTCAGGGGATTCCCGTTGGCGGATATACCAAAATGGTTGAGAAGATGCTGGACGGCATAGAAGTCCGACTTGGGATTGACTATCTGGATCAAAAGAGCGAAATGGATGCCATGGCAGAACATGTGGTTTATACCGGACCGATTGACGCGTATTTCGGATACAGACTTGGATATCTTCAGTATCGTTCTGTCAGATTTGAAAATGAGGTCCTTGATATTCCCAACTTTCAGGGTAATGCGGTTGTGAACTATACAGACAGGGAGACTCCGTGGACGAGAATCATTGAACATAAGTGGTTTGAATTCGGGAAAGCCGAAGACGGAAACGATCTGCCCAAAACGGTTATTTCCCGCGAATTCAGTTTCGAATGGAAACCGGGTGATGAGCCTTACTATCCGGTGAATGATGAACAGAACGGCATATTGTACCAGCAATACAAGGCAATGGCAGAGAGAGAATCCAAAGCGATCTTTGGCGGACGTCTTGGCGAATATAAGTACTATGATATGGACCAGGTTATTGCCGCTGCTCTTGCGGCGTCGAGGGAAGAGCTGAAGTAAAGATGGATATCAGGATTATAGTTGCAACGCATAAAGAATACTGGATGCCGGAAGACGATATGTATCTGCCTCTTCACGTCGGTGCGGAGGGTAAGGAAGCGCTGGGATACACACCGGATAATTCTGGTGATAATATCAGCGGGAAAAATGCCAATTACTGTGAGCTGACAGGTCTTTACTGGGCATGGAAAAACTTTAAAGCTGATTATATCGGATTAGTACATTATCGCAGACATTTCAGTAATAACAAACTTTTCG
This sequence comes from Clostridia bacterium, assembly GCA_045640475.1. Classification (GTDB taxonomy): domain Bacteria; phylum Bacillota; class Clostridia; order Christensenellales; family Aristaeellaceae; genus Aristaeella. The sequence goes on from JAZUFB010000254.1 coordinate 6,219, forward strand.
GGGATAAAAAAGAGAAGGTTATCACCAAACCCGAGCTTGAGAAAATCATCAAAGAGAATGACGGCATCGATATTTTCCTGCCGAAGCCCCGGAATTACTGGATTGAAACCAACTATAGCCAGTATGCGCATGCTCATCATGCAATCGATCTGGATATGACAAGAGAAATCATGCTTGAAAAATATCCGGAATATATTGCAGCTTATGATGTCAGCATGAAACGAACAATCGGACATAGATTTAATATGTTCATTATGAAAAAGGACAAGTTTGATGAATATTGTGTATGGCTTTTTGATATTTTGACTGAACTGGAAAACAGATTGGATATCAGCTCATATAACAAAAATGACAGCCGGGTATTTGGTTTCGTGAGTGAAAGATTATTGGATATATGGCTTGCAACAAAGGGTTATCAATACAGGACAATACCATATGTTTTTTTGGAAAAGCAAAACTGGCTCGTAAA
>JAZUFB010000255.1:0-3879 GCA_045640475.1 Clostridia bacterium
CGCTTCCAGAACAGGCTCAGCAGAATGGCGGGACCGAAGGCCGCGCCGAAGATGCCCCAAGCGTTCTCGACCAGGTTCATGATGGTGCCGCTGTTCGGGTCGCTGGCCAGGAGCACGCTGATGACGGCGATGATGACCACCACGATACGGCCGGCCCAGTTCATTTCCTTGTCGCTGGCCTTGTTCTTGCGGATCACGGGCTTGTACACGTCAGAAGCGAAAGCAGAGGAAGCACACAGCAGCTGGCTGTCCGCGGTGGACATAGAAGCTGCCAGAATGGCGCTCAGCAGGATACCGGAGATGATGGCCAACGCACCGGGGAAGATGCGGCGCACCATCTGGATGAACACGGTGGAAGAATCCTCGACCTGACCGAGGAACAGGTGTCCGATGCAACCGGCAGCCACAGAGAAGATCACGATCAGCACGTTCCAGGTGATACCGATCTTCGCGCTCTTCTTCAGATCCTTGTCACTGCGCAGGGACATGAAGCGCACAATGATGTGGGGCATGCCAAAGTAACCGAGGCCCCAGCCCAGACCGGAAACGACATCCTTCCAGTTGGCAAACAGGTTCCAATAGCTTTCGGGCAGTTCTTCAACAGTCATCCCGGCTTCGCCGGCATTGATCATGCCCAGAGCAATGATCGGGGCGATCAACAATGCGCCCAGCATCAGAAGGCCTTGGAAGAAGTCGGTCCAGCACACGGCGCTGAAACCGCCCAGGAAGGTGTATCCGATGATGATTGCAGCAGCCAGATACATGGCCACCTTGGGATCGATCCCGATCACGGTGTTGAACAGGGTGCCGCAGGCCTTCACGCTGGAAGCGGAGTAGATCGTATAAGCCACGAGGAAGATCACAGCGCAGACGATCTGCAGGCTCTTGTTGGAGGTCTTGAAGCGGTTGGTCAGATACTGAGGGATGGTAATGGAGTCATCCGCCACGATGGAGAAGCGACGCAGACGGGGCGCTTCAAACATCCAGCTGATGGCATAGCCGATCGCCAGACCGATAGCGATCCAGGCCTGGCCGATACCGGCAGCATAGATGGAAGCCGGCAGGCCCATCAGGACCCACGCGCTCATATCGGAAGCGCCGGCGGACAGGGCGGATACCCAGGGACCCATCTGACGGCCTCCCAGGAAATAGTCCTTCTCGCCGCCGTTCTTCGTTTTGACAAAGAACCAAACGCCGATGCCCAGCATACAGATCAGATAAATAATGAATACGATGAGTTCAATATTCACACTGAACACCACTTTCCTGCATATTCGCTGTATATCATATACATACAACGACAAGAGTATACAGGAATCACGGCTTTTCTTTCAAGCTCTCCACGGTACTTTTAATGTTTTCGGCCCTTTCGCGAAGCAAGGTGATCGCTTCTGCATATTCATGAAGCGCTTGTGCCCCTGCCACACTCACAGCACATTTCCCGTCCTCTCCGCGGTCAAACCATCCATAGTGGTTGTCCCGCAGGATCGCTGCGGTCTTTTCCACACCGCAGACCTTCCTGAGTTTCCGCGCGCCCGTGGCCTCCCCGATTCCGTTCAGGGCATTCAAAACACGCAGGGCATCCTCCCGGTAGCCGGTCATCAAAGGCTGGCCATGCGCGCCGCCGGTATTGTTTTTCAGCGTCCGGCGGCGGAATTCCGCCGCCAGCGCGTTTCGCTTCTTTGCGTTCCGTTTCCGGTATTCTTCAGGATCGCTTTCCACAGGTTCACTGACGATCTCCACGGTCCCGGTGGTAACAGCCACCGTGATCAGCCCGATCCCCAGCCTTTTCAGCAGGTAGATCTTGTCCCTAAAGGCACGCGAATAGAGATCCCGAGGTCTCGGGATCCCGATAAATACCGTTTCTGTCACTTTTTGCCGCAGTGCCGCCTGCTGGAGTACCCGGAAATCCAACGTGTTTTTCAGCTCCACCGCCACGCATTTTCCGTCCTTCTCCATATACAGGTCAATGCCGCCCACTTCACCGTCGCAGGCATAACCGTATCCTACAAAGTAAGCACGGATCGGTTCAAACAGATCTTTTTCCATGCGTCCCCCATTTTCAGATCACGGAATAGATCATGCTGCGCAGATGCGTCTGCACATATTTTTCCAGGTTCGGAGTCCGCTGATGCATATAGATCACGGACAGTTCCTCTTCCGGATCCATCAGCATCCAGGTACCCAGCACGCCACACCAGCCGAACTCTCCCACGCTTCCGGGGATCCCGGCCTTTGCGGGATCCAGCAGGGTCCGTACGCCCAAGCCGTAGCTGTAGCCCTTCAGGTAATCCCAGTTGAAGTCCGCTTTCTGGTCCGCGTTCAGTTGATCCTGCCGCAGCAGATCCACGGTCTTCCGTCCAAGGATCCGGGTGCCGTCCGTCGCCGTTCCCATATGGGTCAGCGCTTCGGCAAACTTCATATAGTCATCCGCAGTGGAGAGCAGTCCGCCTCCGCCGCTCTCATACTTGACACCCGGCGCGTACATTGCATTCCGTGCGGGATCATCGCCAAACTGGGCAATCCGGCTCTGTTTGTCTTCCGGGCAATGGAATCCGGTGTTCTTCATGCCAAGAGGCGCAAAGATATGCTTCTCAAGGTATTCGCCAAAGTTTTCCCCGCTCACGACCTCGATCAGGGCGCCCAGCACATCGTGGCACAGGCTGTAGTTCCAGTGCGTGCCCGGTTCAAACAGGAGTGGCGCTTTCGCGATCGCGCGCGCGAATTCCTGCGTGGTATAGTTCCCGTTATGCTTTTCGGCCAGTTCCGCGCGGATCCGGTCGATCTGGCGTCCGTTCTCGCTCCATTCCCCGCCATAGGTCAGTCCGGCGCTCATGCAGAAAAGATCCCGCACCCGCAGTGTATTCTTTGCGGGCACCGCCTCGTTCTTTTCCTTGTCCCATACGGTCATCTCCGCATATTCGGGCAGGTAGTCCCCCAGCGGGTCCTCCATCGTAAACAGCCCACGCTCCATCAATTGCAGTGCCGCCGTTACCGTAGCCACTTTCGTCATGGAAAAGATGCGGAACAGCGTTTCCGGCTCCGCGTTTCCGGAAAAGTGGCGGAAGATCTCGTGTCCTTTATGCCAAACCAGCAATGCGTTGCCGGGCACATCCAGTTTTTCTCTGTCTTCCAGAAAGCGGACCAGATCCGCGTCGCGCAGTGTCATTTCAAAGCACCTCATTTCGTTTTTTCGGTTCCTGTAATGTCATTATATTCCCGGCATCCTTTTCTTTCAATCCCCCACTTTCCGGAAAAGAGAAAAGGCCCCTTCCCGGAAACCGGGAAGGGGTCTGGAAATGGGGCAAATTACTTGCCGGCCATCTTCTTGTAGCTTTCGAGACGGACCTTGGCGTCCTCTTCCTGCTGCACGAACAGTTTCGCGGCAGCTTCGGGGAACTGCTGGGCCAGAGAAGTGTAACGCACTTCGCCCTTCAGGAATTCCTGATAATCACCGGTGGGATCCTTGCTGTCGATGGTCATCGGGTTCTCCAGATCGGGATTGAAGCGATACAGCTGCCAGTAACCGCAGTCAACGGCCTTCTTGATTTCGGCCTGCGCCTTGCCCATGCCGCCCTTGGCCTTGAGGCCGTGGTTGATGCAGGGAGCGTAAGCGATGATCAGGGACGGTCCGTGATAAGCTTCGGCTTCGATCATAGCCTTCAGCACCTGAGCGGGGTTGCTCATGGCGACCTGCGCCACGTAGACATAACCATAGCTCATGGCCATCATGCCCAGATCCTTCTTCTTGGTGCGCTTGCCGGCGGCAGCGAACTTCGCCACAGAACCGGTAGGCGTAGCCTTGGAGGACTGTCCGCCGGTATTGGAGTAAACTTCGGTATCCAGCACGAGGATGTTGACATCCTGGTTCTGAGCCAG
>JAZUFB010000256.1:0-11819 GCA_045640475.1 Clostridia bacterium
CCAAGACCGGTGTGGAGATCATTCTCCGCGCGCTGGAAGAACCCATCCGTCAGATTGCTCTGAACGCCGGTATCGACGGCAGCGTGATCATCGACCATATCAAGACTGCTGCCAAGCCCGGCTTCGGCTATGACGCCATGAAGGGCGAATACACCGATATGATCGAGCGCGGCATCATCGACCCCACCAAGGTGACCCGTTCCGCTCTGCAGAACGCTGCCTCTGTGGCCGCGATGGTCCTGACCACCGAATCTCTGGTGGCGGACATCCCCGCTCCCGAACCCGCTGCTCCTGCCGGCGGCGCCGGAATGGGCGGAATGTATTGATTCCAAACCCGTGTATTCTCGGACCGGATCGCGTGCATACCACGCGGTCCGGTCTTTTTTGCATCAAAAAACCCTGCCGTGTGGGCAGGGTTGGAAAAAGCATATTTTTATGCGCAGACGGAAAGGATGACCTGAAGGGCTGCTTTCAGTTGGTCAGTGGGAATGTTGAGGGCGGGAAGGAGACGGACTTTGTCTTTAGCTGTGAGGCAGAGTACGCCTTTTTCCATGCACTTGGCGACGACTTCGGAGGCAGGTTTTACGGTTTTGATACCGATCATAAGGCCCAGACCGGAAACGGATTCGATGCCGGGGGCACCCTGCAGGGTGTCAAAGATCAGCTGGCTCTTGGCCTTGACCTCCTTCAGCAGCGCTTCATCGATCCGGGAAAGGATGGACAACGCGGCCGCACAGCAGACGGGATTGCCGACAAAGGTGGAACCGTGATCTCCGTAGGAAAAGACGTCCTTCACTTTGTCGGATAGCAGGGTGGCACCCAGAGGCAGACCGCCGGCCAGACCTTTCGCGGTGGAAACGATATCGGGCTGGATGCCGTATTCCATATAAGCGTACAGACTGCCGCTGCGGCCGTTGCCTGTCTGTACTTCATCGACCATCAGGGGAATATCGTTTTCAGCAGTGATCGCGGCGATCCCTTTGACGAAGGATGAATCCAGCGGAACGACACCGCCTTCACCCTGAACACACTCAAAAAGGATACCGGCAACATTGCCTTTTTTGACCAGCGCACGGAGCCCATCCAGATCACCGGCCGCGACATGCGCAAAGCCGCCGGTCAGAGGCTGATACAGTTCATGGTAATGTTCCTGCCCGGTCGCGGCGAGAGTTGTCAGCGTGCGGCCATGGAAACTGTTGATCAGGGTAACGATCACGTTGCAATCCGGGCCCTTTTTATCGGCAGAATACTTCCGGGCAGCTTTGATGGCACACTCGTTCGCTTCAGCGCCGCTGTTGGAGAAGAAGACTTTTTTCATGCCGGTCTTTTGGCAGAGCATCTCGGCCAGGTTGGCACAGGGCGCGGTGTAATACAGGTTCGACATATGCTGGACCTGACTGATCTGGGCTTTGACAGCCTCCTGCCAGAGATCGTCCGCAATGCCGAAGGAAGTGACGGCGATGCCGGACCCGAGATCGGTATAGGTCTTGCCGTCCGCATCTGTGACGGTGGAGCCTTTGCCGGAAACAATCTCCACGGGGAACCGTTTATATGTGCCAGCTACGTACGCAGTATCCTTTTCAAACGTATTCATTGAACTGTCATCCTTTCACCGGGCCGGAAACCATGGTGCCGGCGCCTTCGTCTGTCAGCAATTCCATCAGAATGGAGTGGGGGACACGGCCATCCATGATGATCACGTTCTTCACACCTTTATCGATTGCTTCCATGCAGCATTCGACCTTCGGGATCATGCCACCGGAGATAATGCCTTCATCCATCAGGGAAGGGATCTCATCGGTCCTGATCTCGGGAATCAATGTGGAGGGATCATCCTTATCCTTCAGAAGACCCGCGATATCCGTCATCATGATCAGACGCTCGGCATTCAGGGCGCCCGCGATATAGGCGGCGGCAGTATCGCCGTTGATGTTGTAGGTGTTGCCCTGCTTGTCACAACCAAGGGTGGAGATAACGGGAATGTAGCCTTTTTCGAGCAGATCCAGTACGGGTTTGATATGGATCTTCGTGATGTTGCCAACAAACCCCAGTTTTTCGTCCTTGATCTCTGCTTCGATCAGACGTCCGTCCATGCCGGACAGGCCGATGGCTTTGCCACCCTTCATTTCCAACAGGTTGACCAGCGTTTTGTTGACCTTGCCGGCGAGGACCATTTGGACGATATCCACAGTCTCACGGTCGGTGACGCGAAGACCGTTGACAAACTCGGCTTTCTTGCCAAGACGGTTCATGAGATCGTTGATCTCGGGACCGCCGCCGTGGACAAGAACGATCCGTACGCCGATGAGCCAAAGCAGGACGATGTCTTCCATGACCTGCTGCTTCAGCTGTTCATTGATCATGGCATTACCGCCATACTTGACTACGACGATTTTGCCGTTATAGCGCTTGATATAGGGCAAAGCGGCGGTCAGGACTTCGGCCCGCTCCGCGTTTGAAAACTGTTCAGTCATGTTCGTTTGCCTTCTTTCCGGTGTGATCAGGTCCTGTAATCGCCATTGATCTTGACGTAGTCATAAGTCAGATCGCAACCCCAGGCTTTGGCGTCGGCATTGCCATCGTTCAGGGAAACGAGGATCTCGATCTCTTTTTCGAGCAGGATCTTCTTGGCTTCGTCCTCAGAAAAATCAATGCCGGCACCGTTCTGACAGACTTCGACCGTTCCGGCAGGACTGCGGAAGCTGACACCGATCTTGGTGACATCCACGGGCGCGCCGCTGTATCCGATAGCGCAGAGAACACGGCCCCAGTTGGCGTCCGCACCGAACATCGCGGCCTTGGTGAGGCTGGAGCAGATAACGGACTTGGCAACTGTACGCGCGATTTTCAGATCGGGTGCGCCGGTGACCGCACATTCCAGCAGTTTGGTGGCACCTTCGCCGTCGCCTGCGATCATCCGGCAAAGATGTACAGTGACGGTATTCAGCGCTTTCATGAAGACGGTAAAGTCTTCCCCTTCTTCGGTGATGATAGCGTTGCCGGCCAGACCGTTGGCCAGAACGGTGACCATATCATTGGTGGAAGTATCTCCATCCACGGAAACCATGTTGAAGGTGCCGCCGATATCTCCGGAAAGGGCTTTCTGGAGCATTTCGGAGGAGATTGCGGCATCTGTGGTGATGAACACCAGCATGGTGGCCATGTTGGGATGGATCATCCCGCTGCCCTTGGCGATGCCGCCGATATGGCAAGTCTTTCCACCCAGTTCGAAGGAAACGGCGATCTGCTTTTTGACAGTATCGGTCGTCATGATGCCTTCAATGGCGTTTTCGGCACCGTCTGTGGACAGCTGGGCGCACAGATCGGGAAGCCCGGCAGCAATGGGATCGATCTTCAGGGGCTGCCCGATGACACCGGTGGAGGCGACGACTACATCGCTCGCGTTGATATGCAGCGCGTCAGCGGCAAGCTGGCTCATCTTTTCGGCGATCTCGATACCATCGGCGTTGCAGGTGTTGGCGTTACCGCTGTTGCAGATCACGGCCTGCGCGATACCGTTTGCAAGATGTGCTTTGGTGACCTGAAGGGGAGCACCTTTGACCAGATTTGTGGTATATACGGCGGCCGCGGTGGCGGGAACTTCGGAGAAGATCATGGCCAGATCACGTTTGCTGTGACCTGCCCGAATGCCGCAGTGAATGCCGGAGGCCTTGAAGCCTTTGGCGGCGCAGATACTTCCGCTGATAATTTCCATAATGTTTACCCTCCTGAAGACATCAAATATTGAGTCCGGTGGTTTCGTCCACCCCGAGAATCAGATTCATACACTGGACCGCGGAGCCGGACGCGCCCTTGCCCAGATTATCGAACCGGGAAACAAGGATCATACGCTCGTCATTTCCGAAGACGGATACCTGCATATCATCGCGATCGGTAAAGGCGCCGGCGGAGAGGAAGCCGTTTTCATCCGCATTTTCGCTGACGCGGACAAGGCCGTTTTTGTAATAAGCCTTCCAGACATCGAACACGTCTTTCATGGTGGCGGAGGTCATGTCACTGGTGAGCGGGACGGCAACCTGCATACCGGCGTAGTAGGGGGCCACGACCGGGCAGAAGACGGGATCGTTTTTGAGACCGCAGATCTTGGCCATTTCAGGCAGATGCTTGTGCTTCTGGGTGAGACCGTACATCCGCGGAGCGTTCAGCAGGGGATCACGGGCGGGATCATCATATTCGGCAATCATCTTTTTGCCGCCACCGCTATATCCGGTGAGGGAGAAAGCGGAAAGAATGCTATCCGCCGGAATGATGCCCGCGGCGACGAGCGGCGCGACCAACGCAATGAAGCCACTGGCGTGGCAACCCGGATTTGCGATACGTTTGGAGGTGACGATCTTTTCCTTCAGACCGCCTATCTCCGGAAAACCGTAAGTCCAGTCCGGATTGGTTCTGTGGGCGGTTGATGTATCGATCACAGCGACCGTGGGAGAGGTGACCAGGGAAACGGCTTCAATCGCGGCGGCATCCGGAAGACAGAGGAAAACGACATCTGACGCGTTGATGGCATCGGCGCGGGCGGACGGATCTTTTCGCAATTCTTCCGGAAGCTTGATGATCTCAAGATCATCTCTGCCGGACAGACGCTCATGGATTCGCAGACCGGTCGTTCCGGCGCTGCCGTCGATAAATACTTTCTTGGCCATAGTGATTCACCTCTATGTCAACATTGGGAATACTATTGTATGAATTCAGTCCCGCGAGCCTGTGGGGGACGCGGGACTGAATGTAAATATGCGTGCTGGGGGATCGGATTACTTTCTGCCTTCGACCATGGCCTGAACCTTGGTGGGAAGACCGAAGAGGGTGATGAAACCGGCGGAATCCTTCTGATTGTAATCGCTGGCACCGAAGGTGGCGATATCTTCACTGTACAGGGAGTTCGGGCTCCAGATGCCGGCCTTGATGATGTTGCCCTTGTAGAGCTTGAGCTTGACCTTGCCGGTGACCTTTTCCTGAGTCTTGGTGACGAAGGCGGACAGGGCTTCCCGCAGGGGAGAGAACCACAGGCCGTTATAAACCAGCTCAGCGAAGGTGACGGACAGTCTCTGCTTTTCGTGCATGGTCAGCTTATCCAGAGTGACGCTTTCAAGCGCTTCATGGGCACGGTACAGGATGGTTCCGCCGGGGGTCTCGTAGACGCCGCGGCACTTCATGCCGACGAGACGGTTTTCAACGATGTCGATGATGCCGATACCGTTCTTGCCGCCCAGCTCGTTCAGCTTGAGGATGATCTCCTTGGCGGAAAGCTTTTCGTCATTCAGTGCAACAGGCTTGCCCTGTTCGAAATCGAGGGTGATGTAGGTGGGTTCGTCAGGAGCGTCAATGGGGGAAACGCCCATTTCGAGGAAGCCGGGCTTCTCGTACTGCGGCTCGTTGGCGGTATCTTCGAGATCCAGACCCTCGTGAGAGAGATGCCACAGGTTCTTGTCCTTGGAATAGTTGGTCTCGCGGGTGATCTTCAGGGGGATGTTATGCGCTTCGGCATAGTCGATCTCCTCGTCACGGGACTTGATATCCCATTCACGCCAGGGGGCAATGATGGGCATGCTGGGAGCAAAGTGCTTGATAGCCAGTTCGAATCTGACCTGATCGTTGCCCTTACCGGTGCAACCGTGGCAGATGGCATCAGCGCCTTCCTTCAGGGCAATCTCGACCAGACCCTTGGCGATGCAGGGACGGGCGTGGGAAGTACCGAGAAGATAATCCTCGTAGATGGCACCGGCCTGCATGGTGGGGATAATATAATCATCGACATATTCATCGGTCAGATCCAGCACATAGAGCTTGGAAGCACCGGTCTTAAGGGCTTTTTCCTCAAGGCCTTCGAGTTCGTCAGCCTGACCGACGTTACCGGAAACGGCAATCACTTCGCAATTGTTGTAGTTTTCTTTGAGCCAGGGAATAATGATGGAAGTATCCAGGCCACCGGAGTAGGCCAGAACCACTTTTTTGATATCTTTCTTATCCATAACCGAAATCCTCCTTCGTTTGAATACGTGTGTATGATATCGCATAAATATGCATATGTCAAGCGAATATTTCAGAAAATATACAAAAAATATGAATAAAAAAGAACATGTCCGAATCGGGACGATATCTTCCCGTTCGGACATGCTAAGGGCTTATTTTTTCTTGTAATACAGCATACAGTGGCAGAATCCTTCGTAATCCGGATCGGCAATCTGATCGCGGAATTCCTTGCACATACACTTGTTTTCGGGTGTGCGTTCCAGCCTGCAGGGGCAGTAACCGTCTTTGGCTTTGAGACCTTCCTGGATCATACGGACGACCTCGGGATCGGGGTTGAATATCACTTGCATAAAGATGACTCCTTTTATACATTCGAAACGGAAACAGATAACAGGACCGTTTCCTTATGATATTGTACATCGGGTAAAGGGGACTTGCAACAGGATTGACAAGCGGGAAAAAGGGGCTATAATTACCATTGGTTCCGTTGCTGGGGGGGCTGCACCAAAGCGGCTGAGAGGATTTCGGTCCGACCCTTTGAACCTGTTGTAGGTAATCCTACCGGAGGGAAGCAGCCACTGTATAAAGCAAGACTGTTTTCCTGCGTGAGATGACGCAGGAATTTTTATTTGGCGGAACCGAAAGAAGGCTTATCAATGAAAAATACGAACAACCGAGTGGCAATCCGGGCTATGTGTGAATGCGGCGTGCTGATTGCCGCGGCGCAGATCCTTGGGTATCTGAAACTGTTTCGCCTGCCGAACGGCGGGTCTGTGACGCTGAATATGTTACCGATCTTTATCATCGGTATCCGCTGGGGATGCGGTTTCGGATTCCTTTCCGGATTTGTTTTCGGTTTATTGCAGCTGCTGCTGGATGGCGGTGTCGGATTCGGTTGGCAATCGATCCTGGGAGATTATCTGGTGGCCTATACGATGCTGGGCTTTGCGGGAATGCTTCGCAAGGACAGTCTGAAGGCTAACCTTGGGAACATTGTGCTGGGCAGTATCGCGCGACTGGCTGTGGCAGTGTTTGTAGGGGCCACTGTGTGGGCGGAATACATGCCGCCGGAGTTTTGGGGTATGAGCATGAACAGCCCCTGGATCTATTCACTGTTATATAACGCAAGCTATATCATTCCCGCAATGGTCCTGTGCATGGTGGTTGCCGCGATCCTGCGCGCGCCGCTGAAGAGTTGGCTGCGTCCTGCACGAAAATAAAAACGCGGCGACCGGGATGCGGTGCCGCATGGAAAGATCACGGAGCGTAATCCGTTCCGGAAAGTTCGGTGGAAAGAAATGGACTGCCTGTGTCCTTAAGATCAAGGATATGAAGCAACAGCAGAATATCCTGATCCGGATCCGGCAGGAAAGAGACACTGACGGTGGTGGACTCAAAAGTGACGGTCAACTGGGGAAAACGGGTGATCGTCAGGCGGAAAGAATTGTTATCTTCCCGCTGACCGTGGACCGTAGAGTTGAACCAACACCGGCCCTGAAGAAGGAGCACGGGCTCCGCGGTTCCGGACAAATAGGATAAGGTGGCCTCATATTGATATGGATCAGCCGGGTCTGTCGTTTGGGTGGCAGGTCCGGTTTTTTTCGTGAGGAAAAGGAGATACTCGTTTTCGTCGGAAAGAGAGAGGGAGATCTCCAGGTCCCAAATGTCTTCTTTGTTTTTGAACGTTGAGTTGGAAGACTCGGAGGTGTGCTTTGGCGTGGGGGATGGAACTTCGGCAGGGGACCATGTTTCTGTTGGGATGGGAATGGGGGTATCCTCAGACAGAGGACGGATCGGGACTTCTGTTGGAGAAAGGGTGGCCGCAGGTTCAGGCGTGGGCGTAAGCGGAACGGGTGTATTTGCTGGTGGAAGTGACGGAATGAATGGGACAGGCGTCTCCGTTGACGGGACGGTCGGAGTCGGTGTTGGTGCTGGAGTCTGTGCTGGAGTTGGGCCAAGGGTGGGTACTGGAGTGACTGTCGGGACCGGTATCGGGGTAGATGTGGGCGCTGGCGTTGAGGCGGTTGTTGGGACTGGCGTCGGAGTGGCCGTCGGGACTGGTGTCGGAGCGGTTGTTGGGACCGGCGTTGGGGTAGCTGTTGGCGCCGGAGTCGGAGTCGCAGTCGGTGCTGCTGTTGGAGTAGCGGTAGGAGTGGGTGTCTGGGTCGGAACAGGTGCCGGTTCTACGGCACTGCAACGGATACAAATACCGTTATCATATGAATGACCGTATTTTTTGAAGGAAACGGTTTCTTCATAGTTGCAACCAGCACGGGAACAACGGCGGACTACATAACCGTCCTCTGTGCAGGTGGCCTGTTTGACATCCACCTCCACGAAAGCATGACTGCCATACAGGTCGATACAGTCTTCCGCGGATGCCGGGGCAAGGACTGAAACCAGCAAAATGGCGACAAGGAGAAGCGCGAGTTTCTTCATGGTCAGAGCCCCTTTCCGTTTGTTCAGCGGTCAGATGAAATCAGCGAATCCGGGAAAACAAAGTCTTCACGGTCAGTAAAGCGTTCGCAGGTGCTGGTGATGACAGAGATGGCAGAGGCAGCAAGACGGGTACCGACGCGGCAGGCGTCGCGAAGAGAAGCTCCCTTGGAGAGCGCGGCACAGGTGCCGGCGAAGAAAGCGTCACCGGCGCCGGTAGAATCTACGGGATCCACCTTGCAGGCAGGAAGCAGACCGCATTCACCGTCGGCAGAGGCAAAGACAGCGCCTTTTTCGCCGAGCGTGATGACCATGGCGGGGAGACCTTCGTGACGGATCAGTTCGACCGTTTTCGCGGGAAGCATATCGATCGACATAGCCGTCAGGGGTTCGCCGAAAAAGTCGGAGGCTTCGCTGATATTGCAGACAAAGCAGGCGGAACGGCGGATATAGTCCCGACGTGCTTTGGCAATCTCGATGTTGGATACGGCAGCGTAGACAGGGACCCCTTCCTGCTCCGCAAGAGTATAAAACGTATGGATGACTTCCTCGTCCATATCTACTTCCAGAAGCAGACTCTCTGCGTCACGGAAGAGCGCTTTACGGTTTTCAAGGATCTTGTCTTTCAAAGGAGAAAGAACAGGTCGTTTGGAAATCTCAGCATAAACATCTCCGTCGGAGTTGAAGATCGCCAACCAGGTCCCCATACCGTCCGGAACGGTAAACAGGAAGTCGGTGCAGACACCCTGCGCTTCCAGTTTCTGCTTGACATCCGCCCCATCCGGTGTGTCGTCTACAAGACTGACAAACACAGGGCGCAGACCAACCTGGGCCAGATCTACGGCGATATTACGGCTGACACCGCCGTGGACGCGTTCGATGTGACCGGCATTCCGTCCGGTCGTCTTGAGGGGACCAAACGGAAATCCTTTGATGTCAACAAATACAGCACCAGCGACAACAATGCTCATATGAAGGTTCTCCTTGTTTTGATGCCTCCATTCTATCCACAATCGCGCGCCTCGTCAATAAAGGGTTTTCTGTTTGAAAGAAAGAATATATAATAGTTTTAATGAACGAAGAGGGGAGGTGTCCGGTTTGCTTGAAATGTGTACCATGGGAACGGGCGGGACACTGCCCCTGCCGGACAGAGCACTTTCTTCCCTGTATGTCCGCGTGAACGGCATCGGTCTGCTGGTAGATTGCGGAGAGGGAACACAGGTCCAGATCCGTAAGCTGGGGTGGGGTTTTCGCTGCATCGATGGCGTACTGCTGACCCATTATCACGGGGACCACTGCACGGGACTGGTAGGTTTGCTGCTGAGCATTGACAAGGCTGGCAGAAAAGAAACTTTCCATATCTGGGGACCCCAGGGACTGAAACGCGTAGTAGAAGGACTGTGCGTGGTAGCCCCCGCACTCAGCTTTCCTGTGATGCTTCACGAGATCCCGTATGGCGGGAAAGAGTTTGAAATGATCGGGCTGGACATCCGGGCTTTCCCTGTGGACCATGGCGGGATCCCCTGCCTTGGATACCGTTTTCACCTGAAGCGGACGCCTGTTTTTGACAGTGAAAAGGCTCGTGCGGCCGGGATCCCCATGCAATACTGGAAACCCTTGCAGAACGGCGAGGATGTTGCCGTGGACGGGAAACGCTTTACACCCCGGGATGTTCAGGGAAAGGAAAGAAAGGGGATCACCTTTGTCTTTTCCACGGACACGCGTCCCTGTGAAACCCTGCGGAAATATTTGCCCGGTGCCGATCTGGCCGTGCTTGAGGGTATGTATGGGGATAACGCGAAGATCGAACAAGCTGAAAAAAATCATCATATGCTGTTTGAGGAGGCCGCGGCAATCGCGAAGGAAGCCGATCCCGTGGCGCTCCTGCTGACGCATTTTTCCACCAGTGTGGACGAACCTGCGGAGTATCTGGAGGCGACACGGAAGATCTTCCCACGCACCTATACCGCGGAGGACGGGCTGGTGATCACCTTACGATATCCGAAGGAGCAGGAAAAAGCATGGATCAGTTTGTCCTGAAAGCCCCGTATGCCCCTTCCGGAGATCAGCCCAAGGCCATAGAAGCATTGGCGGAGGGTGTCCGGAAAGGCTACCGGGATCAGGTGCTGCTTGGCGTGGCCGGCAGCGGCAAGACCTTTACAATGGCGTCCGTGATCGCAAAGGTACAGAAACCGACGCTTGTGATCGCACACAACAAAACGCTGGCAGCCCAGCTGTGCAGCGAGTTGCGTGCCTTTTTTCCGGATAGCCGTGTGGAATACTTTGTATCCTATTACGATTACTATCAACCGGAGGCCTATATCGCGTCCTCCGATACCTATATCGAAAAAGACGCTTCCATCAATGACGAGATCGACCGACTGCGCCATTCCGCGACTTCCGCCCTGCGTGAACGCAAGGACGTGATCATTGTAGCCTCGGTCAGTTGCATCTATTCCATGGGCGACCCCAGTGAATACGAAGGCCTGATGCTGTCTCTGCGTCCCGGAATGGCCTATTCCCGTGAAAAATTGATCCGGGAACTGATCGACATCCAGTACGAACGCAACGATATCGAATTTGCCAGAGGGACTTTCCGCGTCCGGGGAGACGTGATCGAAGTGATTCCGGCGGGCGAAAACGAGAAGGCCCTGCGGATCGAATTCTTTGGTGACGAGATCGACCGGATCGGGATGATCGACGCTGTAAGCGGACATCTGCTGGGCACGCTGGAACATGTATCGATCTTTCCCGCGTCCCATTACGCGACAGACCAAAGCCATATGGAAGAACATATCGGCGATATCGAACGCGACCTGAAGGAACGTGCGGAGGAATTCGAGAAAGAGGGCAAACTGCTGGAAGCCCAACGGATCGTTCAGCGGACACGTTATGATATTGAAATGATGCGTGAAATCGGCTACTGTCAGGGAATCGAAAACTACTCCCGGTACTTTGACGGACGCAAGCCCGGAGACGCGCCATTTACCCTGCTCGACTACTTTACGGAAGATTTTCTTTGCTTTATCGATGAAAGCCACGTAACCGTCCCTCAGATCCGGGCCATGTACAACGGGGACAGGGCACGCAAGGAAACGCTGGTCAATTATGGCTTCCGGCTTCCGTCCGCCTACGATAACCGTCCGCTGCTGTTTCCGGAATTTGAAAAGAAGATCGGGCAGACCATTTATGTATCCGCGACACCCGGACCTTATGAGTTGGGACGCACCTGCCAGACGGTAGAGCAGATTATCCGCCCGACAGGACTGTTGGATCCGGAGATCTTTGTGCGAAAGGCGCAGGGACAGGTGGACGATCTGGTAGGCGAGATCAACAGGACCGTGGCAGCAGGCCAGCGTGTGCTGGTGACCACCCTGACCAAACGTATGGCG
>JAZUFB010000257.1:0-6555 GCA_045640475.1 Clostridia bacterium
ATTTGAAGTGTTCTGTCACTCTGCAGCGGCGGTGCAGCAAGCCATTCGTTCTCTTTTCTCCGTTCACCCGACAACTGCCACCACACTGTTAAACGCTTGTTTTGGGCACAGTCTCTCGTCAAACAGTAACGGCCAACTTCCTTCCCTGCGGAATCCGGTCAGCCAGCTGTCCTTGTCGGATACGCCCCAAAAAGTTACACATTCAATGGGGACCCCCGCCCGTTTCATGTCAGTCAGCGAAGCAAACAAGGCAGCATACCGCTCCGCAAGAGCTTTCTGCGACGCTTCATCGTCCGAGGGGCAATGGATATCCAGTTCTGTCAGCTGGATCGTCAGGCCCAACGCGGCGTATCTGCGCAACGCGTCGCTGAATTCGGGAATGGTCGGCCAATCCATGATCAGGTGCGCCTGCATGCCCATTCCATCCACAGTACCTTCATCGATGAGCTTTTTCAGCAGATCGATGATCGCGTCGATTTTGGGCGTCTGGAAGCTGTTATAATCGTTATAGAACAGTTTCTGTCCCTCCGCGGCATACTTCCTCGCGGTCCGGAAAGCCAACGGGATAAAGCTTTCACCCATGATCTGATACCAAAGGCTGTTTCTGCAGCGATACATTCCCGGTGCGCCATGCTCCGGCTCGATCGCCTCATTCACCACATCCCAGCAATATACAACACCGGGGAATTCCCGGTTGACATGTTCCATTACATCCCTGATATAGGAAATCAGTCTCTTTTCCATGGTCTGCGCGTCAACCAGGGGCGCGTCATCCCTCAAGGACCAATTTTCCGCGAAAAACCATCTGGGCGTCTGATTATGCCATACCAACGTGTGGAAGCGTACCGGGATCTGATGGTCTTTGGCAAAAGTCAGCAATCTGTCACAAAGGGTAAAATCCGTCAGGGCATGCGTCGGATCGTCATTTTTCACGGTAGCGTCATGATCCAGGATGCTCCACGGTTTCATGTCGTTTTCCGCCGTCATGGAGTTGAAATGCTTCAAAACAGTCTCCGTATAGGGCTCGGAAAAGAGCCAATGGGAAGCGGCGGCTTCACCGATCCGGAAATAAGGCTCATACACCCCGCAAAGGGAAGGAGCCTGTCCCTTTTTGATTCCGTCATCCTCCAGAAAGCGTCTGATGTATTTCTCCGCTTCCGCTTTCGGATCCCCTTTCATATTCAACCAGATCGTACGGGGATCCTTGCGGAACCATGTCATCTGGCGTTTGGCGAATTTTTTGATTGCGTTCCCCAGCTCTTCCTTCATCTGGTCTTCATTCAGTTCGCCCTTGATGCATCGGGTCAGGTACTTGTATTCCAAGCCCAGTTTCAGCATAAACTCTTCCGGCACGCCTTCGTTCAGCAATTGCCGGGTCTCTTCCATCATGCCCTGATCCAGCCGTCTGTCCAGCCGTTCATCGATGCGTTGCTTCAATGTTTCACGGTCCCAGGTGACGCCAAGCTTCAGGATCTCATACCTGGCTTCTTTTCCCGTCTTCGCCGTATCTCCTGCCGCGATCTTTTCCAGTGCCCGCATGACTCTGTGGCGGTTCTTGGGTTCAATGTCCGTATCCGGATCCTGCTTCAGCAGCATCTCGTACAGTTCCGGTGTTTCCAGCGTTTCCAGCCTTTCCCTCAGTTCGCTGTCCGGAGCCTTGTCCGACAACAGATACCCATCTGCCACCGCGTCCACATAAAGTCCGGTCCCGCCAACCAAAAAGGGGACCTTCCCTCTGCGCAGGATATCATCGATTGCTTCATACGCCAGTTTCTGATAATCCGCCATGGAGAAAAACTCTCCCGGCTTTTTCACATCCAGCAGATGGTGAGGGACCCCTTTCATTTCGTCCGCGGTGATCTTGCCGCTTCCGAGATCCAGCCGTTCATAAACCTGACGCGAGTCAGCCGAAACGATCTCCCCGCCAAACATAGAAGCCAGTTCGACTCCCAGGCTGCTTTTCCCGGAAGCGTTCGTTCCGACGATCACTACGATCTTTTCTTTCATTTGGGACACCACCCGTTCAGATAATCTTATTCATATTACCATTTTTTACATGGCAGCGCAATATCCACCCCCCTTCTCCCCTTTTCCGGATACGTTGGGAGCTTGATTTTTCGTCATTTTTCATCCGGGATGTCCCTCAAATGCCGCAAAATCGGTCTTCGGACACAAAAAAGCCTTGACATGCGTTGTGTTTTCGCTATACTGGAAAAGCAACAAAAAACGAAGGAGGCACCTACCATGAATAAAGGTGAACTGATTGCTGCTCTGTATGCGAAGACTGAAATGACCAAGAAAGATACCGAAACCGCTCTGAACGCGATGATCGATGTTATCAGCGATACTCTGGCCAAGGGTGAAAAGATCCAGCTGGTTGGCTTTGGCACCTTCGAAGTCAAGAATCGTCCCGCCCGCATTGCCCGCAACCCCCGCACCGGTGAAGAAGTGAAGATCGCGGCCTGCAAAGCTCCCGCCTTCAAAGCCGGCAAAGCCCTGAAGGACAAGGTCAACAAGTAATTTTTCAATAAAGCCCCGCTTCGGCGGGGTTTTTTCATTCACAGCAAAAGCCCACAGCCGTACGCGATTCCGCGTACCGGACTGTGGGCTTTTAAATATTCATCCGTAACCGGATCACTCAACGATCTGTCCATCCTTGAATTCCACGATACCGGTCTCAAGAAAGGAAGCCGGGAGGTCCTGGAAATACTTATATTTCTTGGTCGAGAACAGGCGTTTGAAGCATTGCGTGATCTCAGCGGGATCCGTGCATATATAGGGCCTGAAATCAGGACTCGACTGTGTGCGGCAGGGAATGACCTGCAGTTTTGTCAGTTCCGTTCCGGTCTCCGTCTTGCGGTAGGTCAGTTGGAAGATCCCTGTGGACGGATCGACCTGGGACATGGCACCAAAGGTGAAGTTTCCCGTGTTATACAGGATCGGTTTTCCGTTGCAGAACTGGATCGGCTGCGTCACATGCGCATGATGCCCATAGATCACATCCGCACCCATGTCCATGATCTTCTTCGCATAACTCATCTGGCCACTTTCAGGCTGGGCATGGGTTTCCCTGCCCCAGTGCAGACTGACGATCACAACATCACAGTTTTCTTCTTCGCGAAGTTTCTGTATGCGGGTCCCGATCCGTTTCAGGTCAGCATTCTGCGGATAGGAGAAGCCGATAAACCCGATCCGGATTCCCTTCACATCCACTGCCAGCAAATCGTCATATCCGTTTTCCAGGGCCGGACGCAAGCATCCAAACCGTTTGATCCCCGCTTCGTCCAAAGTGTTCAGTGTATCCTTGTACCCCTGTCCGCGGTAATCTTCACAGTGATTGTTCACCGTATTGACGGCTTCGATACTGCCTTCTTTCAGGATCTGTACATGCGCCGGATCCGCGCGAAGGTAGTACATTTTGTCGGCATGTGCTTTCTGGTTTGTCAACACCACTTCCAGGTTGGCCACCGTCAGATCATCCGCTTCCAGCACATCCTTCACCAGAGAGAAAGGCCAGGCATACCCGTGTTCCTTGATTGCCGTATGATAGCTGTTGCCATAGGTCACATACTGGCCGGAGTCGCCGATACTGCAGTCACCGATCAGAGAAATCGTGATTTCTTCATTTCCCGCGTTCTCTGTGGTTTCAGCTACGGCGGGCAGGATCGCGAGGCAGAGGAGCATTACCCAAATCAACCATTTTTTCATCTGTTTTCTCCCATTTCCTTTACGGAATGCTGATCGTGAACGGATCCTCCGCGGTACCGGTTCCGCCGCTCACCGTACACTTTTCCAGGTCCAGCGTCAGGGCAGGCAAAACGCCCACATTCACGCGCGTATAAACGCCGTAGCTGAGATGCCCGTTATATCCGATCAGTCCCAGTTTCACGTCTTTGGGATTCTTGACATTGGCCACCCACGCGCTGGATGTGCCCCATTTCCGGTCCACATACAGTTTGTTGTTCGCCGGTTTGGTATATCCCTTATACAGTTCGTGGACTTTGGCATAATCCGTAGCGGTAAACTGCCTGCATTCAAGACGTTTGCTGTCATCGATCCACCGTGTCTTCGAAAACCCGTATTCAGGCTTCAGCAATTGCTCCTCTGTCGGGGGATATAAGCGGCCGTATTGTCCTTCCACCAACGCGAACGAAAAATCCAGTTCGCTGCAAAGATCCGCCAGCATCGTTTCATTCATCCACGTATTGAGATCGCTTTCGCCGTAATCGGAGATCTTACGGAACTTTCTCGCGTCGCTGTCCCTCATGTTATCGCAGAAGATCACCTGTTGCACATCCAGGATCTTATCCGAAAGCAATAAAGCTTGACCGTCGCTGACGTCCAGGACCCTCCACAGGACCGGTCCCCGTTCTCCGTCTTCCGTCATCGGATAGGTGCCAAGTTCCACATAGCAGTACCCGTCCGTTTCACTGTATCCGCGTATCGTTTGTTCTCCCAGTGCCGGAAAAACCGCCATACAGATCAGGGCAATGCAAAGCATGATCGCGATCCGTTTCATTCCTTCCTGCCTCCATCGATTTTCCTTTAGGTATTGTAAATTTTACGGTTGGGTTTGTCAATTGACACTTCGTTTACGCTTACAGTATAATGTAGAAGTATATATAGATGACACGGGGGTGTATCTTTTTTGAAACGGGTTCTTTGCGCGGTGCTTATTCTGCTTTTTCTTGCCAGCTTTCTGATTCTGGTTCCCTCCGGGACTTTGGCTGAGACCGTGAGCCTCACCATCGACAACGATCCCAAACTGGGGCCCTGCGAAAGCTGTTATATTTACGAAGAGGGCAATCCCAACCCCATCGGATATGAGGATCCTACCCTTTCCGTCCATATCACACGCGGTGTCTTCAATACCACCAGTTGGGTGGCCGCCCGTGTAAAGATCCAGTCTGTCTACCAGCTCCGTTCGATCTTCTCCGGCCGTTTCGGGTCTGAATATGCCAATGTCGCCCCGACGATCGCCAAGTCTGTCAACGCTGTTTTTACTGTCAACGGCGATTTTTACACCGGCAAGAGCGGAAACGGTTATGTCCTCCGTCAGGGGCACGAATACAGATTCGCCTGTCAGAACCGTTGGTACGATGTCATGGTCATCGACTACAACGGCGACATGCATATCCTGCAGTCCCCCGATAACAACGAAATGAAAGCGCTGATCGCTTCTCTCGAGGAGAAGGACCTGAAAGTGCCGGAAGATGTTTCTTCCGAGAGCGCGCTCAGCAAGTTGAACCGCAGAGTCTATCAGGGCTTTACCTTCGGCCCCGGGCTCATCATTGACGGTGTCCAGCAGAAAGGCTTTACCGACAAGAAGATGGGCTCCGAAGTTCTGGCGCAGCGCATGGCCATCGCGCAGGTCGGTCCTCTGGAGTATCTCTTTATCGCCTCCTCCGGTCCCGATGACAAGAAGGTCGACGGTTCCACTGGCCTCACGCTGGACGAATTCTCCGATCTGGTCGCCAGCTTCGACGGCATCATCAATGCCTACAATCTTGACGGCGGTTCTTCCTCCACCATGGTTTTCCGCACGGCCGAAAAGAAGTTCGCCAAGATCAATGCCACGCCTGCCTCCAAGACCCGTCCGATCGTGGATGTCATCTATTTTGCCAGTGCCTGGCAACCTGAAGAGTAAGAAAGGGCGGACCGAATCATGGATGAAATGGGACTGACTTCTCTTTTCACGCTCTTCGGAATGAGCGTGACCCCTTACGCTGTATGTATCGCCGGCGGTGCGCTTTTGAGCGTTCTCCTGCTGCTTTACCTCGGCAAAAAGCAGCTGGACGATGATTCCGCCTGGTCGCTTGCCGCCCTTACGCTTCCTTTGGCCCTCATTGGCGCCCGGGCTTTCTACATTCTGGCCCGGATCCCCAATACCCCCGAAGTACTGGCTGACGCGCCCTATCTCTGGCACGGCGGCTTTGCCCTGTGGGGCGCCGTCGGCGGCGCGGTTTTAGCCGCGTTCCTTGTCTCCCGTTCGCGCAAGCATTCCTTTGCATCCCTGCTCGATCTGATGGCTGCTCCCGCGGCGCTGATGATCTGCGTTGCCCGCTTTGCCGAAGCTTTCTCGGGTGAAGGACACGGTCCCGCTCTGGAAAACGAAGCTTTCTGTTTCTTCCCGCTTTGTGTATGGAACGAAATGTGGGAGGAATGGGAGCTGGCCGTCTTCATCTTTGAAGGGATCGCCGCGTTGGTGATTCTGATCCTGATGCTTTTGTACAAGCCTTCCCGCCCCGGTGACGGAGCCCGAAAGTTCCTCATCCTGTACGGTGCCTGTCAGGTCCTGCTCGAAAGCCTCCGCCGCGACAACTTCCTGCGTTGGCTCTTCGTCCGTGTTTCCCAGCTCACCGCCGTCATCATCATGTTGCTGATGATCATCTGCGCGATCGTCCGTTGGACCAAAGCACAGACCAAAGCCATGCCGAAAAAGAAGCTCGTGTTGTATACTGTTTTCTTCTTCCTCTTCGTAGGTGGTTGCATCGGCATCGAGTTTGCCGTGGACAAGTCCGACTGGCCCAATGAGATCCTCTATTCCCTGTTGGC
>JAZUFB010000258.1:0-20537 GCA_045640475.1 Clostridia bacterium
CGATTGCCAGCCTCCAGCAGAGTGGCAATGACGCACGGACGATGATCAACGCCCTGCAGGAAGCTTACGCGTCAACGGCTGGGATGGTTGCGGCCCTCCAGCTGCAGGGCGCCGATACACAGACTGCGATCAGCTCTCTCCAGGAGACAGACGCGGCAACGGCTGAAACGATCGCCGCCATGCAACAGACGGATGCCGATGCTCAGGCTGCGATCGCCGGTTTGCAGGAAGCTGACGCGGCAACGGCTGAAACGATCGCCGCCATGCAACAGACGGGTGCCGATGCTCAGGTTGCGATCGCCGGTCTGCAGGAAGCTGACGCGGCAACGGCTGAAACGATCGCCGCCATGCAACAGACGGATACAGACGCGCAGACGGCAATCACTGCCCTGCAGAAAACGGATGCGGCAACAGCAGAGACGATCGCTGCCCTGCAGCAGACGGACGCGGCAGTGGCAGAGACGATCACTGCCCTGCAGCAGACGGACGCGGCAACGGCAGAGTCGATCACCGGACTGCAACAGGCCGATGCTGACGCGGAAAAAGCCTTTGCGGAAACGGTCTCCGCCCTGCGGCAGACGGACAGTGAAACACAGACCGCTGTTTCGGCACTGCAAGAGAATGCCACGGCGAACAACGAGCAGATCAATGGTCTGAATGAATTTGTGGCGGAGTATAAGCGCCGTACAGAGATCGATACCAGGGTCGGTGAATATGTCATCTTTGGCCAGTACGAGCAGGACGGCAATATTGCCAATGGACCGGAAGGCATTGAATGGCAGGTATTGGATGTGGAAGAGGATCATGCGTTGCTGATCACCCGCTATGTCTTGGAGGCGGTTCCTTTCGCCCTCCGGAATGAACCCACCACCTGGGAACATTCTTATGTCCGTGAATGGCTCAATGGAACCTTCCTGAAGACCGCCTTTACCGTGAAACAGGCTGAAGCGATCCTGACGACTTATGTGAGCAATGACAAAGAAACCGGCGTTGCGGACTATGACAGGGATAATGGCGTATCCACCGAGGATAAGGTGTTCTGCCTGAGTTATGAAGAGACGGTCCGGTATTTCGGCCGCAATGAAAACCGTGTTGCCTCGGCTGTTCCCGCGCTGGTCGCCAAGGGGATCCTGCGTGATTCGAAAAATGATGCTGTCCGTTGGTGGCTGCGCAGCGCTGGCATCAATGAGGAACAAGCCGCCGCGGTCTATCTTTCCGGTAACACTCACAGTGAAAGCGTCAAATTCGGTCATGTGGGTGTCCGCCCAGTGATCTGGGTGGATCTCGGCAACGAAAACTACAGATAAGGGGGCAGAAGGACCTTTTGCCCGGACACAGAAGATCTCCGGAGGCAATTCACATGATGCCTCCGGAGGTTTTTTCTATGTTGTTTGTGAGACACCTCTCTTTTCGGTTACATGAAAAACGGGAGAAGGGGTCCTGCCCAATCGGGTAGTATTTTCGAAAAACATTGAAATATATGGGTTTTCTTACAAATGATGAGCGAAAATGATGGTTACACAAAAAGATTTATACGTAACCGTGCAAACAAAAATATGTAACCTGCGACTGCTGACCCTGCCGCTTGGAGCTCCGTTCCCGGATCCGATCATCGCGGTACATAACATATTCCGCGTGGATGTTTCTGTCCGTTGAAACGATCGTCTGTTTTTGTTATACTTGCCCAAAGAAAACACATAACCCGGGAGGGATCCCTTTGCGAAGAAAACTGATTTCCCTGTTGCTTGTGTCCCTGGTATCTTCGGTATTGATCATCGCTCTGTTGGTGGCGGGATATTATGCCTTGGTTCGGCGAGATCTGACTCTCCAGTCCGAGGAGGAGACCCGTCTGCATCTGGAAGACACAGTGATGGACGCAGACCGGGAATTAAGGCGGGATCTCGAAAATGCAAGTGTCATCGCGGCCTATGGCAACATGCTTTCTGACTTTATGGACGCGCCGGCCGGGGAACGGCTGGATCGTCGGGATGATGTGCGTTTCCTTCTTTCCATGCAACTGGATACCCAACCCGGGCTTAAGTATATTTGCCTTTATACGGTTACGGGAAGCCGGATGTTCATCAGCTCTGAGGCTTTGGCCAATATCTCACGTGCCGCGGCGCGCGAGGTAGCGACCCATGTGACGGAGGATTACAGTCTGACGGAGGATCCCGGACGGACTCGTTTCTCCGGCGTTTATGATACGCGGGACGGCGCGTATTATGCCATTATCGCGCCGGTACGCCACAGCGTTGGAAACCGCTATCTCGGAAGCCTGATCCTGTTGTATGACGGTACCTATTTCCGCAATCTGCTCACCACCCGCTCCGGGTTGCCTTATATCGTTTCAGACGGTGAAACGCTTTTGACGGCTTCCAATCAGGAAATCGAAGAGTCCTGGCGGTCCGGACTGACCCAGATGCAAAGTGTTGCGATGGCGACCTCCGGCTGGGAAATCAGTACGACGGTTTCCGCGCCGGAACTGCGTTATTTGCTGAAGAACCTGCTACAGGCTTGCTGGGCTGCAGTCACTATCACGATGCTGGCTTTTGCGGTGCTGATCGTTTTCCAGTATCGCCGGATCGTGAAACCTGTTGTTTCCATTACGAACCGGGTGGCGGAAATCGAAAAAGATCCACAGAAAGCAATGGACTTGCGCTTTGGGGTCGCTGAATATGACGCGCTGGCCGAGAGCATCGGTGCGATGATCGATTACCGCCAACGTACGCATGAGGAAATGCTGCAGATCCGTACCAACGCATATGAAGAACAGATCTCCTTTTTGCAGAGCCAGATCAATCCGCACTTTTTGTATAACTCTTTTGAGAGCATCCGTGGTATGGCCGGACGCGGCATGATGGAAGAGACCCGCCGCACGGTGAGCTGTATCGCGGCGGTATACCGCTATTGCTCCAAAGGCGGACCTTATGCACGGTTGCGCGAGGAATGTGAGTGCGCGGAAAATTATGCGACAGCAATGAATCTGTGTTATAGCAGTGCTTATCAGATCGATATCCGGCCGGATCCGGAGACGGAGGAGATGTATGTTCCCCGCATGATGCTCCAGCCGCTGATTGAAAACGCGGTGATCCATGGCTTCCGCCGGGCGGGGCGATCGACCGGCCATATTCTTGTGACCTCAAAGGCGGAAGACGGAAATCTGATTCTCCGTGTAACGGACAATGGCGTGGGACTCACTTCGGAGCAGGCCGACTATTGGAATAATACCTGGGAAAGCGCAAAGGATGTAGAGAATTCGCACATCGGTCTGCCCAATGTGTTACGTCGTGTCCACCTGCTGTATGGAGACCGGGCGACGGTCACTTTTGCCCATGGACCGGAAGATGTGGGGCTTGAGATCTCTTTTGTGATCCGTCCGGAGGACGATCCATCCCTGCTGAACAAATGACAAAAGCCGACAATTTTACAGATATCAAACCGGAAGCCCGCGTGATAAGATGTCTTCATATTAGGCAGGGATATACGTGGCGTTTCCGGTTTCCGGGGAGGTTGCCTGAATGAAACGATTCGCGGTTCTGCTTTTTGCCGTGGTGTTGGTCTTTTCCTTTGGCGTCCGTGTGGCTGTGGCCGAGGAGCATGTGACTTTCACGGTCAACGGGACGCATACCAACACCGAGATGAACTACACAAGCGACGCGTTGTATGCCTTTATGGCAGAGAAATTCAATTTTGATTTCCGCGTTGAACCGGTATCCAAAGACAGTCAGTCTGAGCGGATCCGTATGTGGATCAACAGTCGTACCATGCCCGATGTAGTCACTTGGCGTGGCTTCGCGTATCAGGAATATGTGGATTTCGCGCGTGCCGGTTTGCTGGCTCCCCTGCCGGAGGACTGGATGACCCGGTATCCTAACCTATATGAGCAGATGATCGGATGCATGGGCGAGGAACAGTTCCGCAAGTTCGAGATCGACGGCCGTTTTTACGGCATCGCGCATGCGCGAAACTACCGCTATAATCCCGTGGATACTCTGGTGGACCATGTGTCCGTCTATTATCGCAAGGATTGGGCCGCTGCTCTTGGCATGAACATCGGAGAGGTCATCACGATCGACGAACTGGAAAAGTACCTTCGTCTGTGTCTGGAACGGGATCTTGCCGGCAACGGTTCTACCCTCGGCTTCTCCGAGGATCCGGACCGGCTGGCTACCTTCTTCTGTATGCAGGCGGATGTGGACTGCGAGAAGTTCTACAAGACGGACAATGGCTATGCCTGGGGATTTGCCAACGAGACTGTGCTGGATGCCGCCCGACTGGCCAATCGATGGTATCAGGAGGGCCTGATCGACCCTGATTTCTATCTTCAGCAGTCCGGCGAGACCATTGCCAACTTTACCACCGGTCAATCCGCCGCGATGTTTGGTAACTGTCAGGCTTCCAGTTATCTGGGGTATAAACAGAGTTTTGACGAGGCGACCGGCCTGAACAGCGATACCTGCGTCGGAATTGCCACAATTGCCGGTACGGACGGGGTGACCCGTGCCATTGAAACATTGAACTGGTGGTCTGTGTCGTTGTTCAGCCCCGAAACAGAACCTGAAGTGTTGGACCGGATCCTGACCGCCATGGATTACTGTGCCACACCGGAGGGAGAGGTCGTTGCCAACATGGGGATCCCCGGCCGGGACTGGGAATACGATGAGGACGGAAATGTCCGGATCCTGATGGCACAGAAGGCTGACGGCAGTTATCCGAACATTGTGGACCTGTACAACAGTTACAATGTTTTCCGTACATGGGGCCTCAACGCCGATGATTTTCTCTTTATCAATCCGACCTATGACAAGAAGATCATCATTGATCCTATTCTGAGCTTTTACCGCTTTCGTCCAAATGGTAAGGTGATCCCGCTGGATGTGGACTATGAGTTCTTTTCCAGCGAAAACAAAGCCCGCTATTCTTTGGGGCTGGACGATGAGTTCGCCCGTCTGGTGATCGGAGATGCCGATACGCTGGAGCAGGATTGGCGCGACTATATCGATTCCACGCAGGAGATCTGGCAACCCGTGATCGACGACCTGAACGCTGCATTCTTTGGCGGATGATCCCGCCGTTTCCCAATACACTTTCCCGGAGGAAGACTATGTATACTGTGGTTATTATCGACGATAACCCCTGGGCTATCACAGACATCCGGCAGACCTTTGATTTCGAGCACCGGTCTTTTACTGTTACCGGCGAGTTCGGAAGCGCGGAGGCTGCTTTGCCTATGATCCTGCAAACGCCGCCGGATCTGATCCTGACAGACATCCGCATGGAGGATATGAGCGGTCTCCAGCTCGCAAAAACACTGCGTGAGAAGGGGATCACCTCGCTGATCGTGCTCATCAGCGGATATGAGCAGTTCGAGTATGCGCAGGAAGCCCTGCGCTACGAAGTGTTCGATTATATGCTCAAGCCGCTGGATGATGAACGGGTGAAGGAACTGATGGACCGCGTTCACGCTGCGCTCTGCAAGGACGGGGACACCAGAATGGACGGCGGTTCTCTTGGAAGTACGCTGGACGCCGTGATCCGCTATGTGGAAGAAAACTACATGCGCAATATCACCCTCATCGATGCTGCGGACAAGGTGTATGTCAACAAGAACTATCTTTCCGAGCTGTTTTCCCGTAAAATGGGGGTCACTTTTACCCAATACAAAAATAAGGTCCGTATCCGTCACGCCTGTGAGATGATCGACTCCGGCGTACGCAGCATGACCGAGATCGCCCTGGCGGTCGGCTTCGAGAGCTCCAGCCGTTTCTCCAAGGTGTTCCGTCAGTACAAAGGCATGAAACCGCAGGATTATATGCGGAAGAGATAAGGGTATAGGATACGAAAAAACCTGAGGCGAGCAGCCTCAGGTTTTTTTGAGAATACGAGGGTGGAGGGTGAGAAGGAGATACGAGGGCCAAGGGCTAAGGGCCAAGATGGGGTGGCGGGATTTATCGGCGGATTTTGGCAATCGCGTCGCGGAGCTGTTGAATGTCGGTCTCGGTCATCTTGTCCGGTTTTTCGTGGGTCAGCAGCTTTTGCAGCGCGGCGATGTCTGCCTGAAGCTGCTTTTTCTCTTCTTTGGACAGGGTCTGCTTGTTGGTCTCGATATACCGCTGGGCGTCCGTAATGGCGGCGCGGGCTTCGGCGTTTACTTCCATGATGCCACGGCGTACGCCGTCCTGCGCGGCATAGGTTTCCGCGTCCTTCATGGCCTGGCGGATCTCTTCGTCGCTCATACGCTCGTTGTCCGTGATGGTGATGGACTGACTCATGCCGGTATCCAGATCCCTTGCGGAGACCTTCAGGATGCCGTTGGTATCGATATCGAAGGTGACTTCGATCTGCGGCACGCCGGCCGGCGCTTTTTTGATGCCGTTCAGGCGGAATTTGCCGACCGAACGGTTATCCCGCGCCATAGGACGCTCGCCCTGGAGCACGTTGATCTCGACGCTGCGCTGGTAGGGCGCGGCGGTGGAAAAGACCTGAGAATAGTGGACCGGCAGGGTGGTATTTCGCTCCACCAGCCGGGTGGCTACGCCGCCCACTGTTTCGATGGACAGGCTGAGGGGGGTCACATCCAGCAGCAGGATGTTGCTTCCTCCGCCATATAGCGTGATGGTTCCGCCGGAAAGTGTGTCGCCCTGCGCGGCAGCGCCCATAGCTACACATTCGTCGGGGTTGATGTTGCGGGAAGGCGTCATGCCGGTCAGCTGGCGTACTTTTTCCTGTACCGCGGGGATGCGGGTGGACCCGCCGACCAAAATGACACGGCCCAGCTCGCTGGCCGCGATCCCGGCATCGTTGAGCGCGTTGCGGACCGGCTCGGCGGTACGGTCGACCAGATCCTTTGTCAGATTATTGAATTCAGTCCGCGTCAGGGTGTATTCAAAGTTGACGGGCTGACCGTGATCCATGGTCAGATACGGAAGCGTGATCAGCGCGCATTCGGAGGAGGAAAGCTCCTTTTTAGCCTGCTCGGCGGCTTCGCGTACGCGCTGCAGGGCAGCGGCGTCCTGCTGGATATCCACTTTATGCTCCCGGCGGATGACTTCCGCCAGTTTGTCTGTCACGCGGGCGTCGAAATCGTCGCCTCCCAGATGATTGTCACCATTGGTGGCCAGCACTTCGATCACGTTGTCGCCCATCTCGATGATGGATACGTCAAAGGTGCCGCCGCCGAGGTCGTAGACCATGATCTTCTGGGGCGTTCCGTTTCCCAACCCGTAGGCAAGGGCTGCGCTGGTCGGCTCATTGATGATCCGCAGTACGTTGAGCCCGGCGATCCGTCCGGCATCCTTGGTGGCCTGTCGCTGGATATCGTTGAAATAGGCGGGTACGGTGATGACCGCGTCTGTGACAGGCTCGCCCAGATAGTTCTCCGCGTCCTTTTTCAGCTTGCGCAGAATAATGCTGCTGATCTCCTGGGGAGACCAGCTTTTATCATCGATGGTCTGGCGCCATTGCGTGCCCATCTGGCGTTTGACACTGCTGACGGTGCGACTGCTGTTTGTAACTGCCTGCCGTACGGCCAGATCGCCGACCAGACGCTCCCCTTCCTTCGTGAAGGCGACGACGCTGGGGGTCGTCAGACGGCCGGATTCGTTGGGGATCATGACGGGCTTTCCGCCTTCCACTACGGCGACGCAACTGTTGGTTGTACCCAGATCGATTCCGATGACTTTGCTCATTCAAGTGTACCTCGTTTTATATTGGGGAGATCAGATCAAAAACCAAACGGGAAAAAGAGGAATCGCAGGATGATCCGAAGGATAAAGAAGCCCAGGATCAGTTTGCCAATAAATCCGAGAGGAGAAACCGATGTGCCGGACGAGGAGAAGGGCCCCGCGGCGCTCCTTGTCTGTGTCAGGATCTCGTTGCGGAACTGGCGGTAGAGCGCGTTGTTCGGTTCCATCCGGATGGCGCGTTCGATCATATCCTGCGCGCGGGCGGTATCGCCCATTCCTTTGCACGCGGCGGCGTACACATAGTACCAGCGGTGATTCCGGAAAGCGCTGGTCATGCGGGACAGAAGGTCCATTGCCTGCGCGTGCTGACCGCTGCGGACCGCGTTGATCGCGGACTTCAGCAGATCCGGGTCGCCGGGCTGAACGGTGGGCAGAGTATCACCGGTCGCGTTGCGGAAACCGAAACCGAACAGGTCGCCAAAGTCGAACCCGCCAAAGTCGGACTGCCAGCCGCCGTAGCGCTGATAGCCGCTGCTGTCGGCATACCGGGTGCGGTTATTGTAGCCATTCTGGCCGTTTTGACCGTTATAGCCGCCTTGACCGCCTTGACCGCCATAGCCGCCATAACCGCCGTATCCGCTATAGCCTCCGCCCCAGGAACCGAAGGGATCCTGCCGCTGACGGCGGGCTTGCTCCTGTGCCTGTTCCTGCGCCTGGCGCGCGCGGAACTTATCGGGGTTTTGGACAAGATCGTAAGCCTCGTTCAGCTCGTTCATCTTCTTTGCAGCTTCGGGGTCGTTCGGGTGCAGATCGGGATGATAGAGCTTGGCCTTGGTCCGGTAAGCTTTTTTGATCTCATCGGCGCTCGCGTCAGGCGAGATGCCGAGTATTTTCCAGGGATCCGTCACCATTGGCGGTCACCTTACACTTTCTTGATAAAGTTTTGCTTGCACATCGGGCAAGTGACGGTGAGCTCCTCTGGCGGGTTGTTGCGGCGGAGACGCACGGTCACCTTGCAGTTTGGGCATTTGCAATACAGATGGGTCTTGCGGTTGACCCACTTGTTCTTTTGCAGCCGGAACCATTTCCGGACCTTGTCGCTCAGTTCGCTATATTTCTGCAGTTCCGCCTCACGCTTGGCCCTGTTTTTGGAGAACATGCGGAAAATACTATAGCCCACCATCAGGATGCCGAACGGATAAAGCAGACCGAGTACGGGGACAAAACCGGACAGCAGGATACACCCCAGGCCGCCAATGGTCAGCGTTTGGTTCAGTTGATCGTTACCGTACCGGTCCTGCAGACGGATTGCTGTTTTTTCCCGGAACTTTTCAAGAAATGATGACATCAGTTTTCCCTCCGTGATTCGCGCGGGGCTTTTGTGGCCCCGCCTATCCATAACAAGAGTAACAGATATTTCTAAACTAATTGTAACGTTATTCATGCTCCCGCGGAAGAACGACCGTAAAAACTGTCTTTCCGCTGCCGGAGGAGACCACCACGTGGCCACCGTGCAGTTCCGTGACCGCCTTCACTACGGACAGGCCGATACCGTTGCCCTGTGACGCGTGGGAAACATCGCCCTGCCAGAACTTGCGGAAGAGGTTTTCCGTGTCTTCCGGCGGGATCTCCTTGCCAGTGTTAGCCACGGCGATCATCAGCTGGTCCGGCGCTTCGGTGATGGTGACGCGGAGAACGGTGCCGGGGTCCGCGAACTTGATCGCGTTATCCAGCAGATTGACCCACACCTGTTGGAGCAATTCCCGGTTTCCGCTGCAGAAGACCTCGCCGAAGTCGGCTTCCGGAATCAGATTTTTGTCGGTCCATTTGTTTTCCAGCAGGAGAAGACAATTGCGGATCTGCTCGGAGAGATTGAAACGGGTCACATCCGACAGGATAGTCTGGTTTTCCACGCGGGTCAGATTCAGGATATTGGTGGCCAGGTCGGCCAGACGGTGGCTTTCCTCGGCAATCACGCGCAGGTATTCTTTTTCCTCCTCCGGAGTCACATTGCCTTCCAGCAACAGATCCGCGAAACCGGCGATGGAGACGATCGGGGTCTTGAATTCATGGGAAAAGTTGTTCACAAAGTCAGACCGGAGCATTTCAGTCTTTTCGAGCTCGCCGGCCATGTGGTTGAATCCGGTTTCGATCTCCTTCGCGGTGGACAAATGGCTCAGGGGATCCGAAAAGGAGAGCCTTGTCCGGAAATCGCCGTGGGCCAAAGAGTCCATGGCATTGATGACTTTTTTGACCGGGTGGAGGGAGATCTTGGCCATGATGAGGCTGAGCAGGAAGCCCAGCACGATGCTCCACACCACCATGCTGAAGATGATGTTCTCGGTATGCAAAAGCGCGTTCGGGGAGATGTAGCCGTTCCGCACACGGAAGAGCATGATCGCACCCACCAGGAGCGTGGTGATCAGCAGAAAAAGAAAGATAATGGCCGCGAACATCAGACTGAGACCCAGCCGATGCGGGTATTTGCTCCTGCTGTTGTCGTTGCTCATTCTTTGCGCACCGCCTTGTAGCCGAGGCCGTGTACAGACACGATCTCAAATTCCTTCCATCCCTCAAAACGTTTGCGCAGGCGGGAGATGTGCACCGTGATGGTCTCCCAACCCGTGTCGCTGTCCGCGCCCCAGATCTCGTCCATCAGCTGGATGCGCGTGAAGGTCTTTCCCGGATAGGAAAGCAGTTTATAAAGCAGTAAAAATTCTTTCTGGGGAAGCTCCTGCGTTTCGTTGCCGCGCGTGACCGTATAATCGTCGTAATGAAGGGTGACATCCCCGATGTCGATGCGGCGCTCGCTGACGATGCGGCTGCGCCGGAGCAGGGCGCGGATGCGCAGCAGCATCTCTTTTTTGTCAATAGGTTTGGTGATATAGTCATCCGTGCCGACCAGGAAACCGGTGTAGCGGTCATCCGGCAATTGGCGCGCGGTGACCATGAGGATGGGCAGATCGTTGCGGTTGTCCCGCAGGGTCCTGGTAAACTCGTATCCGTCCATTACGGGCATCATGATATCCAAAATGACCAGGTCCACATGCTCGCGGTCCAGTACGCCCAGCGCGTCTTCCCCGTTTTCCGCCTCCGTCACGGTATAGCCTTCCGGCTCCAGCACCGCGCGCATCAGCCGGCGTGTATTCCGGTCATCGTCCACAACCAGGATATGAAACATGCTTTTCGCCTCCTGTGCGAAGTTGGGGTCCTTCCATACGCTATTATATTATATGCGCAAATGTAAAGAAAGCATGAACAGCCGAAGCGTCGCTCCGGCTGTTTTTGAAAAATCCTTTGGAACCTATCATTTGGAAAGATCCTGTTCAAGACGCAGACCGACGGCATTACTGACGAACATCAGATAGGCCTTGTCCGAATCGGCCCATTTACGGGTCAGGACATTCTTTTTCCCAAAGACCAGCCACGCGCGATGGCCTTCCTCCAGCACACTGAAGATCATGGCGGCATGGACACGGTTGTCCTGCAGCACTTGCGCGGTGACGGGATAGATATGACGGATATGCTCGACACTGTCTACGACCAACGGATTGTCGCGGGCGATCCACTGGTCGATGCCGTCCGCTTTCAGGCAATTCAGATCCCGGATGCTGACGGTCGGCCAGTCCGGCGAGAGCCAGGTGTAGGTCGCACTCTCGGTGCTGTCGGTAAACAGGCTGATCTCGTCGATGCTGAAAGCTTGGCCGACCGCGGCCAGACAGCCGGCGATTTCGGCGCGCTTTTTGCCCAGCAGATATTCAATCACGCGGTTCACGGTGCCTTCGCGATCCCCTTCCCGGCTGCCGAAGAGCTGCTTGGGGGTGAAGGTCTCGCTTTCCAGCAGGGAGGCGTGCAGCTCGGGCGTGTAGATGATATAGCGGTTTTTGCCTTTCATCTTGGCACCGTAGAGCATCTTGTCGGCAATATTGAAGACCTCTTCGAAGGTCGTGCCGGCGATCCCGAGGGTGGCTACGCCCATGGAGCAGGTAATTTCATAGTATTTGCCGGTGTTGCGGTAGGCATGCTCGATATTGGTCCGGATGGAGCGCAGAATGGAGCGGAGGGCCATCAGGGTATCGGCTTTCTCGATGATGAGCAAGATCTCGTCCCCGCCGAAACGACCCGCGACACCTGCTGAACCCAGCGCGTCCCGGATGATGCCGCCTGCCTTGCGCAACGCTTCGTCTCCGGCCAGATGGCCGTAGGTATCGTTGACATTTTTGAAGTTGTCCAGATCCAGGATCGCGAGGTGCACCGGATGATCCTGCTGCTGGGCGAACACGCGTTCGGCATACTTTCGTATGGCCTGCTTGTTGTACAGGCCGGTCATCTCATCATAGTTGTTCTGGCCGAAGATATGAACATTTTCCTCCTGCCCGTTTGCGGACATCAGACGGATGGAACCGAGGGCCACGTCTACCGTTTCATCCCGGATGGTGGCGCCCAGAAAGCGGGCTACCCCCTGCTCGGCACCGTCTGTTTTCTGACGTCCTTTGATGATGTCCTCAAAAGGTCCGATGCTGGATGTGAGATCCGTCAGCAGACTTTCAAAGGATTCCCGCCCATCCTCGGTCAGCTCGACTTCTGTATGGACTTTGTCGGTCCACTCAGCCAGGGAACCATGAAAATAGCCGACCGGACGCGCCAGACTGCCGCCAAAGATGCGGAGATCGTCGGTCTTACGATCATAGCGGAACAACTGGCGATCGCAGATCTCAAGCAGCTTATTGGCTTCGTTCAACTGCTCCATGAGGTCGCTGGCCTGCTCCTGCAGGGTATCCATATCGATGCCTTCGAGATAATACAGGTATTGTCCCTCGTCGTCCGGGTCACTTTTGTCCATGTGGGCGCGCATCATGAACCAACGGGGACCGTTTACGGTGCGGATACGGCAGCAGGTGACCGCGTTGTCGTGAAAACCGGTCAGCTTGCCGATTGCGGCGCGCAACGCGTCCAGATCCTCCGGATCCATACAACGAAGCAGGGAATGGTGATTTTCCTCCCCGATCAGTGAAAAGAAACGATTGTCTGCTGTGATGATCCCCATATGGGAATCGATCACGACACGGACGATATTGTCGTTCATCCAGGTCCCTCCGGATGTTTATTGGTTTCTTTGTCCTTTCATTATATGGGCTTGCATGACTATAGTCAATAATATTTCAACAAACAGACAGAAAAAGCCTTTGGGACATATGTGTTTTCAAAACTGCCCGTTTGGGGGGGTTGAGCTTTTGACCGTTTGTAAGGTATAATGAAAAGAGGCTCCTTTATTGATCCGGAATTATTTTTTTGAATGGAGGAAACAAAAATGAAAAAGACCCTGGCTCTGCTTCTGGCGCTGGCTATGATCTGCTGCGCCGTATCCTGCTTCGCCGAAACGGCGGAGGCGACCCTGCTCATGACCCTGTATCTGCAGAAGGCGTCCTTTGACGGTGGCGAGACCTTTAGGGATGCCGAAGCTTTGGGCGCCAATCTGGCGTTCGCGCTTTATGAAGATGGCACAGTTGTCGGCATCAACGCAAGCCCGGCTGGAGAGATCAATATGGTTGGCGGCTGGACGCAGGATGAAAACTTCAACGTGATCCTTGCCGTGTATCCCGAAGGCGGCTCTGAGGAAGAGGCTGAAGTGATGGTTCTGGCGATGATGGAAGACGGAACGATCATGGGTACGGATAACGAGGGTACGGTCTATGTCTTTGGTGACGCGCCTGCCGATCTGGATGTGCCCGAGATTGTGCCGGTGGAAGATGCTTCCGTGCTGAACGGCACCTGGATGTTTGTCGGTTTGATGTCCGGTGCGGACATTTACTCCGTGGAACAGATTTTGAATGAATCTCCCGATATGTTGACTTTCCTTGGCTATAACGCCGATGATCCCTATATGACCGTGGCGGATGACACGGTGACCGTATTCGGCTCCGCGATGGAAGGCTTTAGCCTTACAGACGGTCAGCTGATCCTGCCTCTCGGGGACGAAGAAATGGATCTGTCTGTCACTCTGAGCCTTCTGGACAACGGCTGCGCCTGCTTCACCGAACTGGGTGTGCCTATGCTCTTTGTGCCGGTCCAGTAATCGGCTCTGGATGTCTTTCTTCCGGCGGATGTTTTGCTCCGCCGGTTTTTTTATGCGCGGCGAACGGAAGACTACCGCCCTGCGTGGGATGGGTGTATAATCAGTTTATTGAAACCATGGAGGAGGTACCCCAAATGGACGAACAGGAACAGGTTGTGGAACAGGAAACGGAAGGCAAGACCGGCAAACTGGAAACGCCCCTTGAGATCTACCGTAAATATCAGCGTAATACCAATCTGGCGGAAGCGGGCGAGGCGGAGATCCTGAAAGGGCTCAAAGCGGGTGTGCCGCTTGAGGACCTTTTTTTGGTCGCCACCAAGATCGTTTCCTTGCTGACGGATAATCCCAATTTTCATCAACTGTGTGAGCGGGCACTGAAAGGCGAATAATCCGAGCGTTTCTCGCGTAGCGAAAACGCGTGGGCCGACAGCGGATTTCTCGCGTAGCGAAAACCGCGAGAGGCGATAGAGCGTTTCTCGCGCAGCGAACCGAGCGTTTCTCGCGTAGCGAAAACGCGGGGGCCGACAGCGGATTTCTCGCGCAGCGAAAATCGCGAGAGGCGTGCGGGGGCCGACAGCGGATTTCACGCGCAGCGAAAATCGCGAGAGGAAAACAAAGGAACGCGGAACCTAATGTAGAGGTTTCGCGTTCCTTTTTCGTCTGTTTATTTATCGGACCTGATAGGATTGCATGATCTGGAGATCCAGCTCGTTCCTGTTTTCTCCTTCACGCAGGCGCCGGGCGGCCACCACGAAGCGTTCTTCTATGTCGCCGTCGCAGGTGACCAGCAAAAGCAGCTGGTCCTCCGGCCGGACCTCGATCCCGGTATGGAAGAAAGAGACGTTTTGCAACTGGCGGATCACGCTTTCCCGTGATTCCGGCAGGTCGGTCATCAGGGCATACAGGTTGACATAATTGGGGCCGGGCACGGCCTGGATCTTCCCGGCGGAGAAGATGATATACTCCCCTTCCTCATACTGGGTTTCAAAACTTGCGTACGCGTGCTTACGATACCAGGTGCATTCTTTATATTTCAGCAGTTTGCCGAACATCGCGCCGGTCTTCATGTTGTGGCCAAACATCATCAGGGTATAGGGCCGAGTCTGCAGCGAGATGGATTCGTCCAGGAAGATCGCGCCGTTGACGTTTTTCTTGTTCAGATAGTCGCGGGTCAGATAGTATTCATTGTCCCGCTGGACCACCGCGTTATCCACTACCTCATCCACGGTCAGCCAACCTGTGATATCCGTATTCTTTTGCTTCAGCTTCAAAAACTTTTCGGTGGGCATCAGGAAAGCACCCTGCCCGGGATACTGGATGCGGGGCAGCATTTGAGGGATGACCTCCGTTGGGGCCGGTGCCGCGGTGGGGACCGGAGTGACTGTCGCGGTGGGTTCGGGGGTGATGGGCGTGGATGTGACCCACGGGTTTTCCCCATCGTGGTACAGTTCACGCAACTCATCGTTCATCCGGTTTTCCCGCGCGAGGTCGCTGAAGTAGGAGATCAGCATCAGGCAGGAAAGGGTTGCGACTGCCGCGCACAGGATCAGTACCGCGATCCTCCATTTGCTCATAGGTTTCTTCATGGCTCAGGCTCCATTCGGTTTTGTCATTCCGGTTGTCAGGGGACAGGAGTCGCTGTGGGGACAGGGGTCCCCGGGACTGCCGGGGTCGCTGTCGCGGGCTTGGCCGGCGTGCGGTAGAATGCATAGTTGGTCACGGTGTCAAAATTGTAGATATTGATGCAGGTGCCTTCCGCCAGGAAACAGGGGCAGACGGCATCGTGGCAGATAAACAGATATTCCGCGTCCTCAAAAGGCACGCCGAGGATACAGAAGTTGACGCCGCCATCCGGCGGAGTGGCCCGGGCGATGCGCGGATCCTCAGAGGTCCGGATGTATTCGGTCATCCGAAGGTAGTAGAACGGATCCTCGCCGCATTGGATCATCAGCGGATTATCCAGGTATTTGGCCGCGGCGGGCAGGGTGTCTTCCGTGTATCCGTATTGCCGCAGGGTACCGGCGTAGATCAATACGTGCTCACCGGGATGGAACAGGATCAGGATATCGCCGATCTCCAGCTCTTCCGCTACTTTTTTCCAGTCATCCGGCATGGGTCGGTCCGCTTTGCACCATACGTGGGAGCCCCGGGTATGATATCCGCCGTTGATCAGGTCCTTCAGCGCACCGTTGACCGGGTGCTTTGCCTTCTCGCATACGGCTTTGACAAATCCGACACAGTCGAATCCGGTCAGGTAGAGGGTCCCTTTGCGGTAGTAGACGGGGGAGCTTTGCCATGCGATGCCTGTATTGTATTCGGGGGCCCGCTGTTTGATCAGGTAAATATTACGTCCGCCCCAGAAATACGGAACACCGAGGGGGAACAGGGTCTGGATGTTTGAATCTGTGATTGCATTATAGCGCAGAAGCAGGCTGTTGTCTTCCTCCAACATGGTGAATGCCACATCCAGCCACTCGCTTTTTGGAATCCCGGCACCGGAAAGATCCAGCGCGCGGATATGGGCTGCCTTGTCTGCGGTGGTTTCGGTTTCAAATCTGTCTGCAGGGGCATAGCCGGCATGATCTGCTCCTGTGACCGTTGCCAGGGAACCATAGGTCAGGCAGACCATCATCCGCTCTCCCGCTTCGGCCTGTATGCTTGACCCGTCAGCCTTGACGAGCGTCACGCCGCCGTCTTTGACGGTTGCGTAGCGGAAAACGATCCCCGGCTCGGTCTTCGGGTTTTCACCGAACGGGATAAACATAGGCATACCGCTTTCCGCGTCTTCGAGGCAGGCGCAGACATCATCCCGATGTACCCAGGACACGGTTTCTTCCTCCCGGATCATCAGATGCTCGCCGTAACCTGCATCAAAGGCGGTGATCATCGTGTCCGCGGGGAGTTTGCCGGTGATCTCGGCCCCCTTCAGGGGCATGGAGGTCAGATCGACTTCCCTGTCGCAGACTACGGTGTACTGATCAGCTTCTTCCGGCAGGGGAAAATCAAGGGCCTGCAGAGTGCCTTCCGGCACATAGCCGGTCAGATCCCGCCCGGGGATCCGGATGTGGATATAGCCGTCACAACGGCCGTCTTCCACGCAGAGTTCCCACGAATCCAACCGGTCGTACGCTTTCGCGGCCTGGATGGGGACCCCAAGCAGAGGAATCGCTTCAGGACTGTAGCGCTCGACTTCGGGGATCCATTCATATTCCGGCATGGGGATCATCCCATCCATGAAGATAAAGCCGGTTCTTCCGTCATCGAGCACCATACTGCCCCATTTGCCGTTCACCGGGGTCACCGTGACGGGTTGAAAAGGCTGGATCAGTCCCAGTGTTTCATTTTCGGCAGCCAAACGCGGGCGGATATTCTTCGGCGTGGTGAAATACACGGTCACGGTGCTTTCTTCCGCGGCCTCTGAAG
Organism: Clostridia bacterium; assembly: GCA_045640475.1. Taxonomy (GTDB): domain Bacteria; phylum Bacillota; class Clostridia; order Christensenellales; family Aristaeellaceae; genus Aristaeella. Next base: position 17,185 of record JAZUFB010000258.1, read on the forward strand.
CGTTGGCGGGCAACACAGCTGTTATCATACACAGGATACACAACAGGACGGTCAGCATCTGGAATGGCTTTTTCATGGTATCTTTCCGTGAAACGCACCGGTAAACGGGCGTTTGTCCTTTCGATCCGTATACTGGTTGATCAATCATATTATTGTACCATAGGCGCCCCTGTTCGTCCAACGTTTCTGTGCTTTTCCGGTCTCTTTCCGGACCTGGGTTACGGAGACGGAAATCAGTTCGCAGGCCGCGTTTCGCCCGCGTTTGTATATTCCATCCGTACGCGGATATCCTGATTGTAGTTGCCAAAAGACCGACCAAAAACGGTCAATCCGCCACAATGCTTGGCATCTGCTGGGACAGAAAGACGCAGGGTCAGGGCACTGCCTGCCCGGATATTCAGATCTCTCAGGGTCACGCTGGAACGGCGGATGCCGTCGATATAACTGCCGGAGTGATCTACGGAGAGGATCTTCAGCTGGCCGTATTGGTTCCAGTTTTCATTCCACCACTGGGGTGTATAGATTCCCCGAACTTTCCCGAAGTCCCCGGGCAGGGTCCAGGTACAGACATCGATCCCGTTGAGGCTGAAAGTTACATCGCTGGGCCAGTCCTCCTGATATCCAGGCGCTTCGCTGCTGATCTCCATGGAGATCAGCAATTCTTTCAGTTCCTGCCCCGGCTTCAGATAATTTGGAATGATATATTCCACATACCCGTGCCCCATCCAGAGAATGCCGGCGTTTACCCGCTCGGGCGAGGCAAAATAGCAGGGATCATCTTCCACGCCGATCAGATGCTCCGGCGTTGAGATGCCGCAAGTGGGGTAAACGGAATAGCCTGTATACTGGCCTACGGCGATCTCGCTTTCATATCGACCGACTTCTTCCGGATTCCGGATGATATCGATAAAGATCTGCTGGTCACAAACGCTGCAGAGCCGCAGGCTCCCGTGCTTGCCAGGGACTGTCGTGACCGAGATGAGACTGTTTTCCTCCAGCTCGCGGATATGCGGTGACAGGGAACCACCTGTGATGTTCAACTCTGACGCGATATCCGCCATGCACATGGTCCCCTTGGCCAACAGCAGTTCGAGAATATTGATACGGATCTCGGATCCGAGACATTTGAACAGGGGTAACGCGGTCTTCAGTTCGTGGATCTGCTTCATGCTGGACTCCTTTTTGAGGCGGGTCTGAAGGAGAGATCATGCCCGCTCCCGTTTATGTAAAGCAATCTTATCACTTTTTTTCTGTGCATACAATATTTTGTTTGATTTTACCCAAACAAAAAGAGCTGATATTTCGTACTGCATCGTTTTCGTTGCGCTTTATGGTTTGATTTTTGTCAAAATAAACAAATTTTGAGCTACTTTCCTTGACAAGATGTTCTTGCATGTCTACAATACAAGCAGAATGATCCCGCGATGCTTTGGGTAAATCCAAATCAAAAAAAGAATTTGGGGAGCTCAAGATTGCAGGACAAAATTTTGTAGGAGGCAAAATCATGAAAAAGATCGTTGCTCTGCTGCTCACACTGGCTTTGGTCCTGTGCTCCGTTGGCGCTGTGTTCGCGGAAGCGGCTGCCGAGCCTGTGAAGCTGACCCTCTGGACATTCCAGGATCTGCATATCAACCTGTATCAGGCGATGCTGGACAAATGGAATGCTGACCCCACCAAGACGCCCCTGGATATCGACTTCCAGCCCTATCCCTTCGAAGACATGCACACCATGCTGAACATGGCGATCGATGCTGGCGAAGGCCTGCCGGATATCGTGGATATCGAAATCGGCAAGTTCGCCAACTACCTGGGCGACAACATCGTTCTGGCTCCCATGAACGACTATGTCGAACCCATCGCTGACCATCTGGTCATGGCCCGTCTGAACAACTATGCCAAGGATGACAAGTACTATGGCATCGATCATCACATCGGTGCGACTGTGATGTTCTACAATGCCAAGCTGCTGGAAGATGCCGGCATCGACTACACCACCATCGCGACCTGGGATGATTTCCATGAGGCTGGCAAAGTCTTCCTCGAGAAGACCGGCAAGCCCATGATCACCTTCGAAACCACCGACTGCTGGAGCCTGTATCCCATGGTCAACCAGCACGGCGGTGACTGGCTCACCGCTGACAACCAGGTCCGCATGGACGAACCCGCGGTTATTGAGACCATGAAGTTCATGCAGAGCATGCTGGAAGATGGCACTGCCATCCCCACCCCCGGCGGAATGTCTCACACGGAAGAATACTATGGCTGGATGGATCAGGGCGGTTGCGCTGCCATCTGCATGCCCTTCTGGTACCTCGACCGTTTTGTCAACTATATGCCTGACCTGGCTGGCTGCATGAAGATCGCTCCCATGCCCACTTGGGCTGATGGCGGCCACAAGTCCACCCAGATGGGCGGCACCGGCACCGCTGTTATCGCTTCCAGCCCCAACGTTGAACTGGCGAAGGAATTCGTGGCTTATGTCGGCCTGACTGAAGAAGGCTGCATCACCACCTGGAAGGTTTGCGGCTACGATCCCATCCTGAAGGATGTCTATGGCACCGAAGCCATGAAGGAAACCAACAAGTTCTTCGAATTCTATGGCCAGGATCTGTTCGAAGTGCTGAACACTGTGCTGGATGATATTCCGGACACCTGCCTGACTGCTTACTATCCTGCTGCCACCGATATCGTGAAGAGCCAGATGGCTTATCGCCTGGTGGAACTGAAGGATGATCCCGAACAGATCGCCAAGGATTGCGCTGAAGAACTCCGCGGCATGATCGAATAATTCTTCTCTCAAGGTATTGCCGGAGGAGCCCCCGCGGCTCCTCCGGTTTTTCCGATGTATCCCCTCATTTTTAACTGACGAGAACGGAGAATACCGCACATGCAAAACAATTCGACGGCAAGTATTCACCGCAAGAAATCCCTGAGCCTCACGGATCCCAAAGTGGTTCCGTATATCCTTGTGGCGCCGTTTATCCTCTTTTTTCTGGTGGTCTATCTGTACCCGATGATCAGTACGATCATCATGAGTTTTCAGAAGATCAGTGGCCCCAACACCAAGTTTATCGGTCTGAAGAACTACAGCCGGCTGGATACCCGTGATTTCTGGATGGCGCTCCAGACCACGGGCCGATATGCTTTATGGGATGTGATCGTGCTGACGATCATACCGTTGCTGGTGGCAACGGTACTCAATTCCGGACTGGCTAAAGGGACGAATTTCTTTAAGTCCCTGTTCTTTATTCCCTCTCTGACTTCGATTATTGTTGCCGGGATCGTGTTCCGTCTGGCTTTCGGTACGTTGGAAACAGCCACCGCGAACCGTGTACTCACTTTTCTTGGCATGC
>JAZUFB010000259.1:0-9491 GCA_045640475.1 Clostridia bacterium
GGAGAGATGGCCGAGCGGTTGAAGGCGCTGGTCTTGAAAACCAGTGATACCGAAAGGTACCGGGGGTTCGAATCCCTCTCTCTCCGCCAGCCTTGACATGGAGAAGTACCCAAGTGGCCGAAGGGGCTCCCCTGCTAAGGGAGTAGTGCGGTTAAACGCAGCCCGGGTTCAAATCCCGGCTTCTCCGCTTACACACGCCTTGCAAATCAACGTTTGCAGGGCTTTTTCTTTACCCAAGTACCGCAACCGTACCGCAATTGAGCTTAACCACCTACCTTTTCAAGATATTTCTGCATACGGTCAGCGGATGCTTTTTTCATTTCATCCGTAACATGACCGTAGACATCCAAAGTGAAAGCGACCGTAGCATGACCGAGGTTTTCTGATACGGTCTTGATATCGTCACCATTCTGCAAGGACAGAGTTGCGAACGTGTGCCGAAGGTCATGGAATCTGACATCATCCAAGCCAATCCCTGCAAGGATACGCTTCAGATGATTATACACTGTTACGCCTGTGTAGTGTTCACCAATCTCATTAGTGAAAACAAGACCATACTTGTTATCAAAAGATGTACCGTATTTCAGCTTGTTTTCGGTCTGCTTAGCCTTTTCCCTCCGCAGGACATCGAATACCATTGATGCAGGCTTAATGACTCTTGTCTTGCCATTTTTGAGGCTTGTGAAGGTGTATTCCTGCCCTGCCTGTGCATGGTCTTTCCGCAGTTGCTTTTCTACCTTGATGATTTCCTTGTCAAAGTCGATGCAATCCCAAGTCAGACCGATGATTTCTGACTGCCTCATGCCTGTAAAGATATCAACAAAGTACAGGTTTTCGTAAACATCACCTTTGATGGCTTGCAGGAACATGGGAACTGCATCACCTGTGATGGTTTTCATTTCCTTTTTCTCAATACGAGGCAGTTTGCAGGCTTCACAGGGATTGATTTTGATGTAGTTACAGAGGACAGCCTGTTGCATTGCCTTGTGCATCACACCATGCAGGTTTTTGATACTCTTTGCAGACAATCCTTTGACCGTCTTTTCAGTACCATCTTTTCGTTGAATGGTCTTGTTCTGCATGGAGGTGTTATAGAATCTTTGTACCATTGGAGCTGTCAGCTTTTGCAGAGGGACATTGCCAAGCTTTGGATTGATATGGATTCTGAACTGATAGCAATATTGATTTACAGTTGACGGCTTAACATCATTCAAATAATCCGTTTTCCAAATCTCAAACCAATCAGATACCGTCATTTCTGTGGGCGTTACAAATGTACCTGTGTTGATGTCATTTGTTATGGCAGTCAGCTTTTTGGCAACATCAGCTTTGGTTTTGCCATAGATAGAATGTCTTTTGAGCTTTCCATCCTCATCCCAAGTGGAGTATTGCCCTTCCCAAAGGTTTTTATCTGCCCTTTTGCGGATAACCCCTTCACCGTTTGCCCTTTTTGCCATTCTCTAAAACCTTCTTTCTTTCAGTTTGAATCATTTTGTTAAGTGTGAGAAGCATTGCACTTTCAAGCATATTATCGTCAAACTCTATAGGGTCTCCATAGGAGTCAATGATATGTCCGTTAAACAGTGATGGATTGCTTTGCTGAAGGTTGATTGATTCATACTGAGGCAAGAAAATGATTTCTTCCATGTAGTTGATTAACTTAACCCTTTCATGACTGATAACATCATGGATACTGTTGCGGAACTTGAGGCACTCAGTGTTTGCTTCAGACCATTCTACGTTTTCCTTTGGAAAGTTGGTTCTGAAATACTCAAGCGTTTCATTTGAAAGATTGTATTCATCAACCTGCCGTTTGTTTTCAAGCTCAACACCTGTAATGATGTAGTCAATGGATGTTTTGAGCTTCTTTGCCAAATCTTCCAAGAGGTCTGAATCCGGTAGGTTTTGCCCTTGCTCCCAACTTGATATTGTGGATTGATTGACCTGCATAGCCTCTGCAAGACTGCCCTGTGTAGGATAGTTAGCTTTCTTGCGGAGGTCTTTGATGCGTTTGCCTGTTTCGGCATATTTCATATGAAAACCACCTCCTTATACGATTGAGACATATAGCTTGAAAATATGTCTAAAAGCATGATACCATGAGGATGCCGGCAATACAATGTACTTTTTGGGAACTATAGAAAGAACGGAGTGAAAAACGATGAATAACCAAACAACGATTACAGTTGAAAAGATGGCAACATACTTGAGTATTAGCAAAACAATGGCTTATGAGCTTGTTCATAGCAGAGATTTCTATCCCGCTTTCCGAATCGGCAGGAAAATCCTTGTGAATGTGGACAAGCTGAAACAGTGGATTGAGGAACAGGGACAAAAGGCGGTCTGATATTATGGCATATACTCGTGTTGTAAAAGCACCATATGTCCGGATATCTGAAGATGCTATAAAGCTGTTCTGCTATCTGCCACAGGATGAAATGATGCCTGTTTGGAAAGCATACAGGCATTATGTTGAGACAGCCACACCAAGGGACAGAGTTAATGAGGCTGAAAAACCGAGTGGACTATCTGAAATGGGAATGGATGTATACGAAAGCCTTATTTCTCCGATAGATGAAGGTCTTGAACGGTATTGGAATACTGTAGACAAAAACTGTCGAAACAGAAATAGAGGAAAACTACCACAGGTCGACCACAGGTCACCACAGGTCGACAATATAATCAATCAATCATCAAATCAGATAGTTAATAAATCAGCTATAGAATCATCTGTCATCGTCATGGCTGAGGATGCAGGACTGATTCATTCTGATGATGACAGACAGAAACTGAGTGAGCTTGAAAAGGAATACGGTCAGAGTGTGCTTGTGGAGGCTATCAGAAAAGCTGAGGGCTACAATGCAAAGACTATTGCCTATCTGATAACGGTCTTGAAAAGCAGGCAACCTAAGAAGCTCAACGCAGATTATGCAGGTCAACGGAAATGGATTGATGATACATCCGATATGGATGCAATGATGGAGGGCAGATAATGACCGATACCATTGAATATCTGAACAGGCTTGAGGCAGTGGAGCAAATCATCAGCATGATGAAAGACCGAGGTCTTGAGGTCAACGAGCGGAACAGGGCAGATGTGGAGCGGATAGTGCATTATCACTATTCACCGTCAATAGCCCTGTATGCTCAGATGGTCTTACAGGAGTCAAAGAACGGCTATGATTTCACTGTCAGACTAAACAATAAAGTTGTGAGCTATAAACCAAGGAGGTGATATCGTGGATGAATTGATTATCAAGATTGCGGAGGGACAGAAACGGCTTGCGGAAAGTGTAGATGAAATGACGATGGCTGTCCTTGCACTGATTGGGCTTCTTGAAAGTGACCGTCTAACGGTCAAATACGGTGGTACAGACGGCTTAACTGATTCCCTTGATGAAATACTCAAGGAAAAGAAAGGGCTGTCCTAACGTGAAAAATGAGGTGATTCTATGGCAGACCGGAATGATAAAGGTCAGTTTACGAAAGGGAATACCTGCGGAAAACGCAAACGTATCCCAAAGGACTTTACTGAGGCAGTTAGATTATATTCGGATGAGGCGTTGCAGGCATTGGTTGATATCATCAAAAACCAAAGGGAAAAGGCTGACGTTCGGTTAAAAGCCTGCATATACATCATTGACCGAGCATATGGAAAGCCAGTAGAGCCGACAACAGTTGTCGATAATGACCCAGTGCTTGCATTACTTACAAGATGGGATGAAGCATCGGAAAGGATTGATGAATAATGATTCGTAGTTATTACAGTGAAATTAAGAGCGTAATAGGTGAGGCAGTAGAACGGAACAATGTTTTGCTGTCTGAGGCTGAGGAACTGCTGAGAAGGGCAGAGGATAAAAAGAAATACACTCCGGAGTATATCAATGAGCTTAAAAAGCAGGCACAGGAAAAGCGATATGAAGCAGAACGGCTTGTCTTTGGAGTGAATGGGCGAGTAAATGATATTGTTTCAAGGATGCGGAACAGGGCTGAGGAACTTGATACCTTGAAAGGTGAGGAAATCACAGAGGATGCCAAACTGCTGACAAGTGGTCTGAATCTTACAGAAAAGGACTTGCTTGCCATCGCAAACCGGAGCAACAATAACACCATGCGAAAGCTTGTACAGAAATATGCTCTTGATAACGATATACGTTTTACAAACGGTCAGCAGTTGCCACCTACCAAGGGGAGAAGGTATGCCGATGTAGCCAAAGAGGTTGAGAGTACAATGTATTATTTGAATCGGCACTATGGTCAGCGGACACTACAGAAAATGTATGATACCTGTATTGGTGAAGGTAGTATCCTTGATGGAATGTTTGCAGATGACTGATTGCAGTATATAAGAAAATCCCTGCCATGTTTGGCAGGGACTCTTTTTCATTGGGCTTGTAGTAGCCTCCGCAGGTACTCAGCAAACTGCTTTTTGTTTTCCTCTGTGAGTGTTTCATAGATTGCCATGATTTCATTGATGATTTCCATTTTTCTTGACTCCTTTCAAACTGTTGAATATACTTGCGTTGTGAGGTGTGTTACAGTACCGCAACCGTACCGCAACAGGGGAATAATTTGGCAGTATTGGATAGAATGGTGAAGCCTGCAAACTGTTGATTTTCCTAACAAGGCATAACAGGGTATAACAGGAAAATAACCGACTGTATAATTCAAATCCCGGCTTCTCCGCATAGAGAATCCTGTAATTTCAATGATTACAGGATTTTTTTATTGGGTTTGTACCGGCATTTTACCGGTATTATCCGGTTTATTGTCCGTATTCCGGCGCAAGATGGTCTACAGCGCTTTTGTATACCCAGCCGGTTGCACCACGCAGACTGACAATCAACCATTCTCCCTCATTCTTCAGGATGGGCAGGATGGTGCCTTCACTCAACAACGCGACTCTGGGGGCGAGCGTGTCGTTCCAGGCAAAAACCGGTGTTTCCTCATCTGCTTTGTACCAGATCGGATTTATAATTATGTAGTCAGAATTTACCCATCCTGTCTGGCCCGCATTAATATCGTCGGAAATAAAGCAGCTGGCCCAGCCACCCCATACATCCTGTACAGCAAACCGATCACCGTAATGCAGCGTTTCCACAACTTCGGAACTTGTACTGCGTTCCTGACGTACCGTCAGGCTTTCACATAACACCACTGCTTCATAACCGATCTGTCCTTCGCCGTGAGGAGGCAGAATCATGGCCTGAACAGTTGTGATGCCTCCGAACAGGAAAATCATTGAGAACAGGATTACCAACCCAATTATTTTTTTCATGTTTATTAGCCTCCAAAGATTATTTCAGCTATATAACGCGGATTGTGTACGATTTGTTCCATGGCGATGTTTTTATGATTTTCATAGGTTCAGGTTATCTAAATAAGGCTTACTTGTTCTCAAACATGAGACTGATACATTGTTCGCTGACTGAAAGAGGTTATCCTTTCGGGCTTTCGGGAGGGACATTTGATTGCAACTTCCGGCGCATGAAACAGATTGTGGTTTTCTTATGATGGAATGCTGTTTGGGTATTCCTTGATACATTGGCAACAAGCTACTATAATACACATAAAGGTTATATATTATTTCGAATGATATCCGGTGACAAGACAGATTTATTGAACGAGATTTATGCTGCTAAATGATCTGAAAACATCGCAGAAACAGGAAGGTTGATGAAAATGGAAAAGAGCGCTGTTACGGTGATCCGCGAAATCCTGTATGCTCACCGGGACCCGAAGTATGCGGAATTTGTCGCGAAACTGATACCGACGCTGCCGAAAGAAAGCTTTATCGGTGTCCGCTCGCCGGAGTACAAAAAGATCGTGAAAGAATTACCGGGCGAGGAGATCCTCAGCGAATTCATCAGTACACTGCCGCATGAGTACTATGAAGAAAATATTCTGCATAATGTGCTGATTGGCAGAACAAAGGATTTCACGACCTGCCTCAGTCAGGTGGAAGCATTTCTGCCTTATGTGGATAACTGGGCTGTCTGTGATGGTCTGCAGCCGGCTGTTTTCAAAAAGCACACCGCAGAGCTCAAAAAGAAGATACCCGAATGGATCGCTTCTGAAGCGGTATATACCAGACGGTTTGGTCTGCACATGCTGATGACTTATTTTCTGGACGGTGAATTTGACGTATCCATGCTTTCACAGCCTGCAGATCTCCGCTCTGATGAATACTATGTCAATATGATGACAGCATGGCTTTTCGCGGAAGCCCTTGCAAAACAATGGAACGCGGCAATTCCGTATATTGAAGGGAAACGGTTGGACAAATGGACACACAACAAAGCCATTCAGAAAGCCATTGAAAGCTATCGCATCACAGAAGAACAGAAAACATATCTGAAGAGCCTGAAAATTAAATGAACGATCCGGTATAACGGTTCGGATACAGGAGTATATAAAAAAATAAGGCAGGACGGATGGTCACTGCCTTATTGAAATTATGTTTTTACAGAGAACCCCGGATCATTCCTGTGCTTCCAGCAGGGGATAGACGCGGTAGTTGAATGTGCCGGCATGCTCCGGGAAATGGGTATAATAGACACGGCTCAGACGGTCCATGACCATATTGCCGGTGACCTGGTTGGTTGTGGGAAGCAGCAACGCGAAAATGTTCGGTGAAGAGAGACAGAAGACATCGCCTTTGCGAAGATTGTACCGGATCAGATCCTTTACGATTTCAATATGCTCCGCCAGGTCTTCGTATTTCGTGTTGGTTTCCCGCGGTTGAATGGCGATCACACCGAGCCAGATTGAGCTTTTGGTGCGCTTCAGTTCAAGTGCCAACAGGTCGTAGATCTCCTGAAAAACCACATAATCGCAGAAGAACGCGCCACGGCTGTTACCCTGCAGAAGCTCGCTTGTGATCTCGCTCATCCGGCGATCTATATGTTCATTATCCGACATTCGCCGATCATAGACATCCTGCAGTTCGGAATTCTGTTCCACATGCATGTAGTTATGCTGCAACTGAGCGGAATACTTATAGTGTTCGACAGCTTCCTGCGAGGTGCCGATACGGTCTATGGACCAGATCAATTCTTTATAGAACAGTTCGTCTTCCGGAAACAAATGCACTGCTTTCCGGGCCAGATCGATCACTTCAGCATAGTGATCCATTGCCTTCAGAACCCGGATACGATCACGCATGATTTTCTGATAGCGGATGTGCAGCGCGTGAATCTCATTCACAAACAACTGCCTGTACGGTGAGCCGGAAAGCATCGGCCCTCGGTAAAGATCAGACAGTTCATTGAAGATCCGGCTGTCATTTTCGGTATCCATTTTTCCCTTCTCATAGTCGGAGATCAGTACTTCAATGCGAACCAGATCAATATCTACTTTAGGGGATGATAACCAGATATAGGACTGATGACGGGAGGCAAGACAGGCAGACAGAGAAGGATCCGCATCCTTCAATAATTCCCTGAACCGAAAGATCGTGGTTTTCAATGCGGCATCAGCATTCCCTGATCCTTCATTCCAGAACAGCGCCTTCAGTCTGTCAATGCTGACAGGGGTGTCGTGGTTGAGGATCAGATATTGCATGATCCCCAGACCCTTGCTGTAACGAGTGACAGACCGGGTGATATCCCGACCGTCCTCCAGCAACTCAAAACGACCCATCAGCCGTATCGTAAACACGTGATACACTCCCAACCGTTATTCTGATGCAACTAATTTCCTATATTATGCCACAAAATGACGTGAAGTTCAACCAAAGGATGACGTTAACCATATACAAAAAAGACTCCCGCAATCGGGAGCCTTTTGAATAACGTTTTGTCAGCGGATCTTCAGGACATTGGCGCACATGGCCGGGAGACGGTCAGGCAGACGTACGATGAGCACACCGAATTCTTTGGTGAAGGAAACCGGTCCGTAGCCCAACAGCTCGACGGAGGTGACCGGCTGCTCCGCAAAACTGCGGAGCGTCATGGTCTCACCGCCCTGCGCACCCATCATGAAAGCGTAGACCGCGCCGTCCTTCTGAACGAAACGGAAGTCGTTACGGTTCCAGTCGGTCTTGTTTTCAGTGAAGCCTTCGATCTTCACGCGGGTATCGCCTTCGCCGAAGACACGCCACGGACGCGTACCGTAGACCGCTTCTCCGCAGACCGCGAACCACTTTCCGAGACGGTCCAGAATATATTCCGCGTCATCATCGATGGTTCCGTCGGGACGCTGCAGGATATTCAGAAGCATATTCCCGTTCTTGGAAATGATGTCCACCAGCATTTCCACGATCTGCTCGGGACGTTTATAGGGAGAATGCACATCATAGAACCAGTTGCCGATACAGGTGTCAGTATGCCATGGATCCGGCATGATGCCGGGCAGCTGACTCTTTTCGATATCCAGCACGCCCACATGGAAAATATCCGGGTGACGGTCTTTCTGGAGATATACAGCACGGTTATCACCATGCTTTTCAATGGAGGTATTGTAAAGCTTCGACACGGCCTGCAGACCCTCGGCATAATCGGCTTCATCCGGTCCGGGACCGCCCGGCTCTCCGTGCCACGGATCGCCGAAGGGAAGATCACCGTCGGTATACAGCAGATCCGGCTGGAATCTGTCAATCATTTCACTGATGCAGCGCAGCCAGTAGGCACGGAAATCCTTATTGGGCGTATACCATGGCGCAAAGTTGCCGGGATCATCTGTACCATGTTCCTGATTGGCATGATAGAAATCCGCATAGGCCGGATCATTTCCGTCATACGGGACACCGGCGTACGGACCGAATTTGTCACAGCCTTTGTTGACCCGCCACCAGGAGAAGGAAGCACCCAGATGCTCGCTGATGCCGAAAGGCATTCCGTTGTGGTCCGCGGCGGCTTTCCAGAGAGCCAGGATATCCTTGTGGGGACCGACGTTCACACTGTTCATGCGATTGATTTCGGAACCGTAATTAAAGAAATGGTCATGATGGGTACCCTGGGACATGAAATAACGGGCACCGGCCTTATGATACTTTGCCATGAGCCCTTCCGGATCGAATTTATCGGCTTTCCAGAGCTCGCAGAGATCCTTGTAGCCGAATTTGGACGGATGCCCGTAGTGACGGACATGGTATTCATACTGGGGAGTCCCTTCGACATACATATTCCGGGCATACCAGTCACCAAACATGGGGACGCTCTGCGGACCCCAGTGACTCCAGATGCCGAATTTGGCGTCCCGGAACCATTCCGGAGCCTGATACTGACGAAGAGAAAAAAAGGTTGGTTCAAAACGGTCCATATATGTTCCTCCCATATTTGAATAATCGGCTATATATCGTGTGTTTTTTCCATAGACCGAGTGTATCATATCCGTATGTAAAACTCAAGAGGAATTGACGCAGCCGAAGCTCTTGTGCTAATATAACACAGATATGAAATAAAGCCTGCCGGAGACACGGAGCAACTGTGTCTTTATCCGGTATGACGGTATATAAGGAGGACCTGAAGATGATTTTTGATTTTGACAAG
>JAZUFB010000260.1:0-8807 GCA_045640475.1 Clostridia bacterium
CTGGCCAACTTGGTGCTTTCCTGCCGTGCTATGTTCCCTGATGTCAGTTTCCCTCACAGGTTAGGCAGGTGCTTTCAGACATAGAGATTCGTCTGCTACCTTGCGATTGGTAGATTCATTGCAGCACCCTTACGGGCGCACCCCGTAGCCATGATCTACCCCAATCACGGCAATGTTGCTGTTTTCCATAATAATCATAAGCAATACCTCCCATGTTTTTGGCGATAGGTTACTGAGTTCCGGCTTTATTCAATCATAGGCATCACCCCTTTCATATCTCGAAAATTCAATACCCCCCTACTATCATAGGGACACGAGAATGGCAAATCGGACATGCAAGATGCACGTTTTTCAATAAATTAACATTGAAGATCCCTGTATTTCGTTTTAATTCCTATGATTTTCAAAATACAGAAAGTTCCGCCATCTTCAAAACGACTCTTGATAATCATGAATTATTCTTTCAAGCTCATCAAGATATTTACACACACTGTATAATTGCATACTGCTTGCATGTTTTTGTGTATATTGCTATGGAATTTGTTCGCATTATTGTTATGTATTTTGCTTGACATACGCAAATAACTTGCGATATAATTCGTGTACGCAAAACTGATTACGCAATTAGATTATGTCAACCCGTATTTGTTGCACTGCCGTATTACATTGCCAACAAGTTGCACAATAACCCAATCCATCACTCAATGGCGGCATGTAATAAATGCGAGGAAACAATGAATGTGCCCTAACAAACGTGCAGCCGTTACACACAGGCACGAAGTGGCTTGTGAAGATTTTGGCCTACCTCAATGAGAGCCGAAGCAACTACATCAATTTGGTACAATGTTAACTTTTCAATTTTAGTAAGCAAAACACTTCTTTTTTACCAGTTACAATGAAAGGAGGAAAACACAATGAAAACCGCAGTATCCCCCGAAAACATGATCACCACGAACACCGGAAAGGAGAAAACCTACATGTCGAAAATGTCTGAATTAGATGCCGCCCTTATTATGGTAATGCTGCTTCCGCCGTTTGGGAGGACAGCGCTTAAATATCACCCGCTGATGGACGCACGAATAATTTAGGAGGTGTTGGAGAAAAAACCGAATATTTCGTTATAGCGAAAAAGATTGATATAGCAAGGAAGATTCAGAAATGTACGAAGTATTTGATTTGAACGGAAGACCCGTGTTCAAGATCGAACCTGCCAACGGAAAGATTGGCTACCTGTATCAAGGCAAAGCAACCATTGAAAGATTGGATGTTGGGGAAGCAAGGGAGCTTAAGCGCAATGGGGTAATCACCAGTATAATGCGTGATAGTGAAAAAACGTTCCTTGTAGAGTTAGGGATTGACGAAGCCGGGGAATGCGAGAATTTTGTTAAGCAGCACTGCACAACAAACACCGGTGAATCACGAATGACAATCATCGGCCGGGATGCAGATGGAAACGCGAAACGTGCTTTCGATCTGGTCTCACAAAATGGTGATTGCTTCATGGAGACAAAAGACTCGCACGGGCATCGGATTACAGCCCCCGCAAAGTACATCAGCGAAGCCCTGAAGCAATTGCTTCAAAGCTAGATAATATAATAGTCATTGGCTACCGAGCCAGGACCCGCCTAAAAACGAGGTACCACATGCCGGAGTCATTGCAAAAAACACACCTGCCATAGGTGTAGTTTGAGCAATGACTCCGGCTTTTTGTTTACAAAACCAATAGGTGTAAAGCCGTAATGGCTTCACATAAAAAGAAAGACTTCCGTTTCGCAGTCCGCTGATCACGGCACTCTGTAAGGCGGGGCGGAAACCAGCACACGTAGCGGCTATACAGAGGTCGCTGCAAGAACCATAACGGAGGAAATTCGTATGGCTTGCAGCTGTATTAAGGTTACCCTAAAAGCCGCGCATTTTCTCCGGAAATACAAGACGAAAAGGAGAAAATGCAAAATGACGCAGAATCACACCGTTCCCTCTACGACCAACACTACTGCTGCCGCGACCAATCCCAAGCTTAAAATCCGTATTCCCACAACCGGAAGCGACGGAAACCTCATGACATTCATTCATGTTATTTCCGACACGGAATGGCAAACCATCACTCGTCAGGAGTTCTTTGAACTGGTTCGTTCTACCCCTAACGCCGATGAACATGTGGTTCCCGACATAGAAGGAGCAATCGTATATTTCGTACCCGATGAAGAAAAGTATACGATAATGTCCCAGACCTTCTGCCGGGAAGCGGAAAAGGAAAGAAAACGCAATATCCGTCATAATAAGTGTGTGTATAGAGGTACCGGTCAGTGCGACGGTTGGACTAATAATCCCGATCGGAAAAACAAATGCGAGACCTGTGACCGGCGATATACCAGCAAAACGTTCTCGCTTAATGAAGCACATGAAGATGACGACGGCAATATCACTGATTTCGGCGATATGTTATATGACAATACCGTTCCTTCGGTAGAAGACATAGTGCAAGATAGTATTGACGTTAGTATTATCCGTTCCGCTGTTGCGTGCCTGAGAGAAGATGACCGGAAATTCCTGGAAGATGCCCTCCGGGTTGGCATGAATTATTCAGAGTTAGGAAGGCAATACGGTATCGCTCCGCGCAGAGCAAATAGGCGTTTTGAACGCATAAAAAAGCAGATATGTAAACGTTTCGTTAAATAACGCATCTTGCATGACCAATTTGGCAATCTCGTGTCCCTATGATAGTAGAGGGGTTCATAAAAATCCCGTGTGAGTGAGAGACACTGCCGATAAAAATAAGTACCCCTCCGGTCAGACCTCTCACTCTCATACAAGAACTATTCACAACAAAACATTACAAGGAGGAACTGCCTATGAAAAAGTTATTTATCAGCGTAGAAACGCTTAACACCCCGAACATAGAAGATTTTGGTATCTACCACTATGCAGAATCCGCTTTCTTCGATGTTCCCCTCATCGCGGTGGCATTCGACGATATGCCTGCAAAGGTCATCGATATCTACCATGGAGAAGCCATCCCGCCCGAAGTCCTTCAGGCCCTGCGCGATCCCGAATGCAGGAAAATCGCGTTTGATGCCGAGATCGCCCGTGTATGTCTTTCCAGACTGCTCAAAATGCCGGTCGGTATTTACCTGCCTCCCGAGCAGTGGAGATGTCTCAAATCGCATGCGCTTTACAGCGGGTTGCCCGATGACATGAATTCCATCTGCCATATACTCGGAATCGTAGACAGCAGCGGGGACAAAATGGTCAACCTCATGCGCAAGCGCTGCAGTGCACTCAGAAGAAAGCGCCGATTTAATGAGCTGAAGACGGAATGGGCATTGTATAAGGAATGTCTGCGGGCAAAACTGGACAGTGTACGCATGTTGTCCGGTTACATGGACCATATCGATATGCCTGATGCCGAGTGGCAGCTGTATGCAGCCAGTCAGCGAATCAACGACCGCGGCATCAAAGCCGACAAGCAAATGCTTGCAAACGCCATCAGTATCTACGAGGAATGGTTTGCCGACGCATTTCACAGCTTCTATATCATAACCGGCGTCAATGACATCAAGCGTCCGGAGCCCTTCAAGCGTTGGTTGGAAAACCAGGGCGTGCGTATCGACTCTCTGTCCTGCGAATCTGTAAAGAACTGCCTCACCAGACACAATTTCTATCCGGTCAACAGCGCGCTCACCTACTGGCTGCAGCTCAATCGCACCAGCATCGGCAAGTATAAGCGGATCAAGGCGTGCATGAACAGTGACGGACGGCTCCGCGGCGCATATACCTACTGCGGTGCGAACGCAGGCCGCTTCGGCAACAGTCATGTGCAGATTGACAACCTTCCCGTTAGTAAGATCAGCGGCCTTGAGGACATGCGAAATCTGGTATACACGAACGACCGCGAGCGTTTTCAGGCCCTGGGCTACACGGTGCCGTCTTCTTTGGCCGAGCTGGTTGCAACCGTTTTCATTCCCGATGCAGAGAATACGTTCCGGGTCTTCTCCTATGAAGCGCTGGATAAGGTCGTGGAAAACTGGCTGTTCGGCGAAGGCGGTATCCCTGATTTTTGCGACAAGCTGGATCAAGCCTTCTCCATCCTGATGGAAGAGGAAGACGAAATCACGATCGGCAAAATCACGCTTCAGATCAACGGTTTCCAAATGGAAGCGCGCTTGCCTTCCGGCCGTGTGCTTACCTACCGCGACTTCTACTGGTGGGCTCATGATATGGTGTCGATTTCCGGATATGATGACCACCGCCGCTGGCGTGAAAGAAACTGCAAGACTGCGAAGTTTGCAAACGACATCGTGCACGCCGTTTCCCGCGACATTTTGGCTGACAGAATCATGAAGCTGGAAGAAACCGGCGAGAGAGTGGTCATGTTCTATCCCGGCACCGTCATTGTTGAACAGTCTGCAGATGGCGAGGACCTCTTCGATCTTATGAACAACCTGCCTGATTGGGCAAGCTCGATGAAACCTCATCTCAATATGTATACCTGTAACGCTTTCCTCGAAAAATCGACGGATGTCAAAAGATGCTATTAAAGGAGGCAACCCATGCAAGAAAAGGCGTATGATGTAATGTTTGAAAAGAAAGATTACTCCGATCCGACCGCGGAAACGGCGATTCGGAACATACTGATGTCTGACAAGAAAAAGCGTTTGGCCAAACATCCCGGGCAGCTCGTTTACATCTGCACGAACCGTCCCATCAGAACGGAGCAGGATTTTTACTACATCGACAGATGCTGCAGATTTGCGGTAGAGCAGGGTGTTCTTCCCATCGCGCCGCTCCTGTTCTACGCAGACTTGTATGATGCCACCGAATCCCGGATGCAGAATCGGATTCTTGGCTGGACGCGTCCCTGGATCAAAAACGCATCGGAAATCTGGCTGTTTGGCGGTGACACATTCGCGCCTCTCCAGTATGACTTCGTAAAGTCTGACGGGCTCGGGAAGACCATCCGGTATTTTGATGAAAATACCAAAGGAGACTTCCTGCAAACGCATATGACCCGCGGAACGAAATCGACAAAGGAAGGCGAGGAGGTATTCTGCTGCACTGAAGGACAAATGAAACAAAATAAACTGACCCTGTAGATTGACAAAAGTAACATTCATATCAAAAAAAATGGAGGAAATTAGCTTATGAAAAACGCACTTATGAAAATCGTCTCTCTGCTCATGGCGGTAATCATCGTCCTCGGCGGCATCGGTTATTCCGTCTGCGCCGAGGAAGGTTACGACACCAGAACGGGTTACCCGCTTCTGAAGGACGTGAAGAACCTGCTGGACAAGCGTGAAATAATCGTGCCCGCCGATAAGACCATCGACAAGGGAGAGAACTGCAGTGTAGTGGAGTTCGAGTGGTTCGGCGATGACTCGCTGCCCTCTCCCTTCACCATCGTAACCTACGAAATCATCGGTCCCAACGGAAATTCTTTTTCCGCCGATGTTCCCGGTGAATATCTGGTCTACTATGTCGTAATGCCCGCAAGCGGTCATCCCGCCTATGAAATGAACAGGAAAATCATCGTGAGGGATGTGGTGCCCGAAGAAGTGGAACTGCCCGATGAAGGCAGTGATGACGATATCATCGATGCAGCTCCAGAAGAAGCCGACATGACCGCGGAAGACCCCATCGCAGCGGAGAATACGGAAGAACCTACTTCCGATGAACCGGAAATCCCTGCCGAAAAAGACACGGACAAAGGCATCGGCGACGAAACGAATGCGGAAGCCGATGGAGATGAGATCATTGACGTTAGTATGATGCCCGTCACTGATACGGACGATGATAACACTGATAGCGGAAATGATATCACAGAACCCGGAAATAATGTTCCCGAGCAGGCCGATGCTATCGAAGAAACCGGTATTCCCGATGATGACCGCGCATCCGATGAAGCGGAACCTGTTCCCGAAGGCAGCGGCACTGAAACCGGGAACGAGTCTGCACCTGATAGTCATGAGCCCGTGAATGGTGCCGATGACGGCAATGATGTTTCCGATGAAAACACCGGCTCCGAAGACAATCCCGATGACGAATACGATGATGAAATCGATCCCGACAACATCGTCATCAGCGGCGATGCCAAACTGGAGCGCAGTACGCATCTGACCTATCCTGCGGATCTGGGTGATCACAGCACCTTCGTGTATAAAATCGACGGTAAAGTCGCGTACTGCCTCGAATCCACCAAGGCGAGCCCGAAAAAGGGCAACTTCGCCCAGTCGGTGCTGGAAAACAACCCGAATGTCTCCAAGGCGCTCTATTACGGCTTCAAGGGCGCGGGCGATGTGTCCGCTGTGTTCTATCCCGAATATGAGCAGGATGTCCGCTACATCCTGACTCATATGGCAACGAGCTATTTCTACACCGGCGACTATGCTTCCGCTACGGTCGGCTGCACCGCGAGCGGCCTTTCCAAATACAGGTTTGATGAATGGCTGGACTATCTGCGCAACATGCCCGATCCCCCTTCCACGTCCATGAGTCTTACCGAAACCAGCCTGACCGTTGTCAGCAGCGAAAACGGCGTGGAGACCACCTCCGAAACGAAATTCAAGGCCGACAGCAGGAACAGCATCACCATCGATCTTCCCGCGGATGTCACCTATCACAACAGCGGCACCGGTGAAACGGTAACCGGTAAGCCCGTAACCGTCTATGGCGGAACGACCTTCTATTTCACCGCGCCTTCTTCCATGGACGGCGTTTGGAACAGCGGCAATTTGAGCGGATCCATCGGCAAGGTCTGGAAAGCGCTCGTCATCAAGACCGGCACTAAGACTCAAGATCTCGGCTGCTACATGGAAGAATCCGTTTCCAAGTCGGTCAGCTTCAGCGTAGCATGGGAGGGCTCCGTCGATGTCACCTTTGAAAAGGCGGATTCCGAAAATACGGACATCAAGCTGAGCGGTGCAGCCATCGGTATCTATACGGATCCCGCTTGCACAAACCTCATCCGGAATATAACGACCGAACAGAACGGCAGAGTGACCGTTTCGCTGCCCCGCTCATACGGCACCGTATACATCAGAGAAACCGCTGCGCCCGATGGCTATAACCTGAACAGCACCGTATACTCCGTAGACCTGACAAAGAACCTGTCCATGACCGTTATGATCAAGGATGACCCCATCGTCAATCCCGTATACGGACAGATCCATGTGAACAAAACCGGCGAAACGCTCACCGGATACAAGGACGGCAAGTTCGTGTACGGAACCTGCTACATGAGCGGAGTAACCTTTGAGGTCTACGCCGCGGAGGACATCAATGAGCATGGAGTCCGCATCTCCGCAAACGCACTGGCGGACACCATTGTGACCGACGGAAGCGGCGACGCATACTCGAAACTGCTTCCTATCGGCAGCTATTATGTCATCGAAACGCAGACCGCGCCCGGTTACATTCCCGACACGGAAAAGCACTATGTAACGTTGACGGAAACCGACAGGGACGGTGAGGTCAATGTGCAGACCATCTCGGTACACAATGAGCGCCGCAAGCTGTCCGTATCCGCCATCAAGGAATCCGTTAACGGCAAACACAAGCTTTCCGGAGCGGTGTTCGCCCTCTACACGGGTCAGGCAATCTCCGTAAACGGCGTAGAAATCGTGCCCGCAGGCCCCTGCCTTACCACGGCAGCCACCGACTCCAGCGGCTGCGCGGACTTCGATTTGGACCTGCCCTTCGGAAAATACCTGATCGGTGAAATCAAAGCTCCCGACGGTTACCTGATCTCCGATGAGATGAAGACGGTGGATGTTTCGCCCAACTCCGCATCCGGAAAAACGGTGCGCGTCACGGAGACCTTTGCGGATGAGCCGACCAGATTCCTGTTCAGCAAGGCCGATTTCACCACGGGCGTTGAACTGGACGGCGCGACGCTGACGCTTCTGGACAGCAGCGGAAAGGTCATCGACACCTGGGTTTCCGACGCGGATAATCCCCACATGATCGAAGGTCTCACAGTCGGCGCAACCTATACGCTGAGAGAGGACATTGCTCCTTACGGTTACCTTGTTTCCGATTCCGTGCGGTTCACGGTCGGTGACGGCAGCAATGTTCAAAAGGTTGTCATGTACGATAAGGTACCCACCGGCACGCTCATCATCAATAAATACGGCGAATTCCTCGCGGACGTATCCACGCTGGATGAGGCATGGTCGTGGATTTCCGGGAAGTTCCAGTACATCACGGGCAGACTCAAAAATGTCACCTTTGATGTTTACGCCTATGAGGATATCTGCAACGCGGACCATGTTACCGGCAACTACTATAATGCGGGTGATCTGGTAGGTACGGTCACGACCAATGAGAATGGCTACGCTCAGCTCGATCATCTGCCTCTCGGCAAGTACTATGTAGTGGAAACCGGAACGGCAGCGGGCTATGTGCTGGACAACAAGGCCTGCGTCATTGACCTAAGCTACCGTGATTCCAAAACCGCAGTAGTAACCTACTCCTCAGAATGGACCAATGAACGGAAGAAGATCAGAACCAGCGTAGAGAAGCAGTCGAAAGACGGCGACAAGCTGAGTGATGCCGCGTTCGGTCTCTTTACCGGCGAGGACATCAAGGTAAACGGCAAAGTGGTCTATGCCCGTGATACGCTCATCGAACAGAAAACCACCGATAAAAACGGTATGCTGGTATTTGAATCGGACCTGCCCGTCGGATATGAGTTCTATGTGAAGGAACTGCTTCCTCCTGCGGGATACGCTTCCGATGATACGATTGCCTATTTCCGTTTTGATACCGATTCAGCGCAGGAGCAGCGGTTCGTATTTACGGATGATGTAACA
>JAZUFB010000261.1:0-23082 GCA_045640475.1 Clostridia bacterium
GCGGTCGTGCCTTCATGCAGCCTTTCCGGCTCCCGGGCCAGCTCCGCCAGCGTCATTCCCTGCGCGGTGGTCACTCCGTCGAAGTCCAGATAACTGAGGCAGGCAAATGCCAACGCGTCAGATGTGCGATAGCCGTCGGCGGAAAAAGAGATCCCGCCACGGACCCGCAGACTGTTCAGCAGATCATCCATCTTATTCCGCGTCCCCGTTCGTTTGTTTTTTGATCTCTTCCCATTCTTCGCGGGTGATCAGGCATTTGCGGGGCTTACTGCCATCCTTACCGGAAATGATGCCCCGTTCTTCCAGTTGATCCGTCAGTCTTCCGGCGCGGGAATAACCGATCCGAAGCCTGCGTTGCAGGGTACTGGTGGAAATCTGTCCGTCCTGGATCGCCATTTCAACGCACTGGTCAAACATACTGCCGTCCACATCCAGGGTTTCGGCAGCGCCGCCCACAGTATCCATCGTCTGGGAGGACGCTTCCTTCTCCTGGCTGAGTTCCTCCAGCCGGTCAAGCACATCCGGATCGTAAGTGCAGGGATTCGCGCGGCGTACATCGTCCGTCACTTTCTGCACTTCGCCGTCGCTGACAAAGCAACCCTGTATACGCAGCGGTGTAAAGCTGCCCACAGGCAGGTAGAGCATATCGCCCC
Organism: Clostridia bacterium; assembly: GCA_045640475.1. GTDB lineage: Bacteria > Bacillota > Clostridia > Christensenellales > Aristaeellaceae > Aristaeella. The sequence continues at coordinate 654 of JAZUFB010000261.1, forward strand.
AGCCCAGCAGCTGTTCGCTTCCGTTCCGGTCCAGAATGGTCCGGCTGTCCGTGTAGCTGGCAGTCTTGAAGGCAATACGGCTTGGGATATTAGCCTTGATCAGGCCGGTGATGACATCCACGGAAGGACGCTGCGTGGCCACGATCAGATGGATACCCGCGGCACGGGCCAATTGGGTCAGGCGGCAGATATAGTCTTCGACATCCTTTTTGCAGGTCATCATCAGGTCCGCCAGCTCATCGATGATCACCACGATCCGGGGCATCGGTTTTTCGTTGGGTCCCAGCTGATTGTTGTAACCCTCGATTCCACGAACATTGACCTTGGAGAAACGGTCATAGCGCTCCATCATTTCACCCACGGCCCAAGCCAGAGCGGTTGCAGCCTTACGCGGTTCGTTGACCACGGGGATCAAAAGATGCGGAATGCCGTTGTAGCATTTCAATTCAACCACCTTCGGGTCGATGAGGATCATCTTGACCTCATCCGGGGTGGTCCGATACAAAAGACTGTTGATGATCGTGTTGATACAGACTGACTTACCGCTGCCGGTCGCGCCGGCGATCAGCAGATGCGGCATCCGTTCCAGGTCGCAAACAATCGGGGTGCCGGCGATATCCTTACCCAGCGCCACAGTCAAAATGGATTTCGCGTTCTGCATGGGTTGGCTTTCAAGCACTTCCCGCAGGGTAACCGTATCCCGGCTGGGATTAGGCACTTCAACGCCCACAAGGCTCTTTCCGGGAATAGGCGCCTCAATACGCACAGACACTGCTTCCATCCCGTAGGCAATATCTTTTTCCAGTTCCGTCACCTTGTTGACCTTGGTACCGGTAGCCAGCTCCAATTCAAACCGGGAAATCGCCGGGCCGTGCGTCACGTTGACCACGCGGGCCTGAACCCGGAAAGCTTCCAGTGTCTGTTCCAGTTTGCGGGAGCGTCTGACATCCTCTTCCTCGTTGTTCTGCGTGGGTGCGGACGGCGTTTTCAGGTCCGTGATCGGCGGGAAGTTATAGGGCGTCGGAGTCCAAATGCTGTCCTCCGTTTCCGGTTCATCCTCCTCAGGCTTCGGCGGCAGCTTCAGTTCCGGTTGCCAGGATCTTTGTTCAAGCGATTGCTGTACGACCGGTACACGGATCTGTTCCGGTTCCTTCGCGGCCCGGCGTGGCCGGACCGGCGGCTCGGGCCGGGTCTCCTCCGTCCCTGCTTCCGGCTGTTCCTCCGGCATTGTTTTCGGTTGTTCTTCCGGAACCTTTACCGGTGCTTGTACCGGCACTTTTTCCGGAATATTTTCCATTTCCGGTTCCGGCTCATAGATAGGTTCCGGTTTCTTTTCCGATACGGTTACCGGTTTTCTTTCCGGTACGGGTTCCTGTTTAAAGGTCGTGGACGGTTCCTGTTTGGAGGTCAGGGACGGTTCTGACTCGAGTGTCTTGCGTGTTTTCCGGTTCGGTTTTTTCCAAGTATCGGCAAGAGAATCCGGGTTCTGTTCCGGTTTTGCCGTCACGACCGGCTGTGCTTCGTTGATTGGGGCAGCGTAGTGTTCATTACCTGCCTGTGCGGTATACTGCGTGGATGCTGTCGGAACAGCATATTGCATTTCGCCCGGAGCACCGTACTGCGTGACGGATGCCGGGGCACCGTACTGCGTGACGGATGCCGGGGCAGCGTACTGCGCGGCTTCCGTCTGCTTTCCATAGGCAGGACGTTTATAGTTCGGTTCAGGGGTGCTCTTGCCCCCGAAGATCCTGCTGACATGACCCGCGGGTTTATTTTCGGCGGCGCGACGGATCTCCTGTTGGACCTGCCATTGACGTACGGCTTCCGCGTCTGCCTCATAGGCCATCCGTTCCGCCTGATGACGTCTTTCCGCTTCCTCACGGCGACGTTGTTCCGCCATGGCGGCCTGCTGTTTCTGCCATTCCATCTGGCGACGTTCTTCTTCCGGATCCATACGCACGGTCGTTGTCCTGTATTTGGCCATCAATCCGCGGATCCTCGATGGGGTCAGGCCACAAGCCATCATCGCGGCCGCCAGTGTCCCCGCGCCCGTCAGCACACAGCCCAGGAAGGGACCCGTCAACCGGTACAGGGGCCATCCCACCAGCGCGCCGAACGCGCCGCCCACGCTGCGGCAACGCACACAGAAATCATAGGTGCCGCTGACGATGTCCTTCCAGTCCGAGGTAGCATAGTTACGGTCGACCACTCCGCCCTCCGAGATTGCGCGGAAGAACTCCGTAGCCCCCACACGGCTGGCCAGATCGATCACCGTAGTCAGACAAAAAAAAGCGAGGCACGCCCACCACAGCGGCTTGAATCCGGCCGCCCGCTGGGAGGAGATCACCGTCAGCACGCCAGCCCAGATCAGCATAAAGGGCAGCATATAACTCAATACGCCAAAGGTACCAAAGGAGACCGTGCGCAGCCCGCTGAAAAAGCTGACCTGGTCCGCCATACCCATATCCACCGCCAGAAAAACGCAGACGCCCAGCCCGATCAGGATCAGGCCCAGCACAATACGCAGGGCCAATGTATCCGCCGAGTAGTTAGGGGCTGTTTTTTTCTTTTTTGTCTGTCGCGCCAATGTTCTTTTCCTCCGTTAATCCGTCAGGGTCATCATCCGCAACACGCCATCCGTATCCGACAGAAGGCGCAGGCAGTGCCCGCCCAACGTGTAATAATCACAAATGCCGGGCACCGCGCGGTTCGCTTCAGCCCGATCTTCATCCCAAATCAGAGAGGATTCCGGCTCACCCATCAGGCATAGCCATTCGTCCCTCAATGTTTCTCCGATCCGTAATCCGCAGAAACATCCGCGGTCCATCCGGATCCCCAGGATCCGGCTGTTGTCCCAGTCCTCACTCAGCCCGTCCGTCAGCAGAAAAACGCCACGGAATACGCCGGCCTCCAGCGCAAACATTCGCCCGCCCTCGTAAAAATCGGGATCCGTCAGCATGGCGTATGTGTCTGTCGCTTCCTTCAGAGAATCGCCCAGCTTCACCGGCAACCCCGGGAAAGTACCGGTTTTCATATACTGCTCCATCCTGTTCGCACTTTCGGCGGAAAGGTCCAAGGCTTCCGTTGCGCCGAACCGCGCCGCGGGAGAACCGTCAGACAGATCCAGCACATCCGCGATCTCATTCCAGGCCAGGCAGATCTCTCCGGCCCTGTCCGACAGGGTGGAAAGCTGCTCCACAGGATAGAGCAGACGCAGACCGGCTGTGCCAAGCGCAAATGTTTCCGGCAAAGGGAGCAATTCGTTGTTCTGCAGGTGTGCGCTCAAGTCAGGGGCCACTTCCGTTTCCAGGATCTCCCCGATTTTTTCCCGCGCGGCACTTTCATCCGTAAACAGGGCGGAGAAAGGAATCTCCTCCCCGGTAGCAAGGTCCAGATTCGCCGCGGTCCACACATGCGTTGCACGCCGGTTCCTGATCGCGCCCTCGGCGGAGAAGATGCAGCTGAAGATCCCCTCCCCGGTCTCCGCGCTCCAGGTCACAGCCATCTCTCCGCCGGACAAAAGCTGAGGCAACCGCGTCAGATAGTTCAGAATATTTCCGCTTTCAAGCAGGCGATCATTGAGTTTTTTCTCTGTTTCCGGATCATCGGGCAGCGAAATCTTGGGATACCGGACAGACCCACAGGACAGATCCAAACCCTGATCCGTGGTCGAAAAGCCTTCCCCGGCAGCCAGAACCGTCCCCCAAAGAAGCATGATTGCCAATAAAGCAGACAGTATCCTCTTCATCCGATCGCCTCCCATCATCTCCGACAGATACTTTTCCAATTATATTATATCATATGAACGCAAGGGGAACAGAATTCCATCCCCACGCTTGACCTTTGATCTGCTTTCGCCTATCATGGAAGCACCGGCGCGCCGGAATCGACTCCTGAAGGGAGGGACATCCATGAAGAAAGGTGGCCGTTTGCTGCTCAAACTGTTTGGCTGGCTGTTACTCTGTGCGGTGCTGGTGCTGGTGTCCCTGCTGATCATCGTCGGCATGCCCGAAAAAGAGGATCCTGCCCCCGTCCTTGCCGACCCGGTCCTGTCTGCTTCGCCCGCGATCAATATTACCGCGGAAAGTGAGCTTTACAAGCTGTATCTGTCCTTCCCCGCTCCGGTGATGAGTTATCTTAGCGGCAGCGGAATGACTTTTGTTTCCGCCTCTTCCGCTGACACATCCTTATCCGGTTGTTTGACCCGCGTGATCACGCAAGTCTGGCGTTCTCCGGAAGAGGATGAGATCGAATTGCTGTCGGTCTGTCCCCGTTCCTCTCTCGAGATCCTCCAGTCCGGCGACTGGCACTTCAGCAATCTTGCCGGACCGGAGCTGTTCGGTCAAAAGTCCGTGCGGATGGAAAGCAACGAAAAGATCCGCCTGCACACGCAGACGGACCAGGGATTGTATATCATCACAGTTTCAAAAGCGGCGAAAGACCGTTTGGCCGCGATCGCACGTTCGTTACAGTTGTTTTCTCTGGCCAACTGACGCGCGTTCCATCTTTTTCCCGATCTTTTTTTCAAGAGCCCCGGCATACCACCGGGGTTTTTGTTGTTCCCGGTCATCCGGCAAGTCAAAAAACCAGGACCCGCAAGCGTTGATCACGGGTACACCGTCCAGATCCCGTATCCGGACAAAGGATGCCGTGTAAGCCTGATGAACATGCCCGTGAAACATGACTGCCGGGCGATACTTGCGGATCAGCTCCGCAAAACAGGCAAAACCGCGATGGGCAAGATCCGGCTGATCTCCAAGATCTTTCACAGGCGCGTGGGTCAGCAGAATGTCAAAACCGCGCATCGCCCGCAGTTGACGGCCCATACTTCGGATCCGCGCGCGCATCTCTTCCTCGGTATACATACATCCGCTTGGGCGGTAGCGCATGGAGCCACCCAGGCCCAGCACACGCACACCGTTTATGTTCACCACGCGGCCGTCCACGCAAGTGCAGCCCTCCGGTGGTTTTTCCGCATAGGAAGCATCATGGTTTCCACGGACATACAAAATAGGCGCGTGGGTAAAGCAGGTCAGGTAGGAAAGATAGGATGACGGAAGATCGCCGGCGGAAAGGATCAGATCCGTTCCCTCCAGCATTTCTTTGCATCTTTCGCTCCACAGACGCGCGTCCGGCTCATCCGCCAATGCCAGTATACGCATTTTTTCTCGTCCTCCGTCAGCGTTTGTTCCAGTTGGTTGTGGAAACATCTGGCTTCATTTCTCCATTAAAGCCCTGCAGCTTGACCAAAGGTCTCGCGCTCTCCAGCAGTTCATCGATTTCCGGGAAACTGCCTTCCACGTTATCCAGCAAATAGTCCATACACAGGACTTCCGCGGGGGACAGCCGGCGATCCCGCTCACAGCGGACCACGCCGTGGTTGTCCGTCATTTCGCCTTCGAAGGGCGCAAACTCGCCTGCCTGGAAAGCAGTCTTGAAAGTCTGGATCAGCCGTCTGCTATACTTGTCAAACCGTTGGGAGAAGGCGACATCCAGCGCGCCGGAGGACAAGCCCCACCAGTAGTTGAGCGAAGTTCCGTCCGCCGTGCCATTGAAATTGCCTTTCAGCACATGCTCGATCACATCGCTGTAGAACACGCCCCATTTCGGGATCATCATAGCCATATTGCGGATCTCGCCATTTTCACGTACATACAGGCCGTAATCGGAGGAATCCGCGTTAGGAGCGGTAATATCGCGATTGCAGATGACGCGGATCTCCGGATCGGTGAAGGGATCCAGCCCGTTGAACAGCTTTACCGAGGACCATTCCAGATAGACCCTTGCTTCCGGGTTCACCATACGCGCACCCAGGGCAAACGCGTTGATTGCGGAGCAACAGCCATACACAGGGAAGTCCGCGATGTAGCCGATCTTTCCGTTTTTCGCCAGGATCCCCGCAGCCATGCCAAGCAGGAATTTCGCTTCATAAAAGCGCAGGTAATAAGTGCGCACATGGCTGTATCCCGCCACCATACTGTTACAGAGGATCCTCACCTCCGGATGCTCCACCGAGGGCTTGATACAGCTGTTCAGCATCACCGGGGAGGTGGCAAAGATCACCTGATTCCCATCCCGGATCAATTCTTCCACCGTCTCGCTGAAGGCGGACCGGGAAGGCAGGATGCGCGTCGTGGTTTCCAGACGACCCTTCAGGCGTTGCTCCGCCTCAATACGGCCCAGGTCATGCCAATAGTTCCATGCGGAGTCCTCCGTGGGGCGGGTATACAGGAAGGCCGCGCGGATCCTTTGAGGCAGGAACAGTGAGGCGATCACGCCCGGTGTCGTGGCTTCCTTTTGTTCCATCACCAGATGCAGGGCGTCTTCCCGCAGCGTGAACTCATCCTTCATCAGACGCACCTTTTCCATCACGCGGTCGGAAACTTCCTTGCGCACCTCACGGTAACCGAAGGCCACCAGAAAACGCATGAAGGCATCCCCGAGCGGCATGGCCTTCCGGTCCTTCATCACTTCGCGATAAGCCACGCGGAAGGTGCGGAACAGGGCACGCATGTCCATCAGGTCATCCTCAGGCCATTTGCCCCCATCCGGGTTGCCCGTGAGCAAATCCAGTTTCCGGTACAGGCCGGGTTGCGTAAACACAATGCCGTACAAGCCGTTCCGCCTGGAAAAATCACAATATTCCAGATAGGCCAGGATTTCGGGATCTTCCGTCTTCATGGGCATGACGCGGGTCACGTCGGCCTCGATATATTCCGCGCCCATGCTCTTCATGACACTGACGCGCTTGTTTCCTTCCTTCAGATAATACTTGCCCAGATATTCCAGCGCCTGCACGGACTGGCTGACGCCGATCTCTTCCACGCTGTTATACAGCACGGACCATTTGTTCGCGAATTCAGTCTCCGCTTCCAGGATGGGCATAAAGTTATTGGCAAAGGCATAGGACCGCCCCTGCGACACAGTGCCCACCGCGTCGTCCAGCGCGATGGAGATCACACCCAGCTCCACCCGTTCCAGCTGGTTCAGGTTTTCGACCCGTTCCTCCAGGGTGGGCAGATAAGGATCCGTATTATTCTGGACCGCCTGCGTATAGGCACGCAGGCCCTCTTTTCTCGCTTTCAGATAATTTCTGTAATCCATTGTATTCCTTCTTTCACGCGTCCGGGATCTGATCCTTTCCGGACACTTCTCATGATACCATACCGGGCTCCCGGATGTACAGAGGGCATACAACCCGCCTCTTGCTTTTCTGTCCTGCCGGATATACACTGGAAACTGAAATCCATATCCGAATATTCCTTCCCGGAGGTTTTGTATATGCAGCGTTTTGATCTGTCATCCCTGCGTTTCACCGCGCGCGTTCCGGAAGTCGAAGGCACCGCTTACGTTCCCGTGGAGGAGACCGGTCTGCTCACGGAATGTCGCGTCAGTGCCGGTGACGGTTCCGCGGCGGATCCGTTCCGGCTTGAGTTGACTTTCACCAATCCCACCGACCGTCCATGGCAGGGCATCCTGCACATGGAGACCGAAGCTGACGCGATCGACCCCGGCTTCTTCCTCCCCGGCTGGATCTATGGCCATAACACCGGTGAACTGCCGGATTCCGGGCGAAAGCCCTTCCCGCGTCTGCGCGCCGGCAAACACGAAAAGCCCTTTTCTCCCTTCTGGATGACCCGGGCCGACCGTCTGGCCCTGCCCGTTGCCCTGATGGAGGAAGGCGGCCGTGTCCGCGGTCTTTCCACCCCCGCGTGGTGGATCCGCCGCGAAGGGCAGACCCTTCCCGCCCTTCCGGGGGCGGACCCGAAGGCGTTCTTCCGCTTTGGCGGTTTTTCCTGCCGCACGCCGGACGGAAAACAAGGTGTTCCTGCCGCCGTGGGCTTCACACTGGGTTGGGAAAACGCGCCATGGCTTTTTGTCCAGACGGCCACGGTGCGGGATCGTGCCCCGCTTTCGGAGGAAAGCTGTTTCCCGCTTGACCCCGGCGAGAGCGTTTCCTGCACGGTATACCTCTATGATTATCCCGTCACCGGACGCACCGGCGTCCTCGACGCGCTCGAAAATACCTATTTCCGTATCCATGAAGCTCCCCGCTCTGTGCCCGGCATGACCGTACGCGAGGCTGTTTCCGCCATCGCCGGCGCCGTATCGGACGAGGCGTGGTTGGAAGAGGACAGCATGTACGCCGGCTTTGTCTTCGACCGTCCCGGCGGAAATCAGGAAAACAAACTGGGTTCCCTGTCCTGGACCAACGGTTTCACGGTGGCGGTACCCCAACTGCTGGCCGGCATCCGTCTCGGGGATGAACAGATGCGTACCCGTGCACTCACCTGCATCCGTACCCTTACGGAAAACAGTCTGAGCCCTTCCTCCGGGTTATTGTTCGATGCTGTGGAAAACGGAAAATGGAGCGTTCGCGGCTGGTGGTTCGACGGGATGCATATGCCTGGTCATTCCGCCTATTTGCAGGGGCAAGCCCTGTACTACCTTCTGAAAGCCTACCTGGCCGAAAAGGACCTCCGCGGCGTCGCGCATCCGGAATGGCTGATTCTGGCCGAAAAAGTGCAGGCCGTGTTGGACCGCGGCATCAACGCGGATCATGAATATCCGTTCGTCTATTCCGCGGATACCGGCGCCGGGCTGGAATACGATTCTCTCGGCGGATGCTGGTGCCTTGCTTCCGCGCTGATGCTGCAAAAGATCACCGGGGACCTGACCGGTCTGGACCGTTCCCGCGTCTGCGAGCAACACTACTACGACAAATTTGTCTCCCGTCTTGAATGCTACGGTGGTCCGCTGGATACAGACAAGGCAGTGGATAACGAAGGCATTCTGGCCTATATCCGTTGTGCCCGGCTCCTGCATGAGTTGACCGGCGACCCCGCTGTCCTGCGCCACCTGCGGGATGCCATCGGCTACGAGTGTTCCTTTAAGCTCGGCTGGAACACACCCGTGCAGGTCCCCCCATTGAGCTCGATCGGCTGGAGCAGTTGCGGCGGCAGTATCACCTCCGTCGCCAATCCGCATATCCATCCCATGTCCTCCACCGTCCTCGACGAAATGCTTTATTGTGCCGAAAAGACCGCGGATGCCTACATCCGCTCCCGCGCGCGGGATACGCTTCTTTGGGGCCTCCAGACGTTCAACACCCGGAACAAAGAATATGGCTACGGCAAGCGGGGTTGGATGTCGGAACGGTTCTGTTTCTGTCAGGGGCTCCTCACCGAGCGCTATCCGGATGGCAGTCCCGCCTCGACCTGGTTCGCCCTCATGCCCTGGGCTGCCTGCAGCATCACCGAAGGCTTCCTTGGCGACGCGTGGGAGGATTGAGCTTTCATAACAGAAAATGCCTGAGCGGTGTTTGACCCGTTCAGGCATTTTATTTCTTTGTGTCCCAAAAGCGACGCATCCGTTCCGCCGTGTTCCCGTGTTCCACGCGCCAGTGCGGCGGACATAGCCGCGCGTACTCCGCATGCCCGTAGCGGTCATCCATCAGCAGCACGATTCCGCGGTCCGACTCCGTGCGGATGACCCGGCCCGCGGCCTGCGCCACCTTTTGCATGCCGGGGATCTGATAGGCATAGTGAAAGCCGTTTCCCCGTGTTGCTTCATAATGCTCCTTCAGTGTCTCCTGAAAAAGGTTCACCTGCGGCAGCCCTACACCCACGATCATCACACCGTCGAGTGCTTCTCCGGGTAGATCGATGCCTTCCGAAAACACGCCACCCATCACGCACAGGGAAGTGATCGGCGACGGATCCTCCAGATAGGCCGCCACGAACGCCTCCCGTTCCGCGATCGTCATGCCGCGTTTCTGTGCGCGCACATCACTCTCCGGGCCCAGCGCTGCCGCTGCCGCTTCCATATAGGCAAAGCTGGGAAAAAACACGATATAGTGTCCCGGATGGATCTCCTGCATCTGGCGGATCCGCTCCGTGATCACGGGCAGCGAAGCCTCCCGCGCCGCGTAGCGGGTGTTCACATCCTCACGCACCACCAGTAAGTTCTCCTTCGGGAAGGGTGAAGGCACCGCGAAGCATGCGTCTTCTTCCCCGCCGCCCAGCAGATCCCGCATTTCCCGCAGAGGATCCAGCGTTGCCGAGAAGCACACCGTGCCGGTCATGGGCGCGGTCGTTTCTCTCAGATAGTTGTCGACCCGCAGGGCAAAAGCGGTCAGGCGGCATTGTTTTTCACCCTGCCGGATCCACGCGTATTCCGCGGGATCCCGTTTCATCGCCCGGATAAAGCCCAGCAGGTCTGTCACAGTGTCCGACAGTTTTCCCCCGGCCTCGTCCCACGGGAAGCTCCCCAACCGTTCCTCCAGCAATCCCGCGGCCAGTTCCTCCGCCGCGAAGCACAGGCTCTCCGGCACGGAAGACAGCTTTTCCTCCGCCGGCAGGGCTTCCGCCCCCCGGATCACTTCGGTCATGGCCTTATACAGTTTATGATTCCGTCCGGCAGCTTTGCCGACAACGGTACGCAGGCGCCGGATCTGTCCCGTGTCCACACATCCGCCCAGCATTTCCCGCGTCCGGTCATCCAGATGATGCGCCTCGTCCGCCAGCAGGGTCACTTCCCCGGGCCGGTCAAAGATCCGTCGGATATGGACCGCGGGATCCAAAGCATAATTGTAATCACAGATCACCGCGTCCGCGACCTCGCATAGGCTCAGCGCGAACTCAAACGGGCAAAGACAGTGCCGGTCCGCCATCTCCCGAATGGCTTCCGGAGTCCAATCCTCCGTCTCCAGCATTTCTTCCATGGCTTCCGCGTCCCGCAGATAATGTCCTTTGGCCCTGGGGCACCAATCTGGATGGCATACCGTGTGTTCCGGACACTGGCGTTCCTTCGCGTCCAGCGTCAGGGTCCACAGGCGCAGGTTCTGCGCGCGCATCAGGCGGAGCGCCTCTGTCGGGCCTTGCCGCTGGGTCGTCCGCGCGGTCAGGTAAAAGATCTGCCCCGTCATTCCGTTGCCAAGCGCCTTCAAAGCCGGAAACAGCGTTGCCGAAGACTTTCCGCATCCCGTCGGCATGGACGCGTAAAGCCGCCGTCTCAGGCGGATCGCGGTGTATACCTGCGCGGCCATTTCCCGCTGGCCCGGTCGCCAGTCCGCAAAAGGAAACTGAAGGTGCGCCAGCGAGGCATCCCGCTCACGCCGGTGTTTCCGCAGGATCTTTTGTCTGCGGATCCAGTTTTCCAGTAGTAGCAGAAAGGTTTCGCCGCATTCGCCGGCAGTCATCTTTTTTTCAAAGTTTGCTTTCACCGCGCCTGTCCGCGTAACATAGGCCACCCGAATGATGACCTGTCGTTCCGGCTCGTCCGGGGAGAGCATATATCCATAGCAGACGGCCTGCGCCCAGTGCGCGGGCAATACGTTTTCCGGCGCCCATTTTTCGGTACAGAGTTTGATCTCTTCGATCTCCGGGACCTCCGCATCCTTAAAAGCGTCCATCCGGCCGCTGACGCGTACTTCCCAGTCGTCCTCCGCTTCTTTGGTCACCGACAGCGGCACTTCCGCCTGCCATTCGTCTCCCAGCAGCTTCTGGCGGGACTTGTGTCCCAGCTGTCCTTCCAGGCAATCCTTCAGGCTGCCCCCGGGTCGGATATCTTCCCCGTGCAGGGTAAATTCCACCAGTGCGCGCACTGAGAGCTTCATCGTTTCCACAGGGTCCTTCCTCCTTCCCGGTCTGTCAGTTTTCAGCAGGATCGTTTTTCGGGTCTGCTGTCATCTTTCTCCGCTTAGCTTGTTCCAATTTTTCATTGCAAAAGCACCTGTGCACAGTAGCGCTACCGCCACGCAGAACGCGCCGCCCTCGATGCCAAAGTACGGGTCATAGAAAAACGATGCGTTTTCCTGTGTCGCGGAGACCCCCAACGCGGAGCAGCTGAAGATCCACCCGCTGTTGGGCATCCCCAGCAGGATATTTTGCGTATAGTTCCACATCGTGTGCATCAGGATCCCCGGCACCGGGCTGTCCATGCACACATACATCACAGCCAGCAACGTACCCAACGCTGCCGTAGCCAGAAAACCAATAACCGTCACATGCTCGTTCGCCAGATGCAGTGCGCCGAACAGCACTCCGTTCAATACTACCGCCATCCACGGCCGTTTCAGATCATTTCGGCACCGTTCCAGCAAAAAGCTTCTGAAGGCGATCTCCTCCGCGCCGGACTGGATCAGCACCACCGGTAACAGGACCAATAGCTGCCAGACTTCCGCTCCCATCCATACCGGGATCAGATCCTTGTTCGCCCAAGCGGCCAGCCAGCACAGGGCATTCAGTCCAAGCCCGATCCCGGCCCCGATCAGGGTACGTTTCCCCTGCCCTTTCGGGTTCAAGCGGCGCAAAGCCTCCCGGTCCGCCGGGTCGTTCTGCATCATCAGCAGGAACAAGGGCCATAGCCAGATTTCGGAAAGATAGGTCCTCACCGCCACCGGGAAACCCGTCTTGTCCGTCAGCGGGAAAAGCGAACTCCACACCAGCGCCAGCGCCTGTCCCACCAGGATCAGCCCCAATGTCACGATCGCCGCGCCGTACCAGCAATGGTCAAAGCCATTCTTCCGCGCGCGCCGTGTTTCCATGTCCGGCATGCCGTCCGCCCCTCCTTCTTTATTCGTCCTTGATCACCCGCCAGGCCGCGTTATTGTCCAGTGGGCTTCTTCTGTCATACATAAACACGATCATCGCGGGTTCCGCCAGCTTGCGCGGGTCCCTTTCTCCCGCTTCCCATACCGCGTACCGGAACACTTCCGTGTGATCCTCCGGCCGTGCGTCCACGTTCCGGATCCGTTCCCGATAAGGCATCAGGTCCGGACAAAAGTCCGGCCTTTTCTTGCATCTTTCCCGCAGCCAGCAGTCATAGGTCAGCAGTTCCGCGTACAGTTCCCGCTTTTCCGGATGTCTGGATGCGGCAAAATCGAGCAGGATCTCAAGCCGCGTCATCCGCGAGGGCTGACATACTTCATACCCGTGCTCCCGATACCATTCCGCCAGATCCCGAAAGAACGCGTACGCGCTTTTGCTTTCCCGGATCAGCACCGGCAACAGATGGCTATACTGGCCGCTGTTATGGTACAGCTCCAGCATTTCCTCCACGCCCTTCAGCTCCAGCAGCTCCCCGTATCCAAGCCACCTCGTGCCCAGCACTTCATAGGGCGGATCCGCCTGATATTTCAGGTCGTACTCTGCCGCCAGCGCTTCCATCGGGGACCCTTTCAGCACTTTCAAAAAGCCCAGCTGCAGGTCATGCGGCTTAAGGGCAAAGACTTCATCAAAGCTTTTCCGGAAGGTTTCCAGATCCTCTTCAGGCAGTCCGGCGATCAGATCCAGATGGATATGCATATTCTCCGCCTTCCGCAGGCGTTCCACAACATTTTTCAGCTTTTCAAGATCCATGGATCGGCGGATGGCTGTCACCGTCTCGGGATGCGTGGTCTGTACCCCGATCTCCAGTTGGACCAGGCCCGGCCGCATCGAGCACAGCAGCTCCAATTCCCCGTCATTCAGCAGATCCGCGGAGATCTCAAAATGGAAATTGGTGATCCCGTTATCGTTTTCCTTCAGATAGCGCCAGATCGTCATGCACCGCTGGTGGTCGCAATTGAATGTCCGGTCGATAAACTTAACCTGCGGTACCTTCGCGTCCAGAAAAAACTGGATCTCCGGCAACACCTTTTCAAGACTCCGGAACCGCACCGTCTTTTCGATGGAGGACAGGCAGTAAGTACACCGGAACGGGCACCCGCGGCTGGATTCATAGTAGGGGATCCGGTCCTTCAATTCACCGGTCTCATGATAGATAAAGGGGAGCGCGTCCATGTTCACGGGCGCGCGTTCTCCGGTATATACGATCCCGTCCGGCGTGTTCAGCACGCACCCGGCAATCGTCCGGGCGTCCGGCTTCCCGGTCCGCCAGTGTCTGCACAGTTCGCGGAAGGTTTCTTCCCCTTCCCCGACCATGATCCCGCGTACCCACGGCATTTCCCGCAGGATCTTCTCCGCGTCATAGCTCACTTCCGGCCCGCCCAGCCAGATTTCCGTTCCGGGCAGGATCTTCGGCAGGTTTTCAAGCAGGCCGAACACAAACTTCCGGTTCCAGATATAGCAGGAAAAAGCGATCACATCCGGTGCATGGCGGTACAGGTCCGCCAGCACTTTCTCCGGCAACTGGTTCACCGTATATTCCGCGATCTCCGCCTCTTCCCCGTCCGCCGCCGCGTAAGCCTTCAGACTCCGCACCGCCGGATTGGTATGGATAAACTTCGCGTTCACCGCCACCAGCAGGATCTTCACCTCATCCCGCCTCCCATCTTTATCTACCATCACCCTGTTACACCCTATACCCTATCCGCTCCCTTGATCTTCTTCATCCACTTCCCGCTCTTCAGCCGGAAAGTGCACCAGACGCACTTGATGACCTGGTCGATCTTCAGCATCGTATAGATCCAGAACGCCGGCCAATGCAGCACCAGTCCGGCCAGACTTCCGAGCGGGATCGATGCGGCCCACAGAAACAGGATGTCACCTACCATCAGGAAGCGGGTATCTCCGCCCGCGCGTAATACACCCTTGGTCAAAATACTGTTCATGGATTGGAATACCACAATGAAACTGATGGCGTTCATCAGTTCTCCCGCGATTTCCTTTGTCTCCCCGCTTACCTGATACCAGTTGATCACCGGGTTCTTGAAGATCATGATCAGTCCCGCGGACACGAGTCCAAGCACAAAGCCCAGGCCCAGGAACGTCCATGCCTGTTTCCGCGCGCGCTCCATGTCGCCTTCGCCCATCGTATGTCCGGTAATGATCGCGCTGGCATGGCAGATGCCCTGGATCACCACGGAGGTCAACTGCTGCGCGATCGTCGTGATCGCGTTGGCGGCGGTAAAGGTCGTGCCGATATGCCCCATGATGATGCCCACGGTATTGTTGCCGATCGCCAGCAGTCCGTCACTGATCAGTACAGGGACACAAGTCTTGAAATATTCGCCCACCAGATCCCGGCATTTCATGGTCAGATGCTTCAGCCGGTACCCGATCCGCTTATCCTTCAGGAAGAAATATCCGCAAATGAACATCAGTTCAAACACGCGGGCCACCAGCGTGCCCAGCGCCGCACCGGCGATCTCCATCCGCGGCATTCCCAATTTACCGAAGATGAACACCCAGTTCAAAAATACATTGATAAAGAACGCGATGATCGAACACACCAGCGGGATCTTCACCTGCTTCACGGTCCGCAGTACACCGGTGCAGGTCAGCGAGAACCCGATACAAAGGAAACACGGCACCATATACGCCAGATACTCACACCCGTACTTCGTGATCTCCGGATCAGTCGTATAAAGCCCCATCACCAGTTGCGGCGCGATCGCGGTAAACCCGCCAAAGGCAAGCACAAACACCGACGCGAACCGCAGCATGATCGTCACGGTCTTCCGCAGCGAGTGGATATCCTGCATCCCCCAATACCGCGCTGTCAGCACGGACGCGCCCATACTGATGCCCATGCAGAAGATCTGGAACATATTCACGAACTGCCCCGCCAGCGACGCCGCGGACAACTGCGCGTCCCCCATGGAGCTCAGCATGATCGTGTCCATCAGGTTGATGCCCACGGTGATCAACTGCTGCAGTGCCACCGGCACGGCAATATAGATCAGTTTTTTATAAAATACCCTGTCTCCCACATAGTCTTTCCACCGGATCTGCTTCAGTCTGCTCATTTCTCTTCTCCTGTCAATGTTTTCCGAGTGCCCAAAACGCCACAGCCCCTGCCGCGGCCACGTTCAACGAATCCACGCCGTGGCTCATGGGGATCATAACGGTATAGTCGCACTGGGCAATCGTTCCATGGGTCAGTCCATCCCCTTCGGTGCCCAGGATCAAGGCCAGTTTCCTGGCCTGCCTCAGTTCGGGGCAATCCGGCGTAACAGAATCTTCCTTCAGGGCAAGCGCCGCCGTGGTAAACCCGTATTCCTTCAGCAAGGCCATTCCCTTTTCAGGCCAGTCGGTATCCCGCTCACCGATCCTCGCCCAGGGCAGTTGGAAAACCGTTCCCATGCTTACCCGTACACTGCGCCGGTTCAACGGGTCACAGCAGGTTGGGGTCAGCAGTACCGCGTCCATGCCCAGCGCAGCCGCGGACCGGATCACCGCGCCAATATTGGTGGTATCCGTCACAGCCTCCACCACCGCCACCCGTTCCGCCGTCTTCAGGATCTCCGTGACGTCAAGGGGTTTCGGTCGTGGCATGATGCACTGGATACACCGGTCCGGATAGTATCCCACCGTATCCCCCAGGATCTCTCTGTCCCCGGTATATACCGGCACTCCCTCCGGGCAGCGTGCCAGCACTTCCGCGGCCTGTCCGGTAATATGCTTCCGTTCCATCAGGAAAGCGGTCGGAACGATCCCCGCATCCATGGCCAGCTTGACTACCTTGGCGCTTTCAGCCACAAACATGGCATCGTCCGGATGTTGTTTCATGCGCAATTGCGCGTCACTCCGTCTGAAAAGATCCAGCGCCGGATCATTCCGGTCCGTGATTTCAATGATATTTGCCATCTGTTCACCTTTTCTCACTCAATGTCCGTTCCCTGTCCCAGGATCGTCCTGCGGAACCGTACTTTGTCTGCCTTCTCATAACTTTGAAAGAACATGTCATCAAATCTCAGTTTGCGGCTGAGGTAAAGCGTCTGTATTCCCTGAATATGCTCTGACCAAACAGTATTCATGACATTCCCCCATACATTCTGTTCATTGTTCAAAACAATTGCACCTGTCTCCTGTTATGTACAATATCTGCCTGTTGATGCATCAGAAAACCAATCCATTATACCACACGGATGGCTGTTCTTCAGAGAAGCAAAAATATTCCGGTAGGCATGTACATATACATACCCTCATCAACAGACTCAATTCTTGATTCCCCGATCGATCATAGTAACCCACACCGACGTATCCCACTGCTTGATTCCCTCATGCCATTGATGACTTGACTCACAAGACGCAGGCAAACTGGGATTTGTCAAATTGATTGCAGCAATTTCTTATAAGTAAAATCCATTCCGAAAGCTCCAAGCGGAGCGGTAATGAGGATGGAAAGCACCGATACTGAAAGCACAATGTTTCCGCAAGAAAGTCCGAGAGACAGCGGCACCGAACCGATTGCTGCCTGCACGGTCGCTTTTGGCAGATAGGCGATAACGCAGTAGAGTTTTTCTTTGCGGTTGAGATTAGTACCGATGAGGCAAATAAGCACCCCGACCGAACGGAAGACAAGGGCGATAAGGATCATCAGCAACGCCATCAGACCGGCGTTCAGCGTATACCGAATATCCACCGCTGCGCCGACCAGCACAAAGAGAATGATTTCTGTTGCGAGCCAGAGACGCCCATATTTTGCCGACAGATCGTCCGACACTTCCTTGCGGCAGCGTAGTTGTACCACGCAAGCCATGCTCATCACGGCAAGCAGTCCCGAAATCGAAACCGTTCCTTCGAGCCAGGTTTCGATCGCCATCAAAAGAAATGCCACACCGAGCAGGATGATCGTTTTAATGCTTTGACGAATGGAATTTCCTCTTTTGTGTGCAAGTTCAAAAAGAAAGGCGATCAAAAACCCGAAAATTGCACCGAGCAGGATGCCTAGAGTAATCGAAATCGGGATATTCACAAAGTCCATCACTTTTACCGAGCCGCCCTGTGCCATTCCGATGAAGGTGGAAAATAGCACGATAACGAACACATCGTCAAGGGATGCTCCGGCAAGGATGAGCTGTGGAATTTGCTTGTCCGTTCCATAGTTTTCTTCCATCAACTGCACCATTCGGGGAACAACGACCGCCGGTGAAACGGCACCGAGAACTGCTCCCATAATAGCGGCTTCTAATACCGTGATATGCAGCAGCAGCGGAGCAAGTAAAATGAATGCGCTGATTTCAAACAACGCCGGCAAGAAGGACATCAGAATTGCCGGCCTGCCAACTTTTTTCACATCGGAAATGTTCAGTGACAATCCGGCTTTGATTAGAATGACGATCAGTGCCATTTGCCGCAGCTCCGATGAAACTCCGAGTATTTGCGGGTCAAGCAAATCAAGGACGAACGGTCCGAGAACAATGCCCGTTACGAGCATACCGATGATTCGGGGAAACTTGATTTTGTGGCAAATGAAAGCCATAGAAAGTCCTACAAGAAAAATCAGAGATAATGAAGTGAGCATATAAATCCTCCAAAGAATGTGAAAAGCCGACAGCTTCTGCATATGGTTGCAGAAGTCATCAGCTTTTAAAGCGGTTTTGGTTTCCCACGGGAGAACTTCATTCCCAGTGTTTATATTATACTCTTTTTTGTGAAAAATTCAAAATATATCAATAAATTCCTGTTTGTCGCTACTTCCCTTTGTCTGACTGAAGTGGCATCTCGAATCGAATCCCTACTGCGCCATTCATATATGCTTCTTCAGGTTCAATATCGCCGAAAAATTCGCTAGAATACTGAAGGCGCATGTTTTTATTCAACTGGTTCATAACATCGTGCAGCGTTTCCGCTTGCTTGATGTCTTTAGCAAATATAGCCACAAGCATCTGGTCCTGAAAGCGGGACGCGTTTTTCAGACCGGTCGTACTCCAACTTGCGTCCTTATTTTCCTGTACGCCAAGAATGATGACGCCTCCATAACTATTGGCAAAAGCAGAATACGTATCCTAAAGGGATGTCGGCAAGCCATCTTTTGCCTTTTTGACTTCCCTGCGGTTATCCTCACGGTATGAATCAAAGTCAGAAATTTCAAAAATATCCGTCATAATCGCTGGAAATACCCTTCTTGACAACCCTGCTGCAACCTCCGATAATATGATTGACCAAGGAGGCGCTGCGCCTATGTATAAGCTGTTCATTGTTGAGGACGATACCGGAATTGCATCGGGTATCCGCACCCTGACCGAAAGCTGGGGCTTTGACGTCCACATCTGCGAGGACTTTCGCCGTGTGACGGAGGAGTTTGCTGCTTATGAGCCGCACATTGTCCTGCTGGACATTATGCTGCCCTTCGCCAACGGTTTCCATTGGTGTGCTGAGATCCGCAAGACCTCACGGGTGCCAATCATTTTCATTTCGTCTGCTGCCGATAACATGAACATCGTGATGGCGATGAACATTGGCGCGGATGACTTTATTGTCAAGCCCTTTGACGGCAATGTGCTGGTTGCCAAGCTGCAAGCCATGCTCCGCCGCAGCTATGACTATACCGCCCCTACACATGTGCTGAGTCATCGCGGTGCTTTCCTCAACACGGACGACAACACGCTGACGGTAAACGAACAGCGCATTGAACTGAGCAAGAACGAACACCGTGTCCTGCTGTGCCTGATGGAGAGCAAGGGTAAGGTCGTGAGCCGCGAAACCCTCATGGAGCGCCTGTGGGAGACGGATTCCTTTGTGGATGAGAATACGCTGACTGTGAATGTCAACCGTCTGCGCAAAAAGCTGGATGCCGCTGGACTGGCCGGCTTTATCACAACTAAATTCGGCGTGGGCTACCTGGTGGAGTGAGCGAATGAAACACATGCTTGCATATGTGAAAAGCAAATGGCCGGTCCTATGCTTCATGGTGATCGCTGTCGCGGTGTTCGCAGCAGCCTTTGCGCTGTACCGGCTCCCGGTGGAGGCTGTGCTGTATCCTGCCGCCATCGTGTTATTCATCGGCTTGGTGTTCCTTGTTGTAGACTACCTGCACACCCGCGCCAGATGCCGCGAGCTGGAACATATGATCTCCATGACGGCAGAAATGCTTGGCGACCTGCCCGAAGCCGACACCCTGCCCGAAGCAGCCTGGGCACAGCTGGTCACTAACATCCGAGATGAGCTGATCCAGACCAAAGCCAATGCACGGAACGACTACCAGGACATGGTGGATTACTACACCGTTTGGGCGCACCAGATCAAGACGCCCATCGCTTCCATGAAGCTGACACTGCAAAACGAGGACAGCGAGCTTTCACGTCAATTGCGCTCTGACCTTTTCCGCACACAGCAATATGTGGATATGGTTCTGGCATTTCTGCGGCTGGGTTCAGACAGCACAGACTATGTGTTCCGCAGCATGAACCTGGACGAGATCATCCGCCCATCGGTGCGTAAGTTTGCACCGGAGTTCATCAGGCGCAGATTATCCCTGCACTACGAGCCGATCAACACGACACTGGTTACGGATGAAAAATGGCTGGCCTTCGTGCTGGAACAGCTTCTGTCCAATGCGCTCAAATATACACGTGAGGGCAGCATCAGCATCCGTATGGCTGACGAAAAGACGCTGTGTATCGAGGACACAGGCATCGGCATTGCACCGGAGGATCTGCCGCGTGTGTTTGAGAAGGGCTACACTGGCTGCAATGGCCGCACGGACAAAAACGCCAGCGGATTGGGGCTGTACCTGTGCAAGCGGGTGTGCGAGCGGCTGAATATGAGCATCCGTATGACCTCTCAATTAGGCGAGGGAACGCAGGTCTATCTGACGCAGCCGGAATAATCCTTACAGAAATGTAAGATTTGAAGCGGGAAATGTAAGCCGATTCGATGGCGTTGCATTCCCCGCTTTTGCTATCATATGCCTGTACCAAGTATACAGGGGGGAAACGCAATGTCGTTACTGGAAGTCAATCATCTGCAAAAGGTCTATGCCACCCGCTTTGGCGGCAACAAGGTGGAGGCACTCAAAAACGTCAATTTCACCGTGGAGGACGGCGAATTTATCGCGATCATGGGCGAAAGCGGCAGCGGCAAAACAACGCTGCTGAACATTCTGGCAGCACTGGATCGACCCACCTCTGGCAATGTGTTGCTGAAGGGCAAGGATTTCACACAGATCAAAGAGGCCAAGGTGGCAGCTTTCCGCCGGGATCATCTGGGCTTTGTGTTCCAGGAGTTCAATCTGCTGGACACCTTCACCCTGGAGGACAATATCTATCTGCCGCTGGTACTGGCAGGCAAAAACTATGAGGAGATGCACGAACGTCTTGCGCCGATTGCCGAACGTCTGGGTATCACGCAACTGCTGAAGAAGTACCCCTATGAGGTCTCCGGCGGCCAGAAGCAGCGTGCTGCCGTGGCGCGCGCGCTCATTACCAATCCGGAGATCATTCTGGCTGACGAGCCTACCGGCGCACTGGATTCCCGCGCCTCCGATGAGCTGCTGCGCTTGTTTGGTGAAATCAACCGTGCCGGGCAGACGATCCTGATGGTGACGCACTCGGTCAAGGCCGCGTCGGTTGCATCCCGCGTGCTGTTCATTCGCGACGGTGAAGTGTTCCACCAGCTCTATCGCGGAGACAGTACCAACGAGCAGCTGTATCAGAAAATATCTGACACCTTGAACATGCTGCAGGGCGGAGGGATCAAGGAATGAAGCGTTTCCTCTTTTCTCCGAAGCTGGCCTGGGAGGGTATCTGCAAAAATCGCAGGCTGTACGTCCCGTATTTGCTCAGCTGCATCGGCATGGTGATGATGAGCTATATCATGCATGCATTGGCTTCATCGCCCTCTGTGCAGCACATGCCGGGCGGCGGCAACGCGGAGGCGTTCCTGTCCCTGGGGCAGCTGGTCATTGCATTGTTTGCGCTGCTGTTCCTGTTCTACACCAACTCGTTCCTGACCCGCCGCCGGTATCGTGAATACGGCTTGTACAGCATTCTCGGCATGGATCGGCACGCGATCAACCGCATCGTTGTGTGGGAGTCGCTGATCGTGACAACCATCAGCCTGGGCGGCGGCATGGGACTGGGTATCCTGTTCTCCAAGCTGGCAGAGCTGGGCCTGATGAACGCCGTGCGCGGGGAGATCGACTACCGCTTCACCATTCAGCCGGACGCCATCAAATATACGCTCATCATCTATGTTGTCATCTTTGCGCTGCTGATGCTGCGTTCCATGTTCAGTATTCGCAGAAGCCGCCCGCTGGAGCTGCTGCGCAGTGAAAACGTGGGCGAAAAGGCACCCAAGGCCAACTGGATATTTGCCTTGATCGGCCTTGTTGTGCTCGGTTGGGCGTACTGGATCTCTGTCAGCATTCAGACGCCGCTGACTGCCCTGGTTTTGTTCTTCATCGCTGTGCTGATGGTCATCGTCGGCACGTATCTGCTATTTATGTCCGGCTCCGTTGTACTGTGCAAAATGCTGCAAAAAAACAAGCGGTACTACTATCGCAAGGAGCATTTTGTCTCTGTGTCGTCCATGGCCTATCGTATGAAGCGAAATGGTGCCGGCCTGGCCTCCATCTGCATCCTGGCGACCATGGTGCTGGTGATGATTGCTTCCTCGTCCAGCCTCTATTTCGGAGCAGATGATGCCATTCGTACACGCTTCCCGGTGCATACACAATTGGAGATTCACCGCGACAGCCTTGATGACACGGCTGATGACAAGCTGACAGAGGTCCGCAGCCGCTATGCGAAGGTATTTGA
>JAZUFB010000262.1:0-3911 GCA_045640475.1 Clostridia bacterium
CCCCGGCTTCCTTCAAACTGTTTCTGAAGGCCAGATAGGATGAATCCGTCACCCCGTTGACCACCGCGTCCACGATAAAATAGTCCACAATCGTTTTCAGTTTCTTGTGAAGCTGGCTGATCCGGATTGCTTCCTCACCCGTCGGGCTTGCATTCACAGTCAGTTCCTTGAAACTCACCGTTTCAAGCACGCCGGCTTCCTCATAGAGATCGCAGTAACCGGTCTTTTCGATACGGTGCGGGGCCGGTTCATAGACCGTACGGTAATATTCATCCGGTGCGAAGAACTGACCGACGATGACCGGCACCATCCGATATAGTTCGTTATCCTCCGGTACTTGGGTCACCTTATACTTCCCGTTGTCCTCCAGGACCATATACTCTCCAACAGGCCCATTCTGAGAAACGAGCATTGTTTCCGTCTCCATCTGTGCGTCCAACCATTTCAATGAAGCTGGAATATTTCTGTTCTGTGAAGTCAGTGAGGCACCAAATTCCACTGTATCGATCAATCGGCTCATTTTTGCTTTATATCCGTCCGCATGCACCGGCAGAATGCATTCGAACTGTTCCGCGATCTTTCCGTTCAGCGCGGTATTGCTCAAACGCCAGTAGCTGAAAAAGCCGGCGGTGTTCTGATTAACACGCGTGCCCCACAAGGTCGAGCCCTGGGTCAGGCTTTCCGGATCCATCAATCCTTCCTGCACAAGCAGATGCAGCCATTCCAGCGTCTCGCGGAAGCCGTTCTGGCCGGGTGCGAAAAAAACATGTCCCGTCTCATCCGCGTAGACGAATTCTTCGTTCATCGGGATCCCCCAGAAACTGAAGGCATTGTATAAGCCGGTATTGCAATCATCCAGCGTTGCCTCATAAGGGATCTCATCCTTCAGCCCGTTACCGTTCGGATCCCCGTCCCGAAACGCGCGGAGGACCTCCGTCAATTCGTTTACCGTATTCGGAGTCTGAAGTCCGAGTTTATCCATCCAGGCGCGGTTCAAGAAAAAATGGCCGTTAACGCTCACATTTTGGGTCAGCAGGAAACCCACAGAATAGGTTTTCCCGTCTGACGAAAGCAATTCTCCGTCCAGTCCGCTTTCGTGCAGGCGTTCCGAGTAGATGGGCATATATTCGTCCAGATAGTCGTCCAGCGGTACCAGCATCTGATGATTCACACCGTATTCCTCGGTGTCCAGAGAGCCGCGCAGCACCAGATCCTTATACGATCCGGATGCAAACATCAAGCGTTGACGCATTTCCCAGTCCGCGTCCCGCACGGCCTCAAATTCCACGTGGACCCCGGTTTTTTCTTCCAATTGGTGATAAAACCACAGGTCGGAAAAATCCACCGCCAGGTTCTCCAGTTCATACTGCAGCGCTGTCAGTTGGACTGTTTCCTTCTTTTTTTCCGGTTCAGGCGCCTTTTCTGTTTGGCGGTTACATCCGCCTATAAGCAGGCAGAGGCACACTGCGAGTAATCCCCCGGAAAAACGGCAGAACCTGTTCATTGGTTTGCGCCCTCCATATCTTTGATCCTCTGTCCGTGTTCCGTTCCGGAACCGGACTGTTTTTTTCTTTCCCGATATGCAATATTATAGTACATTTCGTCTTTTTTTCATATTGACAGAATTTTTGCTGATTTCGCCATTCCCGTTTTTGCAAGCGATTCCAAGCATATGCAGATTTTTTACGCATTGAAAGTGTGTCCTTCTCCACTTAAGATAAAAACATAAACGTACAGACATTTTCGTAATATTGCCCGAAAAAATCATCCTTTTTCAGGTACCCTTCATCCATCGGCTCATGAAATGACTGAAAAAAAACAGCCGACAAAGAGAAGGAATGAAAGAAAAGATTTGTCGCCGGAGATCGAGAGGAGAGGAATCAGTTTGTCACAGATCGGGATCACTTTAAGAACGGATACACACCATAAGGCGCCCATGAAGCAGCGACTGACCAATACGCTAAAGAAGGACTGGCAGCTTTGGGTCCTTCTGCTTCCGGCCATTGCCTTCTTTATTGTCTTCTGCTATTTCCCGATGTACGGCATCCAGATCGCCTTCCGCGATTACAAGGCGGCCTTCGGGATTACCGGAAGCAAATGGGTGGGACTGAAGCACTTCAAAACCTTCTTTAATTCTTTCTACTGCGGAAGAATGTTCGCGGATACCTTTCTGCTCAACCTTTTCGGGTTGATCTTCGGTTTCCCTGTTCCCGTCATTCTGGCGATCCTGCTCAATCAGCTCAACAGTCGCCGTCTGAAGAGCTTTGCCCAGACCGCCATTTATGTGCCCCATTTCATTTCCACGGTCGTGCTTGCAGGCATTATCTACCTGTTCTTCTCCCCCACGAGCGGCATTGTCAACAAGTTCATCGTCCTTTTCGGCGGACAACCGATCTATTTCATGATAGAGGACAGCTGGTTCCGTCCGTTGTTTATCGGATCGGATATCTGGCAAAACGCCGGTTGGAACACCATTCTTTATATCGCAACCCTCACCAGCATCGATCCCCAGCTGTATGAAGCCGCCACCATCGACGGAGCGACCCGTTGGGAAAAGATCAAGCATATCGATATCCCCCACTTGATCCCGATCTGCGTCATGATGCTGATCCTGAACTGCGGTTCGCTGCTTTCCTCCAACACGGACAAGGCACTCCTTTTGCAGACCGCGGGCAACATCAAAACATCCGACATCATCGGTGTCTACGTTTACAACACCGGTTTAGGCAAAGCCCAGTATTCCTACACCACCGCGATCGGGCTTTGCCTGAATGTGATCAATTTCGTGATCATCATCACGGTCAACGCCATTTCGCGTAAGGTCAGCGAAATCAGCCTGTTCTGATCCGGCTATACAAAGAAAGGAGTTTCTTTCGCCATGTCCGACAAAAAGAAAATGAAGATCCGCGAAACCAAGCGCGACAGAATATTTAACGTTCTCAATGTCATCTTCTGGATCATCGTCCTGCTGATCGTCCTTTACCCGTTATGGCTGATCATCATCGCGTCCGTTTCCGATCCCGATGCCGTGCTCGACGGCCGTGTCCTGT
This sequence comes from Clostridia bacterium, assembly GCA_045640475.1. Lineage (GTDB taxonomy): Bacteria > Bacillota > Clostridia > Christensenellales > Aristaeellaceae > Aristaeella. The sequence continues at coordinate 3,051 of JAZUFB010000262.1, forward strand.
TGTGGCCCGTGGATTTTTCGCTGATGGGATATGAAGCGGTATTCCAGTACAACGAGCTTTGGGGCAGCTATGGCAATTCCATGCTGTACACGTTGGTCGGCGGCGGTCTCAGCGTGATCGTGACCATGATGGCCGCATACTCGCTCAGCAACCGCTTTGCCGGAAAGAAGGTCGTCAACCTTGGCATCACCTTCACCATGTTCTTCTCCGGCGGTCTGATTCCCATTTTCCTCAACATCCGCGATCTTGGTCTGTATAATACCCGGGCCGCGATCATCCTGGTAAACACGGTCTCCGTCTGGAACCTTATGGTGGCGAGGACCTATATCCAGTCCTCCATTCCTCATGAACTGTACGAAGCCGCCGTCATGGACGGAGCCAGCCATTTCACCTATTTCTTCCGTTGCGTGCTTCCCCTCAGCGGCACGATCATCGCTGTGCTCGCTGTATACTACGGGGTCGCCCGTTGGAATGATTATTTCACCGGTCTTGTCTTCCTCCGCGACCGTTCCAAATATCCTCTTCAGACCATCCTGCGCGAGATCCTCGCGTCCCTTTCCTCCACGGGTAATTCGGACAGTTTCTTCGAAGCCTATGCCGACAATCTCGGCGGACTTCAGGAGGCACTCCGCAAGGCACAGGTTGCCAAGTACTGCTGCATCGTTGTGTCCACACTTCCCTGCGTGCTTCTGTATATGTTCATGCAGAAGTACTTCGTCAAGGGCGTCATGATCGGCTCCCTGAAAGGCTGATCCGGATTTTCCGTTTCCTGAGGGAAACGCGGAATCATAAATAACCCCCAAAAAAGAAAGGAGAACCCCGGTATGAAGAAACTCGCAGCACTCCTTCTGGCCATCATCA
>JAZUFB010000263.1:0-2400 GCA_045640475.1 Clostridia bacterium
CGCCCTGTTCCAGTTCGGTCTCATACTGTTCCGGGAAGCTCATGATAAAGCCATCGGCCTGCGCCTGAGCGGCGGCTGTGACCATTTCTTCCTGCGTCGCGTCCGCGTCGCCCCATTGCAGGTTTTCGGCGATAGTACCGGTGAACAGAACGTTCTTCTGCAGCACCATGCCCACGCCTTCGCGCAGGTTATACAGGCTGTAGTCCTTCACGTTGACGCCGTCGATCAGCACTTCGCCCTCGTCCGGGTCGTACAAACGCGGGATCATGGACACCAGCGTGCTCTTGCCGCAGCCGGTGGAGCCGATGATACCCACCGTGCTGCCGGCGGGGATCTGAAGATCGATGTCTTCCAGCACTTTGTCCGTGCTGCTCTTGTAGTAGCGGAAGGACACATTGCGGAATTCGATGGCGCCTTCCTTCACGGTCAGCTCCGGATAAGCGGCGTTCACATCACTGATATCCGATTCCTCGTCCAGCACCTCGCGGATACGCTTGGCGGAAGCCAGCGCACGGGAGGAGGTCATCAGCAGGAACGTGACCATGACCAGGGAGGACAGCACCTGCACCACATAGTTCACAAAAGCGCTCAGGTCGCCAACGGCCATGCCGCCATCCAGCACGATGCGGTGGCCCAGCAGCAGCACCACGATGATGGTGCCGTTCATGAACAGGCTGATGATCGGGCCCAGCCAGATCATGACCTTCACGGCGCGCAGGGCGGAGTTCTTCAGATCTCCGTTGGCTTTGCGGAATTTTTCGGTCTCATGGTCTTCCCGCACGAAGGATTTCACCACGCGCACGTTGGTGATGTTCTCCTGCACGGTGGAGTTCAGTTTGTCCACCTTGTCCTGCATCACCTGGAACCGCGGGAAGCCCTTGGCGATGATCAATCCGGCCACCGCCAGCATCAGCGGCATAGTCACGGCAAACACAACGGACAGGGAGGGCTTCAGCATAATGGCCATGATCAGGCCGCCGATCATCATGCCGGGGGCGCGCAGGGCCATACGGAGAAGCATATTCACAAAGTTCTGCACCTGAGTCACGTCGTTGGTGATACGGGTCACCAGCGAGCCGGTGGAGAATTTATCCACGTTGGCAAAAGAAAAGCCCTGGATCTTCGCGTAAAGGTCCTTGCGGATGTCCGCGCCAAAGTTGACGCTGGCCTTGCCGCCGAAATACGCGCCGCCGACGCCGCCCGCCATCATGATGAGGGCAATCAGGATCATCAGCAGACAGGTCCCGATGCTGTTTCCCACAGTCAGGGTACCGGCATTGCCCGCGTTGATGACGTTGGCCAACAGTTTCGGCATCAGCACTTCGCCGATGACCTCCACGATCATGCACAGCGGTCCGATAATGAACCACTTCTTATAGGGTCTGATGTACTTCATCCACTTCTTCAATGCTCTTCCAACCTTTCTTCTTTGCCGTGGATCGCTTTTGCGGCGCGGATCACCCAGAACCCGCCCGACTTGGAGATTTTTTCGACACTTTCAAACAGTGTCTTCAGGTACGCGATGGCGCTGTCCCCACCCTGTTGTTTACGGATCACGAGGTACAGTTCCCCGTTTTCCGAAAGGGCGGCGGCGCTGTCTGCGAACATGCGGTAGATGACCTGTTTCCCGGCGCGGATGGGGGGATTGGTCACCACCGCGTCAAAGGTCCGTCCCGCGAGGGCCGCAAACCCATCGCTTTCGACGCACTCCGTTTCCGTGCCGTTCCGCTTCGCGTTTGTCCGGCTCAGGTCCAGCGCGCGCCGGTTCACATCGGCCATCACCACATTCAGGTCCGGCCAATGTTTTTTCATACTGATGCCCACCGGACCCCAGCCGCAGCCAAGGTCCAGCACGGTGCCCGTCATGTCCTCCGGCAGAGCGTCTATCAGCAGGCGGGTGCCGGTGTCCAGTTCACCTTTGGAAAAGACCCCGGCGTCTGTCGTGAACACCAGGGGGTGTCCGCGATATTCAAACGCGCATTCCACCGGTTTCGACGCGCTGGACGGGTCCGCCGTGTAATATTGATCGTTCATGCTTCCTCCATCCCCGCTGCCTGTCTCAGCAGTTTCAATTCCTCCGCTGTCAGCTCCCGCGCCTGCCCTTCCGGCAGACAGGGATCCAGCTCCAGCGGCCCGAAGGAGCGCCGGTGCAGGCGGGTCACCTCATGCCCGACCGCGGAAAACATCCGCTTGACCTGGTGGAACTTTCCCTCGTGCACGGTCACCCGGGCCCGCGAAGTCTCCTCCCCGGCCTCCAGAATCTCAAGGCTTGCCGGTTCCGCGCGGAAATCGCTCAGGTCCAGTCCCTCCGCAAAGGCGCGGACATCCTTTTCCGTCAGTCTCCCCGTCACTTCCGCCTCGTAGACTTTGTCCACATGGCGGCCCGGCGCCAGCAGACGG
>JAZUFB010000264.1:0-35147 GCA_045640475.1 Clostridia bacterium
GCCGGACCTCACCTTCTGGGGCAAGAGCCGTCCCGTGATGTACAAGGGCAAGCCGTGGATCGACGGCTTCAAGATGGGCGCGGGTGCCGTGCCGATCAAAACGGACAAGGGCTGGCTGGAGATCTACCACACGGTATCCCAAACCTGCAACGGCTTCATCTACCGCCTGAAGGCCTGCCTGCTGAAGCTGGACGATCCGGGCGAGGTCATCGGCTACACGAAGGACTTCATCCTCTGGCCGGAATACGACTACGAGATGAAGGGCCGCGTGATGAACGTGGTGTTCACCTGCAACGCCCTGCCTCAGCCGGACGGTACCGTACGCATTTACTATGGCGCCGCGGACACCAACATCGGCCTTGCCACCGGCAAAATCGACGAGCTCGTGGCAGCTTGTTTGGAAAATCAATGAGAAGATAGTATTTCGGGTGGATGAATGCGCAAAAACAGATTTGTTTCGTGGTTTCGCTCCTATTCAATGAGAGTACAGCTGTCCATCAGTTTTACGCTTCTGTTTTTTGTTGCCATTTTGATCGCGACATTCGTCCACTCGGATTTACTCATCAGCAACGCACGTGAACAGGCGTCCGTCATTTTCAAGCAAACCGCAAGCACTTGCAGCATTCAATTTGAAAATCTGATGACACATGTGAATGCGATATCAAAAGCGCCGCTTTACAGCCCGGAGATTCAACAATCCCTTGAGAATGGAACCTATCTCTCGGAAGCGGAGCGGATGCGCATGCTGCAGTCCATTTCGGAGACGAGCCGCACTTATAATCTGCAGGATGTCGTCATGTATGATATGAATGGAACAATCATCTATTCTAACATGACGATTACGCCCGGCGCACCATACAGCGGAACCTTCAAAACCGAGTCGATCTATCCAATCGGAGATAAATATCAGGGCCGGGTATTCTTTATGCCGGTGCAGGATGTGTCGGATCGCTATTCCTTCCTTGTGCTCAGACAGATCTATTCGACATCCACCTATATGCCTATCGGTTATACGGCGGTTGCCGTAAAGCGGAGCGTCTTTGCGAATTTGCTTTCCGAAGAGCTGTTCGACAAGCTATCCGGACTGGTGCTGCTGAACGGAGAAGGGGAGATCCTCTTTGAAAGTCTGCCGGGGCAAACGGTTCCGGATGGTCTCTCGGATCCTGCAGCATGGGAAAACGGCGTGTTTGAAACACAGCATTGCCTTGCCTATTCCTATGTAAACGATTACGGCACCTATAAGATTCTGCTGTTTTCCGAGAAAGAATTGCTTTTCAAAGACTTCTATAGAACGCGTACATGGATTATTACGATTTCCGCCTTCATCGCGGCGTTGACGACGGTCATCATATTCTTGATTTCCAATAATATCACCAGACCACTGCGTTCAATCACCGTTCTTATGGAGCGGGTTCAGGGCGGCGATACCTCGGTTCGCTTCCACGCACTGTACGAGGATGAAGTCGGAAATCTGGGCCGAAATTTCAACCTCATGCTCAGCAAGCTTGAAGAAGAAATGGCGCACGCCGCCGCCGTTGAAGCCGAAAAGCGGGAAACGCAGATCGATATTCTCAAATCCCAGATCAATCCGCATTTTATCTACAATACGATGGAGACCTTCCGGATGATGGCGCTTGAAAACGGTCAGTTTGAACTGTCCGAACTGATTGCCTGTTTTGGAAAAATGATGCGTTACAATATATCGCATATCAACGAACTTACGACCTTTGACCGGGAAATCGAGTATCTCACCTATTATATCAGGATTCAGAACGAACGGTACAACCATCGCATAGAGTTTTCATGCCACGTGGAAGAGGGCATGGAAAAACAGCAGCTACTCAGACTGCTCATTCAGCCCGTGGTGGAAAACTCTATTCTGCACGGCATGAAGCAGAATACGGATGAAAAAATACATATAGCCATTCATATATTCCGCATGGAGGAGAACTGCATCATTGATATCGAGGACGACGGTGTCGGTATTGAGAAAGGACGTTTGGAACAGCTGCGGGGAAATCTGAATAAAAGCTACCTTGATTTGCCCGGAGAAAAGTCCATCGGACTGAGAAACATCAGGGAGAGAATCACTTTGCAATACGGCAGACAGTACGGAATCGCTTTTGATGATCATCGTGAAAACGGGATTCGTATACGCATTACGCTGCCTTTATCGCTGCAGGACAGGTGAGGACTATGTATCAGACGGTTGTAATTGATGATGAGCGGCATATCGCGGATGGGCTTGCAAAGCTGGTTGCCCATGTCGATACGCGCTTTGAGGTCATCCGGTGCTTTTATGAGAGCCGGACTGCCGAGCAGTGGCTGAATGAGCACCTTGACCGGATTGATCTGATTATCACCGATATCTGTATGCCCGGCAAATCCGGCTTGGAATTGATTGAGCACTTTTCCGAAGCTGCGAAACGCCCTCGTTTTATCATCCTGAGCGGATTCGGCGAATTTGAATATGCGCGTAAGGCGATATCTTACGGGGTTGTTGCATATCTTCTGAAGCCCGTGGATACCGTTGAACTGAAGAAGGCGTTGAATGAAATCGCCGGCGGATTATCAGATGCGTCCGGCTCTGATGCTGCGGAAGCTGTGCCCGATGCGGAAACGGGTCTCATTCGAACACTTCGCCGGTATATCCTCACTCACTACAGGGATTTTTCCGTAAAGAAGATGTCGGACGATTTGTCGATGAACGGGGAGTATCTCTCCCGTGCGTTCAAGCGCGCGACGGGGGCTTCCATCAATGTGTACCTGATGGAAGTCAGAATGAAAAAAGCTGCGGAGTTGCTGCGGGAAAACTGTTATATGAAGGTTTATGAGGTCTGCGAGCTCGTGGGCTATCACGATCAGATTTATTTCTCAAAGCAGTTCCAAAAGTACTATGGAGTTCTGCCGAAGCAGTATCAGCAGCATGGAATGCAATCTGAAATTGAAAAAGTCGACTCTTGAGTATAAAAAGTCGGATTTATCCCATACTAAAGAATATCCACTATTGCTATAATAGAACCATCCTGTGCACAGATGTATGTGCAATAATGTAAGGAGGTTTACCCTATGTTAAGAAGAACCATCTCTCTGCTTCTGGCGCTGGTTATGGCTATGGCACTCCTCAGCGGATGCTTCGCCGAGACCGATAAGTCCCAGATTACCGGCATGCTCGTTGTGGCTCATGAGAGAAGCGACCTCGAGCAGGAACTGTATGCGCTCGTTGATGCTTTTGAGGTCGAGTATCCCGGCATCGAAATCAAGCTTGAGTTCATCGCTGATTATCACAAGGCCATTAACATCCGTTTCGTTGGTAAGGAAGCTCCTGATTGCTGCGTAATGGGTTACAGCACTGTTCCCAAGGAATACTGGCCCACTTACCTGATGCCTCTGGATGATCTGAATCTGGATGTTCAGGGCGCAGATAACTATGTGATCGATGGTCATTGCTACGGCTACAGCCAGAGCACCAGCTACAACTGCTTCATGTATAACAAGCAGCTGTGGGCAGAAGCCGGAATCACCGAGATGCCCACTACTCTTGATGAGCTGACCGCTGACCTCCAGAAGCTGGCAGAGCTTGACGGTGTTATTCCGCTCACCAGCCAGTACAAGACCACCTGGGCGACTCGCCGTTGGCTGGCCAACTATGCAGGTACCTTCATGCCCGGCGCCAGCTTTGTGAACTGGACTGCCGAAAATGACGATCCTCTGAAAGATACCCTCATCGCCAACACCGTCAACGCATTCCGCAACATGAACAAGCTGGGTCTCCTCGATCCCGATCTCATGAGCTCTGACTGGGATCTGCAGGCTTCTGACTTCGCCGCCGGTCTGATCGCTACTTACAATGCCGGCACCTACGCCTATGCTACCATGGTTGCGCTGGGCTTCCCCGCTGATGATATCGGCTTCTTTGCCTATCCCAATCCCGATGGATCCGGCGAGACCGCCTGCACCGTGACCACCGACTATGCGATGGTTGTCAACAAGGACTGCGCATATCCCGAAGCCGCCAAGGCGTGGGTCGAGTTCTATACCAAGAACTACGCCAACTATGTCGGTCTCATCAGCCCCATGATTTCCGAACCCTGCACCGTGACCGGTATCAATGAAATGATCGCCACTGGCTGCAACTTCTACACCGAAGACAGTGCTACCGATGCCGCTCTTGCTATCAAGAATCTGGCCGGCTTCGACTTCGGCACCTACGTACAGGAATACCTGATTGTTGAGGACGAGGAACTGAATGCCATCAATGAGAAGTACAATGCGCTGTGGAATGCTGCCCGCGCCGAGTACTATGCCGGTATTGCTGAATAAATACAGTTGCTCCTGATTCATCCCTAAGACGGGCGGGATGTCAGTCTGCGGATTGACATCCCGCTCTTTCAAAAAAACGGAGGCGGCCAATGAACTCTCTTCGCAGCTGCAAAAGGCAGAGAAACCTTTTCATCTTTTGTGCGGTCCTTATCCCTGTTGTCATGATGCTGACCTTTACTTACTTCCCGGCCGTCAAGCTTGTAATCTACAGCTTCTCAGATTGGGATGGCACATCTACTACCTTAAAGTTTGTCAAATTCAAGAACTGGAAAAAGCTGTTCCAGTCTTCCGATACGATGGAAGCGCTTTTGCATAGTGCATATTACATTGCAGGCGGTGTGGTTCAGAATGCTCTTGCGCTCATGCTTGCAGTGATTTTGAATAATAAAAGTCTGAAAGGGCGGAATATCCTGCGGGGAATCATCGTGCTGCCGTTCATCCTGAACAGCACCGCAGTGTCCTATATGTTCCGCTATATCTATGATTACTCCAAAGGTCCCCTGAATAAAATGTTGTCTGCAATCGGATTGTCTCCCATTAAATGGCTCAGCAATCCCCTTACGGTTAACTGGGCTTTGGCTGCCGTTGCTCTTTGGAAGAATACCGGTTATCTAATGGTTCTGTATCTGGCGGGACTTCAATCGATTCCGGACGAGTACTATGAAGCCGCACAAATCGACGGCGCAAACAGCTGGCAGTCGTTTTGGTTTGTTACGTTCCCCCAGCTGACGCCGGTCATCAAACTGCAGATGTTCCTGAACATTTCCGGCGCCATCAACGTGTTCGATCTGCCCTTCATACTGACCTCGGGAGGCCCCGTCGGTGCCAGTAAGACGCTGGCCATGCGCGCCAACGAGTTGGCCTTCTCCTATAACAATTACGGTCTCGCCTCCGCATACGGTGTGTTCTGTACGATTATCATCGTAGTGCTGTATGTGGCGCAGGATAAACTACTGTACCGAAAGGAGAGCTTGTGATGGTTATTTCCGCGAAAGCATATAACCGCAGCGCACGTTTGGGCAGGATTGGCGGACTCATCCTCAGGTATGCGATTGCGATTCTGATGTGTCTCATTATTTTGGTGCCGATCCTGATTCTGGTCATTGCTTCCTTTAAGGACAACAAGGAATTTCTGAGAGCTCCTTTGTTCCAGCTTCCCAAGGAGTGGACGCTTGCCAACTATCAGAAGGTACTTAAACAGGGTAACTTTCTTATCGGTTTCCGCAACATCAGCGTTATTATTATAGCTACCTGCGTAATCAACATCTTTCTCGGATCACTGCAGTCCTATGCTCTCGGGCGCTTTGATTTCCGCGGGAAGAAGCTCATTCTGGCCCTCATTATGGGTGCACGTGTAATACCCACCGTGACAACGCAGGTTGCAACCTTTACCATCGTGCGAAAACTGGGCTTGTTTAATACGCTTGGAGCGCCTATAATTCTGTATGTGGGAACGGATGTGGTGCAGACGCTCCTCTACATCCAGTTCGTGCAGCGCATCCATCCATCGCTGGATGAGAGCGCGCTCATAGACGGCGCCTCGTATTTCCGAATTTTCCGGTCTATCATTTTTCCGCTTCTGAAGCCGGCGACGGTTACCATTGTGATTCTGAAGATTATCGGCTGCTATAATGATATGTATATCCCTTACCTGTATATGCCCAGCACCGATCTTCAGGTGGTCTCCACGGCTATCATGAAATTCTGCTCCACCAATTACGGTTCCATCTATCCGGTATTGGCCGCGGTGTTCATGGTTGTCATGCTGCCGATGCTGATATTATATATTGTTGCGCAAAAACAGCTGTTCTCCGGTATCCTTGCGGGTTCAGTCAAGGAATAAAACGGGATATTCTGCTTGGAGGTGCTTATGAAATCGTTTGCGGAAAATCGGGAGTTCGTCGAATATGAATACGAGCGCGCGCACTGGATCGAGGATAGCGGTCTGGACGCGGCGGCCCTTGCGGCGGCGCTCAATGAGTATGTTCTGAATGAGCTGAAGGACGACCCCATGCCCATCAAACGTGCAAAGGCGTTTGCGTTTTTGCTGGAGCATGCGCAGATCGAGATCAATCCTCACACGCCCTTTTCGGACAAACTGAATATCGGCATCAACTACTCGGGCAACGCGGCGAGCCGTGATCTGTTTGACATCAACTTCTTCCAGAGGATCAGGCACGAGGTGCTTTCCGCCAATATGCCCGAGGATTACGCGAGGCGCGACCTCGCTACGTCGATCGGCCTTTGCTACGCGGACTCCGACTACTGGCACACCCTGCCCGATTGGGAAAACGTGATCAGGCTGGGCATGCCGGGGCTTATCAGGCGCGCCGAGGATAAAAAGGCGGAGTGGGCAGCGAAGGGGGAACTGACGGAGGATAAGGAGCTGTTCTACGATTCCGTCATTATTTCCTACAAAGCGATACTCATGTATATGCGGCGCCTGTACGACACCTCCCTTTCCTGCGATGTGCCCGAATTTACCGCTTGCGTCAAAAACCTCATGGAGCGGGAGCCGCGGGACCTGTATGAGGTGATGGAGCTGTGCTTCATCTTCCTGAACATGGAGGAGATCGGTGTGGAACGCGCGCGGAGCTTCGGGCGCATCGACCAATTGTACCTGCCCTATTTCCGCAGGGATCTCGAATCCGGCCGCTTTACGCTTGAACAGATCAAGGAGCTTATCCGCTATTTCTACATCCGCTGTCAGGCAGCCAAGCGCTTTGCCGACCAGCCCTTCGCCATCTGCGGCGTGGACGAAAACGGCAACGACGCCACGAACGAGCTGACCCGGCTGCTGCTGGACGTATATGACGGCATGGGCATCCACAATCCGAAGATCCATGTGTGCTGTCATCCCGGTATGCCCCGTGAGCTGCTCCGCAAGCTGCTTGCCATGATCCGCGGCGGCTCGGGCAGCATCTGCTTAATCAGCACCGAGGCCATCATCAAGGCCTACGAAAAAATCGGTATTTCCCGGAAAGAATCCCAGACCTACACGCCCTTCGGCTGCTACGAGCCCATACTGGTGGGCCTCGAGGAGCCCATGATCGGCGCTTCCTGGCTCAATATATCCAAGGCCGTGGAGTTTGCCTTGAACGGCGGGCGGGATATGCTGACCGGAAAGGAATTCTCCGAAAATACGCCCCTGAGCTTTGATTCCTATCAGGAATTCAAAAATGCGTTTTTTACCCACCTTACCTACATCATTGAGTTTACAAAGGACAACATCGAAAAGCAGAACCGCTACCACATGCAGGTCAATCCCTCGCCCATATACTCGGGCACTCTGACGTCCTGCATGGAAAAAGGGCGGGATGTGTTCAACGGCGGCATGAAGTACCACAACATTTCCATCAAATGCTGCGGTATCGCCACTCTGGTCGACTCCCTGCTGATGGTGAAAAAGTTCGTCTTCGATGACCATGTAATCAGCTTTGACGAGCTGCGGAAGTGCCTTGCCTGCAACTGGGCGGGCTACGAGGCGCTGCGCAGTAAAATACTGAGATGCCCGCTGAGATACGGAAACCACAACGCCGAGGCGGACGCGCTTACCCGCGAGGTATACAAATTCGCCGCTGGGCTCATCGTGAACAAGCCCACGCCCGAAGGCGGACGCTACCGCATGGGCTGCGATTCCATCACCAACAATATCTGGCTGGGCGAGCATATGGCCGCCACGCCGGACGGGCGCATGGCCGGTGAGCCCTTCTCCAAGAATTTCAATGCCGTAAACGGCATGGATCGCAACGGCATCACCGCCTACATGCTCTCCGTGCTCTCCATGGATACGGCCGACTTTTTGGACGGTGCCGTTATGGACTTTGTGCTGCATCCCTCCGCCGTGGAGGGTGACGCGGGTCTTGACGCGTTCGAACAGCTGATCACCACCTATTTCCGCATGGGCGGCTGCTCTATTCAGGGCAACGTTATGAATCTGGAGATGCTCAAGGAAGCCCGCGAGTATCCGGAAAAATACAGGACCCTGCAGGTGCGCGTGTGCGGCTGGAATGAATATTTCGTGGAGATGAGCAGGGAAGTACAGGATATGTTCATCCATCAGCTGGAGGGTGTATCATGATCACCGGAACGATTTCCGGCATCAAGCGGTTTGAGATCCATGACGGTCCCGGAGCACGTACAACGCTGTTTCTGAAGGGCTGCCCCCTGCGCTGCAAATGGTGCCACAATCCGGAAAGTCTTGATTTTCGTACGGAATTGGGGTATACTAAAGCAAAGTGTGTTGCCTGCGGGGAATGCACACGCGTGTGCCCGATGCATGCGCATTCGTTTTGCGGCGGGAATCACCTGATTGACCGCGAAAAATGCGTGGGCTGTGGTCTCTGTGAGACATTCTGCCTTATGGAAGCACTGAAGCTATTCGGGAAGAAGGTCACGGGGGAGGAAATCCTGCCGGCCCTCATCGAAGACTGTGCGTTTTTCGGGCAGAAAGGGGGAGTGACTCTGTCGGGCGGAGAGCCGCTCATGCAGGCGGATTTCGCCGTCGAGTTGCTCACGCTTCTGAAAAATGCGGGAATCAATACTGCCGTTGATACCTGCGGTTATGTGCCGCAAAAGGTATTTGACCGTGTGCTGCCTTATACGGATTTGTTTCTGTTTGATGTAAAGGCTTTCAAAAAGGAAACGCACATCGAGGCAACAGGGGTATCAAACGAACTCATTTTGAATAACCTGAAGCACCTGAGTGAAAGCGGAGCGCAGATTGAAATTCGCATTCCGCTGGTGCCGGATGTCAACATGGCGGAGATCGGTCTCATCGCGGAGTTCCTTTCTCCGCTCAAAGGCATCCGCGGTGTCAAACTGCTTCCCTATCACAGCTTCGCCAACAACAAATATGACATGCTTGGAAAACCTTTTTCCGTCTTCCGTCAGCCGACGGCCGGGGAAATCGCGGCTGCGGGGGAGACGCTTACAAAGTCCGGGCTTACCGTGATTCAATAAACCTCTGAGAGGAATGCCTTATGCCGGCAAACATAGATCTGTCGATTACCAAGATTCATGTTGTTCAATACTTCATCTTTCCGCACTGGAGCCGCTCCAGTGCGTTTCCCCGTTATGCAACAGGGCTGATTTACGTGACCGAAGGCACGGTCAAATACAATTTTACCGGCAAGATCATTGAAGCGCATGCGGGGGATGTGCTGTTTCTGCCCAAAGGCGTTGTTTATTCCGGCGTCAGTCTGAGCAAAGTCAATAGCTTTTATGTGATTGATTTCGACTGCGCCGAGAACGACAGATTTATACAGTTTCTGCCTCTGCAAATCAAGTCCGTCCCCGAGGAAATTGCACGGAATTTCGAACGCGCGTTATCTGTGTGGAAGTCCAGCGAGGCAACGTATGCCCTGCAGTGCCGCATTGAGATATATAAGCTGATCTGCAAGGTATATGAATACTATAGCCGTATCAGCGGCAGCAGACACGAATATGTGGTCGAAGCAATCAAGTATATGCAGAACCATTACAAAGACCAGAATCTGTATATCGGTCAGATTGCGGATAATGTGCACGTGAGCGAGAGCCATCTCAGACGGCTGTTCATCAATGATCTCGGGCAGTCTCCGATGGAGTATCTGCAGTCATGCAGAATCGACCATGCCAAGGAAATGCTCCTGTACGGTCCGGAGTCTTTGGGCAGCATTGCGGAGGCGTGCGGCTACTCATCCCTGTTTTATTTCAGTAAGATATTCAAGCGGATGGTGGGCGTATCTCCCACGGAATTCCGCAACAAGGAACAAAGCGGGAGCTATGACTCAGTCGTGATCGAATGACCGATTGTACGAAAAGCTGCCCGGAAACACGCGCGTGTGTTTCCGGGCAGCTTTCGATTTTGTCTCTATATAGACGCGTACACGATATTGCGGATCGGCAGATGGATGAGACATTCGTCCATGCCGATGACATTCTGGGCGTAGGTGATGGAGAGGTGGTTTTCGGTGTCGACAAGCGCGTAGGCACCTGCGGCACCGCTCCAACCGAACTCGCCGATGGGAGAGGCGAAGCCGCCCGCGACCGGGTCGACCGCCGTGCGGACGCCCAGACCGTAGCTGTAGCCGGTAAGGACTTCCTTTATGAAGGTGGCGGCCTGCCCGGGGGTCAGCTGGTCGGCCTTCATCATGCGGATGGATGCGGGGCTCAGGATGCGGGTCCCGTCCTCCGCGGTGCCGCCACAGGCGAGGACATCCAGAAACAGGCGGAAATCGTCCACTGTGGACAGCACGCCGCCTCCGCCGCTGTCATACTCGCTGCCGAATGTCAGCTGATCCTCCGGCCATCCGCCGGGCACGGCCCTGTCCTTTTCCCAATGGTATTGCCTGGGCATGAGGGGGCGCATGTCATCCGAAATATGGTAGCTGCTTGCGACCATGCCGAGGGGAGAGAAGATATTTTTCTGCACATAAGTGCGGAATTTTTCGCCGCTCAATACCTCCACAAGGGCCGCCAGCACATCGTGGCAGAGACTGTAGCGGAACTCTGTGCCCGGTTCGGAGCACAGGGGACGACCTGCCAGCGCCCTGATGATCTCAAGTGTGGGGCAACCCCGCGGTACCGCTTCTTCGCGGACACGAGTCATGAAGTCGTCTCTCACCTTGTAATCGAGTCCCGCGCACATGGTGAACAGGTGCTTGATCGTGATGGGCTTTTCCGCATCGCGGACGGTGCCATCCGGATGCAGTACCTGCATGTGTGCGTACTCCGGAATATAGCGGGAAAGCGGATCATTCAGGCGGAACAAGCCCTTCTCAAACAACTGCATTGCGGCAACTACCGTGACAATCTTGCTCATGGAATACATGGGATAGATCTCGTTGCCCTGCATGGGGACGCGTGCTTCCCGGTCGCGCATGCCCGCAAAACCGCGGTACAGCACCTTGTGATCCTGCATGACGCATACATCGCAGCCCGGAACAAGAGTTGCGGTCTGCCGCTCCAGAAATGAGGTCAGGTCGGGAAATGCCATAGTTGAGCTTCCTTTCATTTGAGCCAGTCCCGGTTTGTATTGACGACCGGCTGTTCGTTTTCATCGAAGTAGAAAGATTCGATAGGGGTGTCATCGAACTGTGGGTTCAGGCGATTTTCCGGAACATATAGACCGATGGGACCGTGATTCAGAATGAGATTCACATAATCGCTGATGCCGGTAAGCTTATTCTGCAACTCCACACCGAAAATGTGATTCGGGTACATCCAGTCCGCGGAACTGTGGTTGTCGGAGCCGGCGGTGAGCGGAAGACCGCAATCCAGCCCGTAGTTGCGTGCACAGAGGTTTTCGATGTCCTGATTTCCGCCGTTATAAGCTTCAACGCCGTCGCAGAATTGCCGTCCAAGCTTGACCGAGATCGAATGCCTGCAGCGGAAGGGATGAGCCTGCACCACGCAGCCGCCGCCCTCGTGGACAAGGCGCAGCTGGGTCTGCCTGCTGCAGTGATCGTACTCGGGGTGCTCCAGAAGCCATTGCTTGTTCAGCCCGTATATCAGATATTCGTCGCCCCAAAATCCCTGTTCCCAGCCGAAAAATACATCAAGCCCGATTTTCCGGCCTTCCTCAAGGGCGTCCTCGTAGCCGAGACAGAACAGTTCCACCTTTTCTTTCCACGGGAGGGAGCGGTCAATGGCTGTATTTCCGCCGAAGAAGTGATCGGTGACGATGATGCCCGCAAAGCCCAGAGCTTTATAGTAGTCCGCTTGCTCTTTGCCCGAGGCCTTACCGCACTTGCTGCCCTGACGGGTGTGCAGGTGCGTTTCGTATAAAAACGGCATATTCGTGTCTCCTGTCAGATGATTTCCATTTCATCCTTGCCGGGCAGCGCGGGGAAGGCAGAGGCGGGCAACGTCTGGTACCAGTAGGCCACGGAGGCGATGTCGTCCTGCAGGGGAAGGTAGCGCTTTCCGCTGCGCCAGCCCAGCGCTTGAATGGTGACCTTCAGCTCCTTCTCGAAGCATACGGGGTCGGTCAGGTGCCAGCGATACAGGCCGAAGCGCATCTGGCTGCGATAGAGACGGTCGGACTCGATGACCTGCATGCCGCTGTAGGGACCGGAGAAGCCGGCGTAATGATCGTGCGTGGCGGGGTCCTCAAAATTATAGGAACCGCCGAAGTAGTCCTCGGTGCCGGTACCGCAGATGGTGGGATAGTCCGTATCGCCGTCAATGTAGAACTTGATCTCGCCTTCTCCCCACCAGCCGCTGTTATTGACACCCCAGGAAAGATAGGTGCCCACATAATGTCCCTTGCCGCGCACGCCGTCCAGAATCGTATACACGCCCTTGTAGGGGAGGGGATTCACGCGGCGGAACTGCGCGTGGAAATAGCAGGTATCCGCGGGAAGCTCCGTGAGGCAGTAGTCCACCTGATAGTAGTAGTGCAGCGTGTCCTCCGAGCGGTTTTCCATGGTGATGCGCGCCCGTTTTTTGAAGGGCATGTCCCAGTAGCAGTTGAGTCCACTGCCGGGGTTGACGCAAACGGCCAGAGAGTTGATCTGGCTGTATACCTGCCAGCCCATGCAGAAGAAGTCGCCCACAGGGCACTCCACGGAGGGATTTTCTTCATCATCCCAATAAATGCGGAGGATGACGTTGCGCCAGTAACGGGGGGCGGGGCCTGCGAACCAGATGTGGTTGATCATGCCCATGTCCCGGATGTCGGCAAGCACCAGCGTGCTGCCGGGCTCGGCAATCAGGAAGGGGTTCACCTTCCAACCTGTGCCCAGATCGCGGGCACATCCGCCGGCGCTTCCCTCCTCCACGGGCGTTCTGGCGCCCATGCCGGGTGCGCCCGTAAGGTTCTCCGCGGAAATCGAGCGGGTTTTGCGGTTCAGATTTCTGGTCAGATCAACGAGCATGGTAATTACCTCCGTCCTTTCAGGTTCTGATTCACAAAGGGCAGCTGGGTCATGCGCAGCTTGGCGCAGCCGTAGGGATAAAGCTGCACCGGCACCTCATCGCCCAGCGGTTTGGTATCGGTTGGGTATTTTGCGCAGACCGTGTCAAAGCCGTCCTCAAAGTCCCATTCGATGGGTCTGACGACGGTATGTACCGTGACGGGGGGATGCTCGGAGGAGAAGGGGATATCGTTGATCTCCTGCTTTTCCACCGTCAGCGCGTCTCCGGTGTAGCCGTAGCGCCACTCGGATTTGCCGATGTACTCGTAATCGCAGTACGGGAACTTGCGCTCCACGCCGTCCTTCTCGTACTCATACATTTTCTTTTCATAGGTAATCGGCATAGCAAATACCAGAGAACCGCATTTGACCGATTTGAGACCGCAGGGAGTATCGTTGTATGCGGGCACGGTCTTAAAGGCGATGTCGATTGTGCAACCGGTGTTCTGCGCAATGTCGAAGGACAGTATACCGCCTTCGGAAGGTTTTCCATTCACGGTGATGTCTTGCGCGAAGGAAGGAACGCGCACATTCAGAGTAAACGCGCGGCCGGGCTTGATGGTATAGTGCAGTGCGTTTTTGAAAGGATAGTCTGTATCAAGCGTGATACTGATTCCGTCTGCCTCAACGGAAGAAGGAACGGGAAGTGCTGAAAGCACGGTGTCTCCTCTGCGCATAAAGGCAGACAAGGCAAACTTGGACCAGCCTTGATTGTGATTGGCGGTACAGCAGCCGAAATTGGGCTCAAGCCCGAACAGATGGGATTCCACACCGTTGGTGCGGAAAATCGGCTTGCCGGGGGCGGGGAAGCGTTCGCAGGAAATCTGGTTGGATAGCTGATCGTACTGATGTGCCCACATATCGTCGCTCATGGTGGCGGGCAGGGCGTTGAAGGCGATGAGCTCCAATAGCTCCGCCCACTTTTCTTCACCTGTTATCATGTAAAGCCATTCGGCGGAATACATAAGCTCGGTCACGGCACACAGCTCCGTACCCTGGATGGGACTCAATCCGCTCAGGCATTCATCACCCGTGAAGATGCCGACCGGCGTGCCGTTGTATTTCATGAGCGTGTCATAAAGCTCCGCTGCCTGCCCCTTATACTTGTCTCCCAGCAGGTCTTTGGTGACTGCCTCGGTTTTGATCATCATGGCGAGATTGACCACGTGGGTCCAGTGCGTCCACTTGTTCAGGGGACGAACCCACGTTTCTGCCTTCGCCTGATAGTCGAGGCCGTTTTCGGCGAGAAATTCCGCCAGTTCTTTCATCCAGGGTTCGGGCTTGCGCTCATACAGAAAGTTGAGGGCTATGAAGCTCTCGAACCAGCGGGCCTTTGCCCAGTACCTGAATATGCTGACACCACTCGTAAGGAGTGAGTGGTAGTTTTTCATCATCTTGTAGACGACATCCGGGATGCGCTCATCGCCCGAGCACTGATAGTAGACCACCAGCACCTTGGAAATCAACTGCACCGCCCAGGTGTCGTAGGTGGGGATATCCTCTTTTTTGCAGGGACAGAGCCAGCCGTCCTCGTCCTGACCGGCGATGATGGCATCGATATATTTGTGCACGCGGCCGATCATATCCTCGTCTTCCAACAGATAGGCAAGGGGAATGAAGCCGTCCAGCCAGTAGGGGACACGTTCCCAGCCCTCGCGGTCTCCGCCGATCCATGCGCTGTCACGGATGTCGGGCCAGACCTTGTCGAGGTTTCCGGAAAGGCCGTTTGCCTGAAGTTCCAGCTGGCGCTTCAGCCAGCCGCGGGGCTTGATCTCACGGGCAGAAAAAAGACGGAAACTGTTCATACTGCACATTTCTCCTGTTCAATTTCGTTCGATAAAAATCACTTTCATATATTATATATGAAACCATTCCGGTTTTCAAATGGCAAATAGCTTTTTCATTTGTCATTTTCAGGCATAATCTGATGAACATGGAGCATGAAAATATCTGTAAAGATCGAAAAAGGTAAATAGTTGTTGCTTTTGTTAATTTACACGCACTTGCGAATTTATATAATTATAGTTAGTATTTTAGTATCATACGGTCGTAGCATGTAAGTGCCGATAACATTGGCGGCGGAACCGAAGTGCCTGATTCCGCCGGATGACGGTAAATGGGGGATATGCGAATGAAAAAATCAATCAAATGGGTCATGATAACCGCTGCCGTTGTTTTGCTGGCCACGGTAATCGCGCTGCTCATGGGTGGGGAGGAAAACTTCAGCGAAAAATACGCGGGAGTCGACTTGAATACTGATATTTCGGGAATCGGCAGAGGAGACAGCTACAGTGCCTATTTGAATTCCCATACCGGGGCGAAAATGCCTTCGACCGGAGTGACAGTCGATATTACGCGCTTCATGGGTGACGGCGAGATGGTTGAAGACGGTGTATACTGCGCCGATTCATCTGCTGTAACGTGGGAGGCCGATGTGCCGGAAGAAGGCATGTATCAAATCCGCATCACCTACCTGACGGTGTCATCCAGAGGCATCGACCCTACCCGCCGGTTGACAATCAACGGCGAGGTGCCGTTCAGCGGTGCATCATCACTGTGCTTCTCCCGCCTTTGGGCGGATTCCGGCGAAGTAGTCAAGGACAATCAGGGCAATGAGATCCGTCCTTCTCATAAAGAAATATTCAAAGTTCAGAGCGCGTTTTGCAAGGATGACATGGGCTATGTTACCGAGCCGTATCGGTTCTTCTTCGAGAAAGGAATCAACACCATCGGCCTTGCCGCGGTCAATGAACCTATCATCATCTGCGGCATCGAGCTGACGCCTGTTTCGGAACGGAGGACTTATGAAGAATATGCCTCCGGAACACCGGAGGTTGTCATGAGTGAAGAAGCGGAAAGCTTCAGTCTCACCATTCAGGGTGAAAGCGCGTATGTGCGGTCTTCTCCTTCTCTCTATGCGCGTTATGACCGTTCTTCTCCCGCTACAGAACCCAATAACTTAAAAAATACGGTGCTCAACTACATTGGCGGCGATTCCTGGAACAGCGCCGGTCAGTGGATCGAGTGGGAGTTTGAAGTTCCCGAGGACGGCTGCTACAATATTACAATCAAAGCCCGCCAGATCTATCAGCGCGGCTCTGTTTCCTATCGCACAGTCTATCTGGACGGAGAGGTGCCATTTGACGCTCTGTACTCCGTGGCTTTCCCCTACGGAACCAAGTGGGACTCAAAGACCCTTTCCGATGAAACCGGAAATGCATACCGTTTCTATCTGACTGCCGGCAGGCATACCATCCGTATGGAGGCAACCCTTGGGGATAACGGACAGCTGCTGCAGGATATCGAGAACAGCATCTATCGCCTGAATCAGATGTACCGGAAGATCCTGGTGCTCACGGGAACAAACCCGGACAGCCTGCGCGACTACAATATCAAGGGTATCTATCCCGAAGTAATCGAGGGCATGGATCTGGAAAGCAAGCGCCTGTATAAGATTGTGGATGACGCCGTGGCCGTGATGGGCGAAAAGAACGACCGCATCGCGGTGGCGCAGACGCTGGCGGTGCAGCTGGAACAGTTCGTTGCAAAGAACTCCAAAATTACCCGCAATCTGACGTCCTTCAAGGACAACATCACATCCCTTGGTACCGCTCTGCAGGAGATGTCCGAATGCAAGCTGGATGTGGATCTGATTGTGGTAAGCGGAGAAAACGGCGCGATTCCCGAAAGTAAAGAGGGATTCCTTGCCACGGCGCTTCATGAGATCCGCTCCTGCTTTGCATCCTTCGTTGTTGACTACAACTCTTTGGGCAATAAGTATGATGAAGACGGCGAAGTGAAACCCCTTACGGTCTGGCTGGTAACGGGACGTGATCAATCCAATGTGCTGAAAAACATGATCGATAACGGCTTTACTGCCGAGACAGGTATTCCGGTCAATATGAAGCTGGTGCAGTCCGGCGCGGTTCTGACGGCGATTGCGGCAGGAAACGGTCCCGACATCGTACTCGGTATGGATAACTCCGTTCCCGTCAACTATGCCATGCGCAATGCCGTAGAGGATTTGTCGGCGTTTAATGATTTTGAAGAAGTCACCTCGGTTTATTACGAAAGCGCCCTGACTCCTTACCGTTATTGTGGCGGTGTCTACGCGCTGCCCGAGACTCAGACCTTCTCCGTGCTGTTCTACAGGACGGACATTCTGGAGGAGCTTGAACTTGATGTTCCCGAGACATGGACGGATGTCATCGATATGCTGCCCACGCTTCAAGGCAATAACATGACGATGGGCATACGCTATCCCGAAATCACAAATCCGGACCTCAGTGTTTACAATTCTCTGCTCTTCCAGAACGGCGGATCCGTTTATGACGAGGACGGCAAAAAAACGATGATCGACAGTGAGGCGGGAGTTGAGGCGTTCAAGTTCTACACGAGTCTGTATACCGATTACGGTCTTCCCACCGGCTACGATTTTGTGAGCCGCTTCCGTTCCGGCGAGATGCCGATCGGCATTGACGGATATACCACCTACAATACGCTCATGGTTTCCGCGCCCGAAATCAGAGGACTTTGGGACTTATCACTGATTCCCGGCACTTTGCTTGAGGACGGAAGCGTGGACCATTCGGTACAGAGTAACGGCGTCTGTTCCATCATGATTCATCAGGAGGACGAAAAGCAGAAGCAAAACGCCTGGGAATTCATGAAGTGGTGGGCTTGCGCTGACACGCAGGTACAGTTCGGACGCGAAATCGAAAGCATCATGGGAGCCTCTGCCCGGTATGCGACGGCCAACACGTCCGCACTCCCGCAGCTCAGCTGGACGGATGCTCAGCTTGAGGTACTGACAACCCAAATGGCCAGCACTGTGGGCGTTCCCGAGATTGCCGGCGGCTACTCCAGAACCCGCCATATCACAAATGCCATCCGCAAGGTCATCAACGACAAGGATGATCCGCGTGAGGTGCTGACCACCTACACGAAGACCATCAACGAGGAAATCAAGACCAAACGCAAAGAATTCGATCTTCCGATTGACTGACGGAAAGGAGGAGTGCATTCATGCAAACGAAATCATTGATGAGACTCTGGCGTGAAAAAAAGAAGCGGGATTTCCGCTATACCCTTCATAAGGCGGGGCGTATGAAGGTGTGCTACCTGTTTCTTGCGCCGTATCTGCTGCTGTTCTTTACCTTCAATATTCTACCGATCTGCACATCCATCTTTTACGGATTTACGAATTATAACGTACTGGAAAAACCCGGCTTCATCGGCATGCAGAACTATATCAATTTGATTTTGCAGGATGAGGTCTTTCTGATCGCGGTTAAGAACACATTCATCATTGCAATCATCACGGGACCGCTGGGCTATATGCTCTCCTTTATGTTCGCGTGGTTTATCAATGAGCTGCCCCACTGGATCAGAACCATCGCCGTGGTTATCTTCTACGCGCCGTCCATTGCGGGCAACGCGTATACGATTTTTTCCATCATTTTCCGCGGCGATGCTTATGGTTATCTGAATTCGCTCCTGCTCAATCTGGGTCTGGTGGACACGCCGATCCTGTGGCTCTCCAATCCGACATACATTATGCCGGTTCTGATTATAGTCATTTTGTGGATGAGCATGGGCACGGGCTTCCTCTCCTTTGTCGCTGGTTTCCAGGGCATCGATAAGAGCATCTATGAGGCGGGTTACGTGGACGGCGTGCGCAACCGCTGGCAGGAACTTTACCACATCACGTTGCCTTCCATGAAGCTCATGCTGCTGTTCGGCGCGGTCATGAGCATCACGGCGGCCTTCAACGTATGTGATGTTCCTATGGCTTTGGCCGGTTATCCTTCTACGGACTACGCGGCTCGTACCGTGGTCACCCATCTGTATGATTATGGTACCAGCCGCTTTGAGATGGGATATGCCAGCGCCATTGCAACGCTTTTGTTCCTGGTTATGATTCTGTGTAAGAATCTGATCTCCTCCGCACTGTCGAAAGTAGGTACCTGAGCATGAATGAGAAAGTGATTGTTGTTTCCAATGGTACTCTGACTATCGCCGGGAAAGGAAGAATCCCGGGAATGCTTCAACTGGGCGAAACAGGAGCTTCGTTCATCTCAAATAAAAAAGAGGAAATCCTCAATTTTGCTTTTTCCGATATCGCGTCTCTTCATAACGTTCGCAACGGTGGTGTGACTTCGACCGTTTCCGTGAAGCTGACAAACGGGAACGCGTTCAGCGTTTCTCTGGAACGCGGACTGGCTTGCTACCGCCACATCGATACCCATTGGACGACCCGTCCCAAGCAGGTCAAGTCGCGGGCGGACGAACTGAGCAGACTGGCGGATCTGCGCGGCGAGCGCATCGTAAAGCCCTCAAAGCGCGGCAAGCTCCGCAAAAAGCCCAACCGCAGCGTGGGCGGCGACATCGTCATCTATCTGCTTCTGACCTTCGTTGCCCTCATGATGGCATTCCCTCTGGTGTTCGCCATCAGCAGCTCCCTGAAGCCTCTGGACGAGCTGTTCCGTTTTCCGCCCACGGTATTCCCGCGGCGCATCACCTTCGATAACTACTCCGACCTGCGCATCACGCTGGGACAGAGTTGGGTGCCCTTCAGCCGCTATGTCATCAACACCGTTGGCATTACCGCCATCGGTACCTTCGGACATCTGATCATCGCGTCCATGGCTGCATTCGTACTGGCAAAGTACGATTTCCCCGGCGGAAAGGCCATATTTGCCGTCATCGTCACCTGCCTTATGTTTACCGGTTATGTGACGGCCATCCCGAACTATGTCATCATGAGCAAGCTGCATATCATCGATACCTACTGGTCGCTGATTCTGCCCGCCTTCTCGGCGCCCATTGGTCTGTTTATGATGAAGCAGTTCATGGAGGGCATGCCCACATCGCTCATTGAAGCTGCCCATATCGATGGCGCCGGCGAGTTCCGCATCTTCTGGAGTATCGTCATGCCCAACGTGAAACCCGCGTGGCTGACCGTAATCATTTTCTCCGTACAGTCTCTGTGGAACACCAGTGCCTCCACTACGATCTATTCCGAGGCGAAGAAGACGCTGGTGTACGCGCTGCAGCAGATTCAGGCCGGCGGCATCGCCCGCACTGGTCAGGCAGCTGCGGTTACGGTGCTGATCATGCTGGTCCCTATCGGTACGTTTATTCTGTCACAGAGCAAGATACTGGAAACCATGGCCAGCTCCGGTCTCAAGGATTAAGGAGGGAGAAATATGAAAAACAACAAACGTTTTCCGGTTTTCCTTCTGATCGTCCTGATGCTTCTTCAGACGAGCTGCGCTTACGCTTCTACCGATGGTTTCTCGACCTCCTATACTTACAATTACGACTATTGGAACGAGATATGCCCCTCTCCTGATGCGTACCGCGTGGCTACGGTGATCACGAGCAGTTCGCTGGGACTGGAAACAGCCATCCGCAGACCGCAGAGTCTGTATGTCTGCGGAGATGAACTGTATCTTGTCGATACGGGCAACAACCGCATCCTGCAGATTCTCAGGGATGGAGACGGGTTTACGCTTCTGCGCATCATTGACAGCTTCAGCGGACATGAAAATAATACTTTCAATACACCGCAGGATGTATTTGTGACCGAAAGCGGCGATATCTACATTGCCGATACCAACAACAATCGCGTGCTCCTGCTGGATCGGGATCTGAACTTTGTCCGTGAGTATCTGAAACCGACGGATGCTGTTTTTGACCAAAGCCAATCCTTCCTGCCGTATAAGGTTGTTGCTGATCACGCGGGAAGAGTATACGTCCTGGCGACCAACATTAACAAGGGTCTTGTGAAGTTCGAAAAAAGCGGTAAGTTTGTCGGCTTCATCGGTGCAAGCCCCGTAACAACCTCTCTCGCCGAATATATCTGGAAATACTATTTTCTGACGGAAGAGCAGCAGGCGCAGACGGAGGCCTTTGTGCCGACGGAGTACGACAATATCTGCATGGATTCGCGCGGCTTTATCTATGCCGTAACCAATACCTTTGAGGTTGGCAACCTGCTCAATGATTCCGCAAAGCCAATCCGCAAACTGAACGGTCTCGGCAACGATATTCTGATCAAAAATGACAAGTATCCGCCGGTCGGAGATCTTGTCTGGAATGAGTCGCCCGGTCCGTCCCGGTTCGTGGATATCGCGGTGCTGGATAATGGAGTCTACGTGGCCTTTGACAAGACCCGCGGCCGCCTGTTCGGCTATGATACGCAGGGTATTATGTTGTGGGCGTTTGGAACGCAGGGGAATTATGACGGAGCGTTCACGGGCCCCGTTTCCATTGAGCATATGGGCAATGATCTGCTATGTCTGGATCAGTTTGAAAACAGTGTTACCGTGTTTACGCCTACGGAGTACGGCAACCTGATCTATGACGCGTATAATCAATATGACAGGGGCGATTATTCCGGCTCTGCCGAAACGTGGCAGAGAGTGCTTCAAATGAATGCCAACTACACGCCTGTGTTCATCGGAATCGGTCGCAGTCTCCTGCGTCAGGAAAAATACGAGGAGGCCATGGATTGCTTTGAAACTGCCCACGACAAGGAAAACTACGGGCGGGCGTTCCGGTTCTTCCGCAAGGAATGGGTGGAGAACAACATCGGCTGGATCGTCGTTCTGTTCATCCTGATTCTGATAACGCCCATAGCCATCAAAATCCGCGGCAGGATCAAAAAGGAAATCGATTCCGTACGTCCCGAGTCTCAGTCGGCGCTTTCACGGAAAAAGCAAGGCTTCAAATGGGCGAAAAGCAAATACGCGGAGTCCATGAAATATACGTTCCATGTCCTATTCCATCCCTTTGACGGATTTTGGGATCTGGTGCATGAAAAGCGCGGCTCCATTGCAGCAGCCACCACATGGCTTGTATTGTTCCTTGCCACGTACATCTTCAAAATGATGTATACGAATTTCCAGTTCGTCGATAGCCCCGTACAGTACATCAATGTGGCGGAACGCATAGCTGCCTTGCTGCTGCCGTTCCTGATCCTCTGCTTCGGCAACTGGTCGATGACTACGCTGTTTGATGGTAAGGGCAGATTCCCGGATATCTACATGGCAATGTGCTATGCGTTGGTGCCGTATGTGCTCATCATGATTCCCACGACGCTGCTGAGCCATGCTCTGGCCTTTGATGAGGCATCGCTTTATTTCGTATTCAACGTGATTGCCATCGTCTGGTGCCTCTTCCTTGCTTTTGTGGGACTTATGGAGGTTCATGACTACAAACCGGGCAAGACGATTATCTTCCTGATCATGACTATTTTTGCCGCGGCGGTCATCATCTTCCTGCTGCTGATCATATTCAGTATGCTTAATGACCTGATCAACTACGTCATCGCCTTGTATAAGGAATACGTTTACAGAATCGGATAGGAGGGGAGAGAAAATGAAGATAAAGGCATTTTGGCTTAAGCTTCTGCTCACGTCAGCTGCGATTGCTGTCATAGCTGCAGTACTCGTACTCCTCATTCGTCCTTTGTACGATGATGAGAAAAAAAGGACCGAGAATCCGCCGGAAGTGTACCGCGGCGGGGATGGCGGAGAGATGCTCGTGATGGAAAACGACTCCCTGCGCTTTGAAATGAATCCCTCCGATACGTTCTTTTCCGTCACCGAGAAGGAAAGCGGACGCACGTGGTATTCAAACCCGGCCGATGCGTCAGAGGACAAAATTGCACTTACCAACAATAAGGAAATTCTCTCTTCCACGCTCATATTAAGCTATACCACATCCTCCGGCGCCACCGACATGAACAACTATGCCTACTCCATTAAGGACCAGACATTTGATGCTGCCGTGGAAGAGGACGGAAGTATTCGCGTGAGCTATTCCGTGGGCCGCTTGGGCAGAATCTACATGATTCCGGAAGCCATCACGAAGGCGGATTACACCGCGCTGACGGCGGGAATGTCATCGGCCAACAAGTCCAAGGTCTCCGGTTTCTTCACTTTGGTGGAGCCCGCTAAATTGGACAGCAAGTCCAACAAAGAGGAGCTCATCGCCATGTATCCGTCCGTTACCGAACAGGCACTGTATATCCTCAAAAATGACATCAAGGACAGCAACAAGGAGAAGCTGGAAACCTATCTGAGGGATGCCGGATATAGCCGGGAGGATTACGAGCGCGACAAGGCGCTGGTTGCGGGCACAAAGGAGCTGGAGGAAGGCCCCATATTCAATGTGACCGTACATTACCGCCTTGAGGGAAACGACCTCGTGGTCGAGCTCCCTTATGATGAAATGCGCTATTATAACAGCTATCCGCTCACCGGCATTTCCGTATTGCCCATGTTCGGCGCGGCCGGAATGCAGGAAGAGGGCTTTATCCTGATTCCGGAGGGAGGCGGAGCAATTATCAATTATAATAACGGGAAACTCTCCCAGAATGCCTATTATGCCAATGTCTATGGCTGGGACTATTGCGTGCTGCGCAAACAGGCAGTCAGCGAAACAGAGAACAGCTTCCCGGTGTTCGGTATGACTGGTGACAATGGCTCGTTCCTGTGCATGATCGAAGGTGCGGCACCTTATGCGGGTATCAATGCTGACATCGCGGGAAGGGTCAATAGCTACAATACCGCCTATTCCGATTACACGGTGCTGCATGCGGATACCTACGAAATCAGCACCAAGGCCGGCGTTACCGTATACGTGTTCGAGAATCAACTCCCCGAGACATCCATTGTGCAGCGCTACCGTTTCGTTGGCAGCGATGATATCGGTGAAATGGCTTCCGCCTACAGGGATAGACTGCTGGAACGCTATCCCGAAATGGTAACGCAGAGTGCCTCCGCCGAAACGCCTGTCAACGTGGAACTGATCGGCGCCATAGACCGCAAGGTCGTCAAAATGGGCATCCCCATCGATACGGTTGTGGAAACCACTACCTTTGCCGAGGCGGCCGGCATCATGGATGATCTGCTTTCGTCGGGCGTACGCGGATTGAATCTGCGAATGAGCGGCTGGAGTAACGGCGGTCTCAGACAGAAGGTTCTCACCAAGGTGAAGCCGCAGAAGGAACTGGGCGGAAGCGAAGGGATGGACGAACTCATGGCGGAGGCCGAGGCAAAAAATGTGCCGCTCTACTTTGACGGCATCAGTTGCTTTGCTTATGACAGCGGTGCTCCGGACGGCTTCTTTATCTACCGGGATGCGGCGCGCTTTACCACGAATGACAGCGTAAAACTGTGGGATTACTCCATCGCCATCTACGATGCGGATGAAGAAAGCGAAGGGTACTATCTTGTGAGCGCGGAGTTCGCGGATAAAATGGCAAGAAACCTTGTTTCTGCTGTCAACGGGCACGGAGCTTACGGTGTGGCGTTCCGCGATATCGGAGATCTGCTCTCTTCCGATTTGGATCCGGAGCAAACCGTGACCCGCGAGCAGGTGCTGGATAATAATGTTTCCGTTTTGCGCTATGCTTCCGAGTTAGGTCAGAAAGTAAGCATCAAAAAAGGCAATGATTATGCCGTTGCCTATGCGGATCTCATTACTGACATGAACTTCATGGGTAATGATTATGCCATCATCGATACTCAGGTGCCGTTTTATCAGATGATTCTGCACGGCATCAAGGACTATACGGGCACGCCTGTGAATCTGGCAGGGGATTATTGGGAAGAGGTGCTCCGCAGCGCCGAGTATGGAGCGGGTCTGTCCTTTTGCTTTATGGATGCCGATTCCACCGTTGTGCGTGAAAGCGACTACACAAATCTGTTCGCTGCGAACTATGAACTGTGGCGTGATGACGCCATAGCAATCATTACGCGCTATCAGGAGGAAATGAAGGACCTGAATACCGTCAGAATCGTTTCCTTTGGAAAGGCGGGCAGCGATACTACTGTGACGTGCTATGAAGATGGAACAAAGGTCTACGTCAACTTCGGCAATACTGACTTCACCATCAATGGCATCGTGATTCCTGCCAGAGATTATGCGGTTGAAAGGAGTGGCAACAAGTGATCACAAGAGACGGCAGATACCGCAAGCATTGGTACAGTGGCATTGCGGAATCGGCAGCCATGTTCATTCCGGGCAGTAAGCAGTATGGTACCATTCAGGCCCGTCGCGCTCGTACCGGCTACCTGTTCATGCTGCCTTTCATCATCGGCTTCCTCGCGTTTCTGTTCAAACCACTCCTGCAGTCCTTGTGGATGTGCTTCTGTGAGGTGACCCTGATCCCCGGCTCCGGTTATGACCAAAAATTTACCGGCGCGGTCAATATCAAGTATATGTTCAACGTCGATGCCAGCTACAAGAAATTCCTGCTGGAATCTATGAGCACCATCGTTACCAATACCCTTTCGGTTACGGTGTTTGCCTTTGTGCTGGCGGTCATTATCAATCAGGAGTTCAAGGGCCGCCTCGTGGTGCGCGCCATCCTGTTCCTGCCCGTCATCCTTTCCGCCGGTGTATTGCCCGGCATGGAAAATCCCGACTCTGCCTTCAATGTGGCAAAGGGCATGGCTGCGGAGATGCAGAAGGCGGGCGGCGTGAATATCTCCGAGGGACTTCAGAATTTGTTGACGGTAAGCGGTATGGGAGGGACCACGTTCAACTTCCTGTTCCGGCTGATTGATTCCATTTATGATATTGCCATGA
The DNA here is from genome assembly GCA_045640475.1 of Clostridia bacterium. Lineage (GTDB taxonomy): Bacteria > Bacillota > Clostridia > Christensenellales > Aristaeellaceae > Aristaeella. The sequence continues at coordinate 25,827 of JAZUFB010000264.1, forward strand.
ACAGCGGTGTTCAGATTATCGTGTTCCTGTCCGGTCTGCAGAGCATTCCGCCCTCCATGTATGAGGCGGCTTCCATCGAGGGCTGCTCCGCGTGGGAAAGCTTCTGGAAAATCACCTTTCCCATGGTCTGTCCGCTGCTGCTGGTCAACTGTGTTTACACGGTGGTGGACTGCTTCATGAAGAGCGATAACAGCGTCATGTACTGGGCTGATTTTGTCATGTACTCCCAGGGAAAATTCGGCACATCTTCAGCCATGAGCTGGGTTTATTTCGGCTTCGCGGCTGCCTTCATCGGCGTGTGCGCGCTCATCATCAACAAAGGGGTGAAAGCAATCAATGACTGAGAAGACCGTAACTCCTGCGTCCCGCAAGGTGAGCTTCCGTGAGCGGAACCGTCGCTCCGAGGGATACCTCATGCGCAGAAAAGCAGGCAGAGTCTGCGTATCCGTTGTTCGCGGTATCCTGCTCATTGGTCTGTGCTTTATGATTGTCCAACCCCTGCTTACCCGTTTCCTGCAGGGACTCATGACGTCGGACGACCTTTATGACAGCACGGTTCGCCTGATTCCGCGTCATGTGACGCTGGAAAATTATCGGTTGGTGATTGAACTGACCAATATGCCCAAATCGCTGATGAACACAGCGTGGATAGCCCTGCTCATTTCCGCCTGTCAGGTGATCTGCGCGACTCTGGTGGGCTATGCGTTTGCGCGCTTTGAGTTCCCGCTCAAAAAAATGTGGTTCGGCTTTGTCGTCCTGCTGATCATCGTTCCGCCTCAGACGATACAGGTTCCGCTGTATCTGCACTTTATGAACTTTGATGTGTTCGGCATCTTCAAGGCGTTGACGGGCAAACCCCTGGCACTTCGCGGCTCTATCTGGCCTTACACTATGATGAGTCTGACCTGCATGGGCATCAAGAACGGCCTGTTTATTTTCCTTCTGCGCGAATATTTCAAAGGCATACCCGTAAGTCTTGAGGAAGCGGCGTACGTGGACGGCTGCTCCAATGTGCATACCTTCGTCAAAATCATGCTGCCGGATGCCCTGCCCATTATCGCGTCCTGCTTCCTGTTCTCCTTCGTCTGGCAGTGGACGGATTCCTTCTATACATCCAACTTCCTTACGGGATACAGCACCTATTCTTCTGCGATGCAGTCCCTTTCCGACCGTGTCAAGGCATATTACAGTGTGGGTGACACGCTTGCGTCCGTGTCCGATCTGATTCAAACGCAGCTCGCATCGATCAGTATCCTGTTCTGCAGTGTGCCCCTGATTGTATTGTACTGTTTCACGCAGAAGACCTTCGTACAGAGCATTGTCATGAGCGGCTCCAAAGAGTAACCGCTTCATGTGAAAATGAGCGAAAAAGACAGTTGGATGTGCGAAATCTACATTGACGCTATGCCCTGCAGAGCATAGAATATTGTTAAGAATGTGATCGTTCTTTTCGATTGACTTCCTGTGTCCGGGATGGGCACAAAAAATAAAAGGAGGAAATCCAATGAAAAAAATCGTAGCACTGGTTATGGCTGCAGCAATGATTCTCGTCAGCTTCGCCGCCATGGCCGAAGTACCAGAGGGCTATCCCGAGGTCAAGGAAGGCCTTGATCTGGGCGGCAAGACCATCTACATCCTGAACTACTGGAGCGCTGAAGACGGCGACAAGCGCAAGGAAGATCCCACTGAAGAACAGCAGCTCAAGTATGACTTCTATGATTGGATCATGGAAACCTACAACTGCAACATCGTCGTGAAGAAGGGCGGCTCCTATTCCGAACTTCACAAGAACATGATGGAATACGTTGCCAATCCTGATCTGTCCTACTATTGCATCTATCAGATTCACTCCGAGTATGCCATGAGCGTTGTCGCCAATGGCTACTGCGCGGGCTGGGATATGAGCGCTTTTGACTACTCCACCGGCTACTGGAACACCGCCTGCGACGATTTCCTGACCGTTGGTGACAAGCACTATGCTCCTGCCAATACCGCTTCCTCTCCCGTCAACATGATCTTCTTCAACAAGCGTCTCTGCGAAGAAGCCGGCATCGACTGGAACTCCATCTATGATATGCAGGCAGAAGGCACCTGGACCTGGGCGGCTTTTGAAGAACTGCTCGCCAAGGCGACCCGCGATATCGATAATGATGGTATTATCGACGTGTATGGTCTGGGCGGCGACTACCGTCTGCTTGTGCAGCTCGTTCCTTACCTGAACGGCGGCAAGTATTTCGACTTCGACGAGAACGGCAAGATGGCTGCTTACGGCGGATCCGATGAGGTGCTCGAAGCTCTGAACTGGGCGGACAAGCTGATCGACAACTACTACTATGATGAGACCAATCCTCTGAAGACCCCCGGCTTTGAAGCAGGTAAATATACCTTTGGTATGTTCAAGGCGACTGTCGGCTTCGATGGCAGCGGCACGCTGCATGCCATGGAAGATGAGTGGGGCGCTGTCGCGTTCCCGCTTCCCAACGGCGGCACCAATTATCTGAACGCATACTCCGATAACTACAACCTGATCCCCAATGTCTACACCGAGGAAGAGATTTCCGAGATCTCCTACATCTACTCCCTGTATGCAGGTCCCGTTCCGGGTGTTGACTCTTCTACGAGCTGGATCGGTGACAAGTATATGTATACCGATGAGCGCGCCGTTGATGAGACCTACGCCATGCTGCGTGATCCCGCTCACGGCTACTACGAGAAGGCCAGCTACATGGAAGGCACCGACGAGATGATCGATGACTATCTGTCCTGGGATATCGGACAGCATGGCCGCACTCCCGCCGAGTGCATCGAAGCTGCTCTGCCCGACTGGCAGGCCGCCTGCGACGCATTCAACAATAGATAATCCACGCTTCGCGGGGGTCACTGTCAAGTGACCCCCGTTTTTCTTGTCTTGGGCTCCGCGTGACGGAGCTGCGCACGGGTGTGCGTCTCGGAGGCGATTGTCCGCTGTGGATCGAAAAAGAAACATTATCTCACTAAGAGGCGAGCATATGAAAACAAAAGCTGTTTTTTCCGAAACTGTGGAAAAATTCCGCGTCGGCGGAGAAATCGCGATTGACGACGGGCGTCTCGGTGTGCCTGTCACGCTGAACGCGTTTTTGTCGGCGGAGAGAGCCGCTCACGCGGTATTGTATGTGACCGGTACCAACACCCCGCGCGTGGGCAGAACGGACGATGAGACCATCATTCGTTCCCTGCTTGAGCGGGACAACCTCGTCATCGTCATCGATTGCGGCAACCATCCCGCCGCGGTTTATCCGGAACTGGACTGGTCCCTGCAGGCGCTCAGGACCAAATTCATGAACGGTGAACTGCCGGGCTTTGATGCCCTCGATGGCTGCATCTCCGATTTTGACAGGCGGCAGCTCCTCATTTTGCCTGCGGGCTATAATGTGGAGTTCGATTTCGTGTACTGGGAAATCGACAAGCACGCATCGGACGGAACGCTTGAGCAGATTGCGAGCGTGTGGAATACCGACCTGCGCGGTTGCCGCGGCGAGAGCGAGGTAGTCTGGAACAGGGAAAAGCCCGTGACGGAGGACTTCTCATTTGAGAATCCAGATTGCTTTCTCGGCTGGGTCGATAAAGAAAAGGGCGACTTCCGCACAAGGCTCAAGTATACCCTCGTGCGCGACATCTTCGATTGCGTGCGACCGGACGGAAGCCCCATCGACATGAAGCTGTATATGTGCCTGATCTATCCGTCCGACCCCGCAAAGGAGGTGCCCGTGATGATACTGGCGTCCTCGGCGGGAAGTTTGGCGGGTTCCTGGACCACCCCCACCCGCCCTCACCTGACCGGCTTTTTGCTGCGCGGCTACGCGGGCGTCATCTTCGATTACGGCTATACGCCCATGGCGCGCGTGGACCACTATAACTATTTTGACGGCTGGCCCATGCCGGGCGCCGTCACGGGAGACAACTGTACTTATTCCATCAATGTCTACAACGAGCGCAAGGCGGACGCCGCCGCGGTGCGTGCTATCCGTTGGCTCGCCGCGACGGACGGGCGCTTCCGCTTTGACGTGCAGGCGCTGGGCGTGTACGGAAACTCCAAGTCCGGCCATGTGACGATACTGGGCGAGGAGCATCCCGAATGGTACACCGAACCCAGACTGCTCAAGGGCCATCACGGCGAGACCCGTTTTGAAAACGGAAAGACCGCCGACGAAAAATGGGTGCACGGGGGAGAGGAGCAGCCCTTCCTTACCTATCCCGACGGCACGCCGATTCCGTCCAATGTCAACTTCACCATCGCCACCTCGGGCGGCGGAAATATGCCCTACACACGCGGCCACGCGCCGCTGTACACGGTGTGCACTATGGGCGAGCCGGATTGCGGAAAAGCCAGCTACGGCCCCAACGTGAACGCCTGCCGCATCAATGACATCCCCTGCCTGTATCTGGCCTCACCCGGTCTCGGACACGATCTGGCGCACGGCATCGACCGCAGATACGGCATCGACACCTACGAGGCGGAATTCCTCTTCGCGGATTACTGGATGAACCACGGAAAGGCCCTGTGTATGTGGTCCGAGCCCCGCGACGGGGACGCGGAGATTGATACGAAGGCGGACATTATCCTGCATTTTACGGGTACCGTGAGCGCGGAGGAAATACAAAAAATCTGCGTGGAAAGCACGGACGGTCATCGGGCGGAAGGTACCTTCACCCCATCCTATGGCCGTACCGAGTGGCGCTTCACGCCCGCACTCCTGAAAGGCGGAGCGAAGTATCGCATCACCGTGCCGGAGAGCATCAAAGCGGAGAACGGCCTTCCTCTGGGCAGAGCGTTTACCGCCTCCTTCAAAACAAAAGCGCAGGAAACGGTTTCCTGCGTAACGGACGTCGAGCTTAGGGAAATGACCGTGGAGGACGGACCCACCTTCCTTATTGAGAACTATTCGGTGGGCATCCGCGACCGTTACCTGCTTCGCTTCCGCGTGAAAAACGATGCGGTCAACACCGTGCGCGTGATGGTGGTCAGCACCCGCGGCGCGTTCCACTCCGTGAAGGGACGCTATGGCGAAATGCGGCGCATCCGCGTGTGCGGCGCAGGTGTATATGAAACGGACATCACGGAGATCCTGCGGGCGCAGGAAAACTTCGGCCCCATGCAGGTGCAGCTGCGCCTTGCCTATGAGCCGGGTGAAACGCTGCGCACCCTGACGCCGGGGCTGTGCGAGATGAAACCGGGCGCCGCGGCGGTGCAGAGTATCGTCGATTGCGAGGGAAAACCCGTCCTGCGCACGGAATACATCAGGAATAACGAGGGCTCCTATCCGGGCGAGGCCTTCCTGGCTTCACCCGCGGACATTGTGACCTATCCCCATCTGTTCAAGGACGGCCCCCTCACGGAGGACGACGAGGGACGCCGTTTCCGCGTGGAGATCGACTGGCGCGACAGCGTGAGAAGGTCTGTCAGGGTCAACGTGGAGCCCGTTGGTGTGCGGGGCGTGTATGAGCTTTTGGACTTTGATGCCAACCGTTACTGGCTGTGGACCGAGCCCGGCGCGTGGCACACCTTCCGCTTTGAGACCTCCTTCAAAAACCCGCTGTGTCTGGACGAAAGGATGCAGAAAAACACGCTGAACATCGCTCTTGAGTCCATGGGCGACCGCGCGGTGCTCGAGGACGACGGGGAGTGCCTCAATCCGCTCTGCCCCTTCGATCTGGGTGAGGTGCGCGTTACCGAGCTGATCACGGGCGTGGAGACTGACGGGGAAAATCCCTTCTCCGTTCTGCGGGAAAAGCTGCCGCACTGACGCGGCGTGAAGCATAAAATCGGAGGAACGGTATGTTTGAACGGTATTTAAGCGGAGATATCATCCGTGAAAGTCTGAAGGATGCGGAGCATTATCATCCGTTTCCGAAGGCATCGGAGCGGGATGCATGGGATCGGGTAATCTGCAGGGACGTGCTGCTGGCCACGGGCGAGGAAGCCAAATCGGGCTATCCCATGCTGAAGGCCACGGATTTCATGGCGTTCCGGCGCACGGGCAACCGTAAAATCTACGAGGGACCTTATTTTGAGCGCCGCTCGAAGCTGGTGCAGGCCATCATAGCGGAGTGCGTCGCAGGAGATGGCAGCTTTCTGGACGCGGTCATAGACGGTCTGTGGTGTGTACTCGAAGAAACCAGTTGGGTCATCAGCGCCCACAATAACATCCGTAACAGGATCCATCCGCTTCTGCCCGACCCGGAGGAACCGAACATCTGCCTGTTTTCCGCGCAGACTGCACAGATACTGGCTTACGCCGTGTATCTGCTCGGGGACGAGCTGGACGCGATGGATCCGGTCATCACGCGGCGTGTGCGTGATGAAATAGCAACGCGCATCTTCAGACCCTTTTTGGAGCGGGATGATTTTGACTGGATGGGCTTCGGCGGTGGTCGGCTCAACAACTGGACGCCGTGGATCCTCTCCAATGTTCTGGAAAGTTTTCTTTTATTGTGTGAGGACCGGGAAAAGCGCGTGACGGCTATGCTGCGCGCGATGCAGATGTTGGACTTTTACATCGCGGGTCAGCCGGAGGACGGCGGCTGTGATGAGGGGTGTGGTTACTGGAACATGGCTTCGGGCAGCCTGCTGGACTGTCTTGATACATTGTACCGCGCTACGGACGGCACCGTGGATTGCTATTCCCATCCCATAGTGCACGCCATCGGTATGTTCCCGATGAGCGCCCATATCGCCGGTGACTGGTATTGGAACTTCGCGGATTGTGATGCCCATACCGCCATGGAGGGAGAACGCATCGCCCGCTTCGGCGAGGTGACCGGAGACGAAGCGCTCAGGTGCTTCGGTGAGAAGATCATGCGCGCCAAAGGCATAAGAGGCGGAGCCCAGATGAACAGGCTCATGAATAGCTTGTTCCATAAGTATATGTCCGGTGACGAGGTTGAGGAGCCGGACATGGTGTATCTGCCCGTCACGCAGGTGTATGCCCGCCGCAGAGGCAGCCTGTACGGCGTCATCAAGGGCGGAAACAACGCCGAGAATCACAACCACAACGATCTGGGCAGCTTCATGATCTATGCTGACAGCTGCCCCGCGGTTGTGGATCTCGGCAACCTTGTCTACACGGCAAAGACCTTCGGACCGGAGCGGTATACCCTCGTCAATACCCGGTCACGCAATCACAACGTGCCCCTGATCGGCGGAATTGAGCAGAGCGCGGGTAACTGTTATACGGCCGACATGACGGATGCCGGCGAAAATGGCGTGACGGTGGAGCTCGGCAGAGCATACCCGGAGGAAGCGGGAGTGAAAAGCATCCACCGTTCCTTCTCTGTAGAGAAAGGAGCCGTTTGTGTGAGAGACAGGATTGTTCTGAAAGAGAAAACGGTTCTTTCGTGGGTTTTTATGGTTATGGGTAAGCCGGAATGGAACAAGGAGGCATCTTGCGTTACATTCGGCGGTCTGCGTCTTGTATATCCCGAAGATGGATTCTGTGATATCGTGCCTGTGCCGGATGTGGACGGACGTATGCTGAAGCGTTTTCCGGAACCGATATACCGAATCGAAATCTCCTATCCGGCGGAGATAAATGCAGACAAGACGTTCTTATTTGAAGTTATATAGATTTTACTGTGATTTTGACATGACTGCGGAACGACACCGTTACCGAGAAACAAATGATCAGTGAGGATGCAATGAAAGAATATGATATCAGAGCGCTCAAACGCGTTCGCCTGATGGGAAGATATGATCGATTCGAGCCGGGCTTCCGTATGGTTCACAGCGGCGCCTGTGCCGAGATGCGTGTAAAGGGAAGCCGTCTGGATATGGAGATTGAGGCAGCACATGATGACCGCCGCCACTATATCAGCTTCGTGGTGGATGGCCTTATTGCCCAGACATTCGCACCTATTCCGGGCAGACATGTGTATACGGTGTTTCTGGATATGAATCCGCAGAAGACGCATGACGTGCTGATCATCAAGGAAACCATGGATTATGAAGGCATGTCCTTTGTCACGCTACACAGACTCTTCACGGACGGATCCTTCATGCCGCTACGCAAGAGAGAAATGCGCATCGAGTTCATCGGAGATTCCGTCACGGCGGGCGAGGGATTGCGCGGACCCAAAAAGTTCTGCGAGTGGATTCCGATGGTGTACGGCGCGCTGGAGAGCCTTTCCTATGTAACGGCACAGAAGCTGCATGCCTGCTACAACACCGTGGCTATCAGCGGATGGGGTCTCCACAATGGCTGGAACAATGACCGCGCACATAGTATTCCCGCCATCTATGACCGGATCGGTCTGAGTGTGAACAAACCGTATCCCTTCGACTTTGACCCGGATGCCATCGTCATCGAGTTGGGGGAGAACGACAAATGTTCCATGTCCCAACCGCCTTTTACGGACGAAAACAACATAAGTTTCCGGATGACGGATGACGAAACGGGCCGTAAACTGGTGTATGATTCCGCATTGAATTTCATCTGCCATCTGCATCGGGTAAACCCGCGGGCACGCATGCTGTGGATCATGCTGTCAACCTCCGGTATGGTGCATGATATGGTTTCTCGAGCGGTGGAAACAGCGGCATCGGAAGGCATTGACATCCGCTTTGACGAACCCGTGGATTTAAACCATATGCCCCGCGGGGGAATGGGGAGCCGGCGTCATCCGGGACCTCTCACCCACAAAATCATCGCCGGGCGTATCACAAAACTATTGAAACAGTAAACTCAACCGTTAAAGAGTATACGTCTGATCCGGTTGAAAAAGCTCGGATGAGAGTGCAAAGCCGAGGCCGTGCCCTTTATACTGTTTATTAATCAGTACGCTGCATCGCATACCAAGGGATACCGGTGCGTAAGCGACGGAGCTCTCTACAAGTGTTTCTTCTTCGATGTGCATATCTGCACATCGATTTTCGTATTTTCGGCGGCAAATGTGCAGATTCGTCGCAAATCTGAACCTGGGCCTTGTCGGAGCGTATATATCAGTGGAGGCATGAGAGAAACTCCGAATCGAAAATGCGAATTGCGAGTGAATGAAAGGACGCGTACATCCGTACAAGAGTATGACCAGTCGATTTAGACCGGTCATTTTTTGTGCCCTATCGTGTCCGGTTTTAGTTTACCACTACAGGATACCGGAGTAAGCCGGATTTTTCTGAGACACACGTTCCTGTGTCGAAAGGAAGTTTAAGCCATTCATTATCATCACGTCGAGGTGATAGAATGACGTATATCAGCGGTTTGAATGATCTACTCGCCCTGAAGAAGCAGTATCCGGAGCATGAAATGATTTTGCATTCAGATCAGGGAAGTGTGTATTCCTCAAAGA
>JAZUFB010000265.1:0-4701 GCA_045640475.1 Clostridia bacterium
ATACACGGCAGCGTACTTGGAGGCCCAACCGGAACCGTACTGTTCCCACAGGGCGCTGTTCTCTTCCCAGGAGGCGCCACCTACGGAGATCCAGGTGCCTTCCCAGTAGCATACGCCGATGCCGTTCGTTGTTTTGTTGGCTACGGTGTCGATGATGTCAGCCACGCAGTTCGCCTGTCCCTGCACAGTGAAGGGATAAGGCTTCACGGCGGTACCGTCGCTGATCGTGTTGCCGTTGAAATCCGTGTCATCCGGCGTGTAGGCATAGGAGGTCTCCATGACCATGACCTTTTTGCCGTACGTTTCTGCCACGTCGGAAAGCACGGCTGCCAGATTGTCCAGCGTTCCGTGCCAGTAGGGGTAGTAGGAGGAGGCGAACACGTCGTAGTCCACCTTGTAATAATCCATTTTCTTGGCATAGGTGGCGTAACTGTCTGCTTTTTCGGGATTGGCAAAATGCAGGGCGACCAGCGCGTCGGGATAGACTTCACGGGTGGCCTTGGCGCCGGCCTGCATGATGGCCTGGATCCGCACCCAGTTTTTCTCACCGCAAAGCTTGCCGTTGGTCTCGTTGCCCATCTGGACCATGCCGACATCCACGCCGCCGTCCTTCAGCAGCTGCAGACAGTCGCGGGTGAATTCATACGCTGCCACGGCTTTGTCTTCGGTCTCCATGCCCTTCCAGGCACGTGGGACCATCTGCTTGGCGGGATCGGCCCAGAAATCGGAATAATGGAAGTCCACCAGCAGCTTCATGCCGTACCGGGTGGCACGCTGACCGATCAACAGGGCTTTGTTGATGTCGCAGTTGCCGCCGCCGAAGCCGTGGCCTTCGTCATCATAGGGATCGTTCCATACACGGACGCGGATCATGTTGATGCCGCTTTCCGCGAGGACCTGGAACACATCCGCTTCGTTGCCGTCCCAGTCGTAATATTTGACGCCGCTATCCTCTTCCGCGATCACGGAGGAAGCGTCCATGCCCATGATGAAATCCTCCGGCAGATTTTCCACCTTGCGGACATACAGGGGCGCGACTTCTTCCGCCGCGGCCAGGGCATACAGTCCGCCGGGGATCAAAGCCATGACCAGCAGAAACGCGATCAGTCGATACAACATGAAAACCACTCCTTTATTGTTATGGGTCAAGGTTCCATCCATTCGAGAAGCGTCCGTGCGACGGAGGTGACCGCCTCGTCCGGTCCGTCCGGGGACTTATCCAGCCGTGGGGATCCCGCGCCGAAGGCCAGCCATACTTTGGTTTCTTCCTCACCGGGCGCGGCAAAGGTGATCAGGTCCGGTGCATACGCCTCTTCTGTGGCGGGGTCAAAGATCAGGATGCCGACCGGTGTTCCGTCCGGGGCAAAAAGGTCCGCCTGATCGCGGAATTCCTCCGGAAGCGGAGCCAACCAGTCCATACAGGTCTCCTTCTCCGGTTCGCGGATCAGGTAGAGATCGGAGGCACGCAGCGCGTCACCGCCGAACATGGCGTAGGAAAAACGGTGTACCTTCACCATACGGATGCCATCCGGCACATCCTGTTCCAGCCGCAGGGCCAGCTCGGTTTCCCGGCAGGTCGCTGCGTCCACATAGAGAGTCACTTTTTGATCGCTCGGCGGATCGGTCAGGAAAGTGAAGATCCAGCACCAGAAAATGGCGGCCAGAATAGCCCACGATACCATCAGGGCCAACAGCATGGTGACTTTGTTCTGCTTACGCATGGCCGCCTCCGATCCCCGCGACAAAGGTGCGCACGGTGCGTACGGTGACCGCGGTCCCGGGAGAGGGCAGGAGAGAGGTCTTGTCAGAAAGCATGTTCAGCGTTTCTTCTCCGGTTTCAAAGCGGAAACGGACTTTACGGACGGTGATGCTGCCGGGGATGGCCAGCCGGGTCTCCACGGAAAGGAAAACACCGTCCCGGGTCACAGCGGGTTCCGTTTCATTCAGAATACCTTCAAAATGCTGGAGCCGGGCGCTCATCGGCTTGAGTGCCAGATAGCGGAGCAAGAGAAAAGCCCAGTCGGAAAAGATGGCAATCAATACGACGGCCTGCTGACGCCGCGCAGCGTTGCCCGTGGTCACGCCGGTGCACAGCGCGATGCATGCGGCGATACCGCCGAGCAGAAAAAACAAAGCCGCGAAATGCAGCCAGGGCAGGAAACGCTTCATTCGTTTAGCATCCGCGACAGGATAGATCTCGGTCATTTGCATGCACGGTCCTGCGGGAAAGCCGCCTGGGACCGTCCTCCATGTTGATTTTACAGGGCCTGTATGCATGATATATCAAGTTGCTCTGTCTTGACAAGGCTTTTTTCGTTGCTTATCATGAACCCGAAAACCATTGTGTTTGACCGTGAATGGAGGAACCCGGAATGAAGAACGGAATCCGGAAAGGCGCGGCGATCCTGCTGGTGCTTGCATTGCTTTTGACTGTGGCCGCGGCGGAGGACTATCTGCCCGTGCGCCAATATACGCTGAATGAAAACGGAGAGGCGATCGTGGACGATGTGGCTCCCGGCGGCCCTGAAGCGGACATCGGGCAAAACGGGGTGTTTTATGAGATCTTCGTCGGCTCCTTTTCGGATTCCGATGGGGATGGGATCGGCGATCTGCGTGGCATTATCAACCGGCTGGACTATCTGAATGACGGGGATCCGGATTCAGGCCTCAGCCTGGGTGTGGACGGTCTGTGGCTGACACCGATCTTTCCTTCCTCCAGTTATCATAAATACGATGTGGAGGACTATTATTCGGTCGATCCTGCCTTTGGAACCGTCGAGGATCTGAAGGAACTGGTGACCCTCTGCCATGAGCGTGGCATGAAGGTCATTCTGGACCTGCCCATCAATCACGCTTCTTCCCGTGGCAACTGGTACCGGTTTTTCTACAACGCGCGCCTGATGCACAACTCAAAGAATGCGTATTTTGATTTCTTCTCCACGATCCCCGCGGGCAGTCCGAATCCTCCCGGACGCAAGTTCATTCCTGTGCGGAATCTGGATGTACTGGTGGAAGCCAATTTCTCGGATGATATGCCCGAACTGAATTTTGACAACGAAGCAGTCCGCCAGGCGGTGCTGGATGTGGCCCGCTTCTGGCTGGAGGCGGGGGTGGACGGCTTCCGCTTTGATGCTGCCAAGTATATCTATTATGGCGATCACGAGCAGAGTGTGGCGTTCTGGGACTGGTATGTCGGGGAACTGAAAAAGATCCGGAGCGACCTGTATGTTGTGGCGGAAGTATGGGATGGCGAAGGTGTCACGGATCGCTATACGCCGGTGATGAATACCTTCAACTTTGCCGTTTCCCAGCAGAGCGGCCTGATTGCCGAGACTGCGAAGCACGGCGATGTGAACCGCTTTACCGCATATATCCAGCGGACGGTGGACCGTCTGAAGGGCCTCAACCCCGACGCGATGAATATCCTGTTTATCGCCAATCATGATACGGACCGTTGCGCTGGCTATCTGACGGTAGCCAGCGGAAGTATGCAGATGGCGGCAAACCTTTATCTCCTGTCTCCCGGCTCTCCTTTCATTTATTACGGTGAAGAGATCGGTCTGCGCGGTTCCCGCGGTGGCGCGAACACGGACGCGAACCGTCGCCTGGCGATGCTGTGGGGAGACGGGGACACGGTCGCTGACCCTGTGGGCACCACTTATCTGGCCAAGAACCAGACGCCGTATTCTGTTCGCGATCTGCTGGGCCGGAGTGAAAGCATCTATACATATTACAAGCGCTTGCTGATGATCCGCCGGGCGTATCCGGAGATCGCGGCGGGCGACTATCGCGCGCTTACTCTGCAAAATACCAAGGTGGGCGGCTTTGTGTCCACCCTGGATGGGAGCAGCGTGGCGGTGCTCCACAATACCACGAACCGGGATATCGCGGTCAATCTGGCCGGAGCCGGACTGTGGGAAGGATTCTCGGTCGCGGAGACTGCGGGCTTCGGGACGGCCACCTTGGAGGGCACGGTGCTGACGCTCAGCGCGCAGACTTCTGTGATCCTGAAATAAACCGGTATGCAAAAACCGACGGGCTATTTTCTGTGCCCGTCGGTTTTTTGTCTTGTTGGATATGATTTTTTACAGATAGCGGTTCCGGATGAAGCCGTCCAGATTTCCCAGTTCGCTGACGGTGATCTCCGTCATGCCGAAGTGCTCCATAATGGCCAGCAGGATGCAGATGCCGTGGACGACGATATCCGCGCGGTTCGGTTGCAGACCGGGCAGCTTCAGCCGCTCTTCCATAGGCATGTCGGCCAAGTGGATAGCGAGGGCTTCGATCTTTTCTTTGGCTAACGCGGTGCCGTGCATGTAGGTGCGGTCGGTCCAACGGATGCCTTTGACCATGGCGGCCAGCGTGGTGAAGGTGCCGCCGGTCCCGATCCAGCGCTGCGGCGCAGGCTCCAGCGCCCTGCCGGCCAGAGTTTCGGTCAGGATCTCTTCGGCCTTCGCGGTCACGGCTTTCAGGTCGGCCGCGCTTTGGAGGGGCAGCATATTGTACAGACGGACCGCGCCCATCTGGCAGCTGAACGCCGTGCCAACCTTTGCGCCGAGACCGGTCACCACCTCGGTGGAACCGCCGCCGATGTCAATGACGCCGCAGGGAACGGCCACCCCGTCCGTGGCGCCCAGGAAGGACAGACAGGCTTCTTCCTCGCCGGAGATGATGTCCAAATTCTCCCCGGTCAGGGTGCGG
>JAZUFB010000266.1:0-4278 GCA_045640475.1 Clostridia bacterium
CAGCGACATGACATAGATCTGACAGGGATTCTCCTCTCCCCATAGTTCAGTTATTACTTCAAATTCTTTGAAGCCACAGGACAGATAAAAACGGTTTGTTATGTCATATTCTGCATACATACCCATTTTCACAGTCTTCACCTGCATAAATGAGTAACATTTTTCAACAGCTATATTTTTCGCAGCCTCGAAAAGTTTTCTTCCCAAGCCGTTACGGTGAACCTTTTTCATGACTCCCATCACAGCCAGTTCAACAGTATCTTTTCCTGTTTCTTTCAGGCAGAGAAAACCCGCATATCCATCATCATCTTTTGCCGCCAAAAAGATTTGATCTGCGCTCTCCCTGATATACTTTTCCCGGCTCTCATCGACCTCAAACCAGTCCCGCAAATCTTCCAGGACCTTTCTTGCTATGGTCTTTTTCCTGTTTGCATCATCTATTCTTTCAATCATCATTCGTTCCTTCCTTCATTCTTAATCGTCTCATCCGGATAATCATAAAATCCGCCTTTGTGGAAATTCTCATTTCCGAGCGGGGTCACAGTCAGCCTGAATATCACACATCCATCAGGGCATACGATTGTTTTCGTATATTTGCTGTCTCCACCGAGATTTTCAAGATCTCCACCGCTCCGAACGGCTTCCATCAACGGATAAAGCATCATCATTGTTTTTGAACAGATGCCATATCCGTCGGGATTGACCGGACATCCATATGTTGCCGCGCTTAGTCGGCAAATCCCAGTTTATGCATCGTCACGCAGCGCTCATGCTGTTCGTAGCCCATCACCGTGTGATACGCGATCCAAAGCTGCCCGTCATCGTCCCGGAAGAAGCTGTTATGCCCCGGACCGTATTCACCGGGAACTGACGCGAAGGACAGTACCGGCATAGGATTCTTCATCCAGTTTTCGGTCTTCAGCAGATCCGCGTCCACGTTCGCCGTCAGCAAGCCCACCACATATGTGAATCCGTTGGCGGATCCGCCCGAGTAAGTCAGCCAGACCTTCCCGTCATGCACAAGGGCGTAAGGTCCCTCATTGTTGATCGTCCCGGACACGTTTTCCCATCCGAACAGCGGACGGGAAAGCAGCACGGGATCCGAGGACAGTTTCCACGGTTCCTTTTCATTCAGCTCTGCAATATAGAGCATGGAGCCGGTGTCCATCGGCGTACCGATATGGTTCCGCTGGGACCATACCACATATGTCGTCCGTCCATGGATGCAGGTCATATCCAGTGTGATCTCCGGCAGCACGGCCAGGGGTGATCCGTCCCGGCGCAGGATCGGCTGCGGCGCGGTCCATCCATCCGGGTCGTCAATCCTTCCGCCTTCCTTCAGTTGCATGATCTGGCACTGCGGTCCCCAGTCCTTTCCGCTGACGGCAAACAAAATGCTCAACCGGCCGCCAATCATATGGAATTCCGGTGCCCAGAAGGTCTGCATCAGCCCGGCTGCCTCGTTATAGGCCAGCAACAGTTTTTCTTCCGCGCTGAACACGCCCGGCATCGTATCGCTTGTGCGGATATACAGGCCAACGTTGTTCGTCTTGTCATTGGTCGCAATATAGTAATATTGACCTTTCCACTTCAGCAGGACCGGGTCACCATATCCTTTCAGCAGAGGATAGTTCAGTCCTTCCGGCACGTCCGGATCCACGCTGAAGGGCGTGCCGATCGTGTCGTTCCACCAGTGGGTCAACTCGCGGGCCATTTCATCCGTGATCGTCACGGTATCAGTACCGTGTGCCGGTTCAGCCGACAGGCCGAGCGGCCGGAAGTGGCGGAAATCCTCCGTAAACCATCGATCCGTCATGCCTTCCATTCGGGCACTGATTACCCAGCCCCTGTTTTCCTCCGTTACGCAGGGCTCCGACAGGAATCGTGGAGAGATACAGTTATTTTCGTCTATGACTGCCGTGGCAAACAGCATGCCGTAATTCCTGTTCAGAGGGGTTTCCACCCCTGCTTCATTCAGCAGTGACATATGCACACTGCGTGCAAGCCCGTCCGGATAGATCTCCGAAGGTTCCCTGGTATATACTTTCAACTGGGTCATGATCGTATACTCCGTTCATTCATCTTCTGTTTGCCGCAGGTCGCTGTTCAGCCACACAGTGTATTTCGCGTTGGCTTCCTCGGCTTCCTTTTTCCGAGCCCAGGCCTCACGCGTTTCCATCAGCGCCACCATCTCGTCGGCGATCTCTTCCATGGAGGTCGGATGGGCTCCACGCAAGTATCCGGTCATCCGGCACATACACTTCTCCGTTTTCAGGTTCTGTGCAATATACTTGCCCACTTCCTCCGGCACTCCTGCTTCTTCGAGTGCCGTCAGCAGACCAACGTAAGCCTCTTTCCATGTTTCCCGAGTATAGCACGATTCCATATCGTTCCTCCACTGGTTTTCTCCTGACTCTCTATAAATCATAGGATACACGCAATGGTGTCCGCGTCAAGAAGTTTTTGTCATGCAGTCGGTACCCATACGTGTCCCGCAAGCGGCTCAGATCAATGGAAAATATGTATTCTCCTTCATTTACAACAGGTCTCGTACCTGCTATTATTGTTTCCGGAGAATGTATAATTTTCTAAACATTAAGAAGAAACAGGAAGGGAAAACAACCAAGCCTGTTCAGGTAAATGGATTTGCGGAGGTTATTATGAAAAGAGAATTGGGAATTGCCCGCTGTGGACTGGCATGCTGCCTGTGCTCTGAGAATGTATCCTGTAAAGGGTGTATGCGCGATGGGTTCATGGAATTATCCTGGTGTAAGGATGCGGAATGGTGCGAGGTTCGCAGATGCGGAATCGATAAAAATTTGAACGGCTGTTATGAATGTGAACCCGCGGAATGCCGAAAAGGCTTATATGCAGAGAAGATCAAGCCACGTGCGTTTGCGGAATTTGCCCGGAGTTGTTTTTTGCCTTCTGATGCTGAATCTATTTGTTTATATGGGTTTTAGAGAATTTTATCAATGGGGATTTGTGAAACAACACATCTATGAAGAAGGTGAACTCAACAAATCTGCAACCTGTCGAAAATTCCGACAGGTCCGAACGAAGAGATAAACCAAACGTATAGCAAAACGCTTGCCGGTTATGACTATGCCAGCAAGCGTCTTTCATACAGTTCATTCACAATCCCCTGCGGGCAAATACGCCCGCAGGGGATTTCATGTTCAAATGTCGCGTGACCGCTTAACTTCCGTTTCTCTATCTATTACGCATATCGGTAAGCAGATAAACAACGTTGAAATAGTGCTTCTGCTCTCCTTAATTGACAGACAAATTGAAAGCCATATTGATTCTATGAATTCCGGTTTCAGGGTTATCATCTTATCTTCAAGCTGGTATTTATAAAATTCTCGGCTTCTGTAAGTTCTCGTTTAGATTCATCGTATTGAAGGCTTTTAAGTGCTTCCTGGTAGTCCATAAGAACGATCTCTGAAACTTCAGCCTCCTGTGCTTTGAGTTCCTGATCATGGTATTCCGCCAAAAAGTACACATTTGTTTTCTTATCGTTCGGCCGACCTTCCCGTACCAGGAAGTGTTCGTCCACCTTCCTGAATCCGTCAAGCAGTTCAACGTCCAGTCCGGTTTCTTCTTTAACTTCTCTTATCGCGGTATCCTGTTCTGTTTCTCCTGCCTCCATATGTCCCTTTGGAAAACCACAATAACCCTGATATAAACCTGTTTCCCGGATGATTACATATTTCCTGATCTCATTTTCATATGTGAATACAATAGCTCCACATGATTTTTCATCTGCCATGGTATTGTTTCAATCCCCCCTGATAAAATGGCATTTGCTAATATCTTCTACTACCAGATTGCCGCTCATCCGTTACATCGTAGACTTGGATATCATGTTTTTGCGCATACTGTGTGCGGTAATAATAGTAAAGGTCTCTGATGCGGTACAGTTTCTCACTATAAGGATCTCCATAAATCTTTGCTAGTTCCTGAAAGCTTGGATACGATGAATAATAGTTTTCGTCAAGCGCTTCAATCTCTCGAATGACAGACATTACGCTACGTTTTTCATAATCATCAATATTGTCTGACTGTATACTTGACAAAAACAGTATAACACAATTCTGTACGAATGAAGCAGTATCTGTAAAATTTTCGATGGCTATGGACGGAGATATTGGTTCTCTGCCGGAAGAAATTCGGAAAAATGGGAAATTCTGTGTGTGGCGTTTTGAGAATGTCGGTGAGAGGAAAAGCAAAGTTCCGTATAATCCCATAACTGGGGAGAAAGCCAAAAGTAATGAT
>JAZUFB010000267.1:0-9657 GCA_045640475.1 Clostridia bacterium
TCAACTGCCAGCCGGACGGCCTGAACGTAAACAAGGACTGCGGATCCACCCACATCGAGGGTCTCTGCCGGTACGTAAAGGACAACCATCTGGACATCGGTTTTGCCTTCGACGGCGATGCGGACCGCTGCCTGGCCGTGGATGAAAACGGCAAGGTGGTCAACGGCGACGAAATCATGTACGTCTGCGCAAAATATATGAAGCAGACCGGTGAGCTGGGCAATTCCAAGGTGGTCACCACCATTATGAGCAACTTCGGCCTGTACAAGGCGCTGGATGCCGCCGGGATCAATTATGAAAAGACCAAGGTTGGCGACCGTTATGTGTATGAGAACATGAAGGCCTATCATCACCTGATCGGTGGCGAGCAGAGCGGACACATCATTTTCCGCAAGCATGCCCGTACCGGTGACGGTCTGATCACTGCCATTATGCTGATGGGTGTGATGATCGATACCCAGCTGCCCCTGTCTGTGCTGGCTGAGGGCGTGAAGATGTATCCCCAGGTCCTCAAGAACGTGGTTGTGGACGACAAGGACGGCACGCTGGAAGACCAGGCCGTGATGGATGCAGTGAACGCCTGCACTGAACGCCTTGGCGACGGCGGACGTGTGCTGCTGCGCAAGAGCGGCACCGAGCCCGTACTCCGCGTGATGGCTGAAGCCGGTACCATCGAAGAATGTGAGTTTAACGTTGATTCCATCATCAAGGCGATGGAAGAAACCAAACATCTGATCGAGGTGAGACACTGATGCTGAAGACGAAGGATCTGTATGAGGACCTGTCCCATACCCGGGCTGCGGAACTGATCGCGGGTACCGAGTATCCCTGGGAAGCGCTGGACGGCATCAAGGAGACCATCATCCGCATTGGCAAGGAGCTGCCGAAGGATGAGTTTGATGAGATCTCCGAAAACGTTTGGGTTGCCAAGGACGCGACCGTGTTTGCGACAGCTTATCTGGGAGCTCCCTGCATCATCGGTCACGGGACCGAAGTGCGCCAGTGTGCCTTTGTGCGCGGAAGCGCGCTGGTCGGCGACAACTGCGTGGTTGGCAACAGCACCGAATTGAAGAATGTGATCCTGTTCGACAATGTGCAGGTACCGCATTATAACTATGTGGGCGACAGTATCCTTGGATACAAGAGCCACATGGGTGCGGGCTCTGTGACCAGCAATGTCAAGAGCGACAAGACGCTTGTGACCGTGAAGGACCGCGAAGGCAACGCCATCGCGACCGGACGCAAGAAGATGGGCGCCATGCTGGGCGACTATGTTGAAGTCGGCTGCAACAGCGTGCTGAATCCCGGCACGGTGATCGGGCGGCACAGCAATGTTTATCCTACCAGTTGCGTGCGTGGCGTTGTGCCTGAAAACAGCATCTGGAAGAATGCGGAAAACGTCATTGTGAAGGAAAATCGTGACTGATTGAAAGGAGATCATCATTATGAAAGTACTTGTTGTGAAGGATTATCAGGATGGCGCCGTGAAGGGCGCGGATCTGATCGAAGCGATCGTGCGTGAGAATCCGGAGTGCACGCTGGGTCTGGCTACCGGCTCTTCTCCTGTGGGTATGTATAAGGAACTGGCCCGCCGTTGCGCCGATGAAGGTCTGGACTTCAGCAAGGTCCACAGCGTCAATCTGGACGAATATGTCGGCCTGGACGGAACACATGACCAGAGCTATCGTTATTTCATGAACGACAACCTGTTTGACCACATCAACATCAAGAAGGAAAACACCTATGTGGCTAAGGGAATCGGCGATGTGAAGGCGAACCTGAAGGAATTCAACGACATTCTGGACCGCACTGACATTGACATCCAGGTGCTGGGTGTTGGTCCCGATGGTCATCTGGGATTCAACGAACCCGGTGCTACCCTGTATGACGGCGCACACGAGGAAACGCTGGATGATTCCACCATCGAAGCCAACAAGCGCTTCTTTGCCTCCAAAGCGGATGTGCCGACCCACGCTGTGACCATGGGTATGGGCAACATCATGCGCGCGAAGCGCCTGCTGATGATCATCAGCGGCAACAAGCAGGAAGCGGCCACCAAGCTGCTGATGCAGGATAAGATCGATCCTATGTGCCCCTGCACCTTTATGAGGATGCACCGTGACGCGACCGTGATTATCGAAAAGAGCCTCGCGGATCAGATCGGCTACAAGGGATAATTGCAATATCTAAACGCGTCTTCTACGGAGGACGCGTTATTTTTGTACGTACATAAAAAGGAAAAACTGCTCCCGTGTCGAATAAGTGAAATTAATCTTTTTGGGAGGACAAAAGATATGGCTTTTCGGATCCACGAAGTATTGCCAAATGTATATCAGATCGAGGATTGCATGGGTGTATGCATGACTCTGCTGAAGGGAACGGAAAAGGCCCTCCTGATCGACACCGGATATGGGATCGAAGATGTGAACACCGCTGTACGTCAGGTGACGGATCTTCCGTTTGAGGTCTTTCTGACGCATGGTCATCACGACCATGTGCTGGGTGCGATGTGGTTTCCGAAGACCAGAATGTTTGCGGAGGATCACGAAGAGTTTGACCTTCGGACCGGAAAGGAACAACGGCTGAAGGTGATGGGGCAGGCACGTGACAAAGGGATCGCAGTGCCTGCAGACTATGAAGATAAGCCTGTGCCCCTGCCGGAAGAACTTTGCGAAGGGGATATCGCACTGGGCGGCCTGACCGCGCGGATCATGAAAGTTCCCGGACATACGGCCGGATCGTTTGTTGTATGGGTCCCGGAGAGAGAACTTCTGCTTTCCGGCGATGACTGGAATCCCTGCACATGGTTGTGGTTCCCGTGCTCCATCGCGATCCGCAAATGGAAAAAGAATATGGCACGGGTGATGGAGCTTCCGTTCTCCCACGTCCTATGCTCCCACCAATATGAACTGCAGACGCGGGAAAAGATGCAGACCTTTATGGATGGCATTACGGACGAGAGCATCCAAAACGCGGAAAAGACCCCCCTCGGGGGCGACATTGACACCAGAAATATCGTCCTGCCGAACGGATGCGTAATGGTATTCGATTACGGCAAGACGTCAGATCAAGGGGAAATGAGTATGAAAACGATCAGAATCGATGAAAACTCCAAAGCACTGTTCAACAACAACGCCGCTTTCTGTGTTGGTACGGGTCGGATGGGACTTGCCATGCAGAAAGAATACCAGGACCAGCTGAAAATGGCCCAGAAAGAAGCCGGCTTCAGCCATATCCGTGGCCATGGCCTGTTCTGCGATGATATGAGCATTTATCAGCCCACCCGCGATGATGAAGGAAACTGGCATGATGCCTATTGCTTCACTTATCTGGACCGCGTGATGGATGCCTATAAGGAGGCGGGGATCCGTCCCTTCCTGGAACTGGGCTTTATGCCATCAAGGATGGCTTCCGGCACCCAGACGATCTTCTATTGGAAGGGAAATACCACGCCGCCGAAGGACGACGAACAGTGGGCCAATCTGGTCAAGGCAACGCTGAAACATCTGGCTGACCGCTATGGGTATGAGGAAGTCTCTTCCTGGCCCGCGGAAGTTTGGAACGAGCCGAACCTGCCCGGATTTTGGGAAAACGCGGACGAGGAAAAGTATCATCATCTGTACGCCGTGACCGCAAAGGCTGTGAAAGAAGTGCTTCCGGATATGAAGGTCGGCGGACCCGCGGTATGCGGCGGCCCTGTGACACCGGACTGGATCCGAAATTTCTTGACCTTCTGCCGGGATGAAAAGCTGCCTCTCGACTTTGTGACCCGCCACGCCTATATGGGCAACACGCCGGAACATCATGGCCGCTATCTGTACCATGAGATGCGCGCCGTTGAAGACACCTACGCAGAAATGAAGGGCACACGTGAGATCATTGACTCCTTCCCGGAATACCGTGGGATGGATATGCACATCACGGAGTTCAATACCTCCTACAATCCCTTCTGCCCGATCCATGATACCAACCTGAACGCCGTGTATATCGCGGGTCTCTTGGCCTGTCTCGGTGATGTGGCCGCCTCCTACAGCTACTGGACCTTTGGAGATGTGTTTGAAGAGATGGGCGTGCCCAGCCGTCCTTTCCATGGCGGCTTTGGCATGATCGCGGATCAGCTGATCCCCAAGCCCACCCTGTGGACCTTTGCTTTTTTCAATAACCTGAAGGGCAAAGCGGTCTACCGCGATGAAAACGCGGTCATCGTCCGTGACGGAGACCGGTTTGAAGGCGTGCTGTGGAACATCTGCCGCGAAGAACGCAAGCAGGTGGAACTGGCGGTGAAACTGCCCTGTGCTGCAGACCTTTCCGTGCTCGTGAGAACGGTGGACGAGGAATGCTGCAACCCGCTGAAGCTGTGGCATGAAATGGGCGAGCCAGCGACGCTGAACGACGAACAGCTTGCGCTGTTGCGCGAAAGCGCACGTCCGGAAGCGTCCTGTCGGACCGCGAAGAGTGAAAACGGCGAAGCTGAACTGAAGTTCCTGCTGAAAGAAAACGGTCTGATCCACTTTACGGCGACCTCAAAAGTGAACACGACCGACTGTGGATATGACTACGAATGGTACCGCGTACACAGCTGATCAAAACAGTGTATAACCGAATAAGCCGAAACGAAAAGCCTGCCGCGAATCATCGCAGCAGGCTTTCGTAACGTTCAAAGGCAAACATAAGGTTTTCCTTGCAGTGGGCGTCACTGTTAAGCATGAGGGACGCGCCGTGGGACTTGAGATAGTCCAGAATCTCGGAGGAAGGGTAGGGATCGGTGCGATAACCGCGGGCGATAGCGCCTGTGTTGATCTCAAAGGTGCATCCGGCAGCCAGCAACTTATCTGCGGCAGTCTGCCAGGCTTTACGGTACTCAGGATCATCCATGGGGAAAAGGTCAGCTTTCTCGCTGAACTTGGTGATGAGGTCGAAATGACCGATGATGCCGGGATCCGGACGGTCCGCAATGCTTCCGACCAGTTCGTAGTACTGGCGGATAAGGGGACGCATATCTCCACCGTAAAGACGGTCCGCGGCTGAACGCAGATCTTCCGCTGACTCATCCACGGGAACATATTCCCCCTCGCAACAGAGAAAGTGGACGGAATCGATGATGTAATCGTAGCGTGAGCGGTCTCCCTCACTGAAATGATCCCACTCTGTGCCGAGCAGGATCCGGATCCGGTTGCGGTATTTTTCCTGCAATTCGTGGATCCTGTGAATATATTTTTCTGTGTTTTCCTGCGACATACACCATCCGGTGCAGCATTCCGCCCAGGCATGGGATGAAAAACCCAGCGTCGTCATACCCAGACGGATCGCTTCCAGAATGATGTCCTCCGGTTCGTCCTTCCCGTCGCAATAACAGGTGTGGACATGCAGATCGGTCCGCTCCATCAGGTCATCTTCTCCTGTTTCACTTTGTGGTCGATCACGTGGCGGGAAGCCAGTTCCTTGCGAATATCATCCAGAGAGATCCCAGCCTGCGTCATCAGGACCATGACATGATAGGCCAGATCCGCAATCTCGTAGACGGTCTCTCTGCGGTCTTCCGCTTTGGCGGCAATAATGACTTCGGTTGATTCCTCACCGATCTTTTTCAGGATCTTGTCCAGCCCCTTCTGGAACAAATAGGTGGTATAAGACCCTTCGGGGAGGGTTTCTTTGCGGCCCTTGAGCAGTTCCATCAGGCCTTCGACGGAGAACTCATCTTTTTCCTCATTCTGCCACACGGGATGGGTGAAACAGGAAAAAGTACCGGTATGGCAGGCGGGACCGTCCGGTTCCACCATGACGGTGAGGGCGTCCTTATCGCAGTCCGCGGTGATGGAAACCACATGCTGGTAGTTACCGCTGGTTTCACCCTTGAGCCAAAGCTCCTGACGGCTGCGGCTCCAGAAGCAGGTGAGCCCCTTTTCCATGGTGATCTGCAGGCTCTCACGGTTCATATAGGCCAGCGTGAGTACTTTCTTGGACCAGACATCCACCACGATGGCGGGGATGAGTCCGTTCTGGTCAAACTTGAGTTCGTCCATGTTAAAATCGATCATAAAGCATCCACCTTTCTGACAGGAATCTGATGACGGTCCAGCTCGGCTTTCAGGTCACGGATGGAGACCTCACCGAAGTGGAAAATGGAGGCGGCCAGCCCTGCATCAACTTTGGGCAGCGTTTTGAACAGCGTGACAAAATCCTGAATACAACCCGCTCCACCGGAGGCGATGACAGGAACATTGACCGCATTGCAGACCGCATCCAGCATTTCCAGATCGAAGCCTTTTTTGACACCGTCGGTGTCAATGGAGTTGAGGACCACCTCGCCGGCACCTTCCGAGACGCAACGGCTGATCCAGCTGATGGCCTCCATACCGGTATCTTCGCGTCCGCCCTTGGCAAAGACGCGGAATTCACCGTCCACCCGCTTGACATCCGCGGAGATGACCACACACTGGTTGCCATAGCGCTTGGCGGCTTCGCCGATCAGCGCCGGATTACGGATCGCACCGGAGTTGACGCTGACTTTGTCCGCACCGCATTTGAGCACGCGATCAAAATCCTCCACGGTATTGATGCCGCCGCCGACGGTGAGGGGAATGAAGATCGTGGAAGCCACCTCTTTGAGAATATCCGTGAAGAGCTGGCGTCCTTCGAAGGACGCGGTGATATCGTAAAAGACCAATTCATCCGCACCCATGTCATTGTAAAGCTTGGCCAGCTCCACGGGCGAAGAGACATCGTTCAGCCCTGAAAAGTTGACGCCTTTGACAACACGGCCATTCTTAACATCCAGACAGGGAATGATTCGTTTGGTGATCATTTTGCCACCTCGATCGCTTCACGCAGGGAAATATCCCCGGTGTAATACGCCTTCCCGATGATCGCGCCATAAAGGTCAAGCGCGCGCAGACGGCGCACCGCGTCCAGAGAGGAAACGCCGCCGGAGGCTATCAGGTTCAGCGACAGCTTTCCGGAAAGGGCAGTATACAGGTCTGTATTGGTGCCGCCCATGGCGCCGTCTTTGGAAATATCGGTACAGATGATGGTAGCGACACCCGCGTCCTGCATGCGGCGGCAGAAATCTTCACCGGTGAGCGCGGTGCTTTCCGTCCAGCCTTTGATGGCCACAAAGCCATCCCGCAGGTCCACACCCACAGCGATCTTGTTGCCATAGCGGGTGACGGCCTTTTCGACCAGAACGGGATCGGTGACCGCGGCGGTACCCAGGATCACGCGCTGGACGCCGACATCGATATAGGCGGAAACGGTATCCAGTGTACGGATGCCGCCGCCGATCTCTGCGGACAGGTTGGAGGCTGACACCAAACGGCGAACAGTATCCAGATTGGGCGTTTCACCGCTGCGGGCGCCTTCGAGGTCTACCAGATGCATCCAGGAGGCACCCTGCACCTGAAAATTCTCAGCTACAGACAGGGGATCGTTGCTGTAAACGGTCATCTGGCTATAGTCGCCTTTATAAAGACGGACGGCTTTTCCTTCATACAAGTCAATAGCGGGCAGGATCAGCATGGGATCGCCTCCGTTTCACAGAATGTTTTCAGGATCCGCAAGCCGACAGCACCGCTTTTTTCCGGGTGGAACTGACAACCGTATACGTTTCCGTTTCGCACAGCGGCAGTCAGCAGTCCGCCGTATTCGGTACGGGCGGTGATATACTGATCGTCACAGACGGCCTGATAGGAGTGGACAAAGTAGACACAGTCTCCGTCAAGGACATCACGGAGAACGCCGGAGGGCTGACCGTTCATGATCAGGGCGTTCCAGCCGATCTGGGGGATCTTCAGATCCGCCGGAATCACTTCCGCAATGGGGCGGATCTCTCCGGGAATGAGGCCGAGACCTTCATGGACGCCGTATTCCAAACTGCGGTCGAAAAGCATTTGCATGCCGAGGCAGATGCCGAGCAGAGGCTTGCCGGAAAGGGCTTCCTCACGGACGACATCAAACAGACCGCTGGCGCGGAGCTTGTCCGCCGCGTCGCGAAACGCGCCGACGCCGGGAAGAATCAACCGATCCGCGCTGCGGATCACCGCAGGGTCTCCGGTGACGACCGCGTCGGCTCCGACAGCGGCAAAGGAGGAGCGGAGGGAAAACAGGTTTCCGACCCCGTAATCAATGATCGCAATCATGCAAGTACTCCTTTGGAGGACGGAATAGCGCCGGAAAGCGTCGGGTCTACGGAAACGGCTTCACGCAGTGCCCGGGCAACGGCTTTGAAAGTGCCCTCGATGATATGATGACTGTTTGAACCGGTCAGCTTGCGGATATGCAGGGTGATGCCGGCATTGAAGGCAAAGGCTGTGAAGAATTCGTTGACCAGCTCGGTGTCAAAGGTACCGACCTTCTCGGTCGGAATGGGCAGGTCCATGACCAGATAGGGCCGACCGGAAATATCCACGGCAGCGAGGATCAGCGTTTCATCCATGGGAAGGGTGATATCGCCATAGCGGCGGATGCCGGCTTTTGCGCCGAGCGCCTGACGGAAGGCCGCACCGAGGCAAATGCCGATATCTTCCACGGAATGGTGGTCATCCACATCAGTATCGCCTTTGCAGGTGAGCTTCAGGTCGAAGCGGCCGTGGACGGCAAAAAGGGTCAGCATATGATCCAAAAAGCCGACGCCGGTGGAAATGTCGTGGGTGCCGGTGCCGTCCAGCTCAAGGGAAAGGGAGATGCCTGTTTCGGCGGTCTTTCGGTTCAGGGAAGCGTTTCTCATGGTGATTCCTCCTGAATGAATGGGGCTGGAGTCCCCCGGAGGGGGAGCCGAGGCTGGAATGGTAAAGTTTGAGTTGCATCTAAGTTGGATAACTATTGTTCTTCTTTTATTTCTTTGATCTTTTCGAATAAGGTGACCATTTCTTCGTCGGTGCCAACGGTGACGCGGTTGTAATCTTTGATGCGATCGAGCGTGAAATGACGGACGAGGACACCTTTGTCCTTCAGGGCCAGATAGAGCTTTTCACCGCTGATTTCGGGACTGCGTACAAAGAGAAAGTTGGTGCCGGAGGGAAGGACTTCAAATCCGAACGATTTGAAGGTCTTTCGGGCTGCTTCGCGGGTGGCGATGATGCGGGCGACGCAGTCTTTGGTATAGTCCGGATCATTCAGCATGCCCAGACCGGCGGCCATGGTCAGGTTATTGATGTTATAGGGATTGGTGGAATAACGGATGGTGTTCAGGTCCCGGATCAGGGCCGGACAGGCGAAGCCGTAGCCCAGACGGATGCCGGCCATGGAGCGGGATTTGCTGAAGGTGCGGATCACCAGCAGATTATCGTACTTCCGGATCAACGGCAGGCAACTTTCGGAACCGAAATCGACATAGGCCTCATCCACAACAACGATGTTATCCGGATTAGCCCGGATGATGCCTTCGATTTCCGCAACGGAGAGGGGAATGCCGGTCGGCGCGTTAGGATTGGCGATAAAGATCGTGGCGCCGCGGCCGTAGTAATCCTTCGGGTCCAGACGGAAATCCTCCTTGAGGGGGATCTCTGTATACTGGATATGATTCAGCTCCGCAAAGACCGGATAGAACCCGTAGGTGATGTCCGCAAAGACAGCAGGGGTCTCATCGTCGCAGAAGGCCATGAAGGCGAAATTCAGCGTTTCATCGGAACCGTTGGTGACGATGGTCTCCTCCGGCGTGAC
>JAZUFB010000268.1:0-10380 GCA_045640475.1 Clostridia bacterium
AGGGAAGAAAAGAAAAAAGACGCCGGTTTAGCGGGCGTCTTTGACCATCTGGCGGATATCGTTGACGACTTCTTCCATGGAAGGATTGGCGGCAATGGTCGCTTCCATGATCCGGACACCGTGCATGACGGTGGTGTGATCCCGGCCGCCGAAGACAACACCGATGGCGGGGAAGGACATGCCGGTCATTTCCCGGGTGAGGAACATGGCCACCTGACGGGGAATCGTAATCTCGCGTCTGCGGGTGGTGCCGACCAGGTCGGCCATGGACATATTATAGTAATCGCAGGTCGTCTGCATGATGAGCTCAGCAGTGATCTGTTTGTGACGCTTCTGGTCGAAGACTTCTTTCAGTGCCTGCTCGCAGAAGGGAACGTCGATCGCGTTGTAGTTGGTCTTGGTCAGGCCGGCAAAGGCAAGAAGACGACGCAGACAGCCTTCCAGCTCACGGACATTGGTATCGATATTGCCGGCAATCAGTTCCAACACATCCTGATTGATGGTGACATTTTCCAGACGGGCTTTTTCCTTCAGGATCGCAACACGGGTGTCCACATCGGGACGTTGGATGTCAACGACCAGACCCCATTCAAAACGGCTGCAGAGACGCTCTTCCAGATGGGCAATATCCTTGGGCGGCTTGTCGCTGGTGAGGATGATCTGCTTGCCGGCGTTATGGAGTTCGTTGAAAGTGTTGAAAAATTCCTGCTGGGTACTGTCACGGCCGGCAATGAACTGAACATCGTCCACCATGAGGATATCCACTTTACGGATCCGGTCCCGGAATTCAAAAGTCTTCTTCTGCTGGATGGCATCGATCAGGTCATTGGTGAATTTTTCGCTGGTGATATAAAGGATCTTCTTATCCGGATTCAACTGATGGATCTGATTGCCGATGGCTTGCATCAGATGGGTCTTTCCAAGACCCACCCCGCCATAAATGAAGAGCGGGTTATAGGCTTCCGCCGGAGATTCGGCCACGGCGGCAGCGGCAGCAGCGGCAAAACGGTTGGCGTTGCCAATGACGAAGTTTTCAAAGGTATACTTCGGGTTCAGCTGGGGATCGTTCGGACCCGCGACAGGTTCTTCCTTGTCCGCTTCGGCACGGGTGATGACGGAAACCGTCATGGGTCTGCCGGCGGCGGAAGACAGGCAGGAAGACATGAGCGCGCCATACATGGATACGACAAGAGAACGCATGTTTTCCATCGTGATGACAACATAAAGAACATTCTCCTCGATGCGCACGGGAGTCAGATTATCTTCGATCCAGGATCGATAGGAGATATCATTCATTTCACGACGAAGAAGGGCACATGTCTCTTCCCAAAGGGCTTCCATATCCATTCGCAGGGCCTCCGAAAATTTTCCTGACCCGACCTCGGGCCACCTGCCGAAAAGAGCGCAAGACAGATTCCACGGTCGGCAGACTGTGGAAAACTGCCTGTGGAAAACTTGTCTCAAATCGGTAAGCTTGTTTAATATAGCAAAAAAACAATGGTTTTTCAAGCACTCCGGAACTTGGGAAAGAAATGAAATATGTCATAAACTGTTGATAACTTTTCTCAAGGTTTTGTATCGCGGAAAATAACCAACCACAATATTTGCGATGAAAAATGAAAAAATGACAGAATTTCGGGTAGAAATCCTTTGCTCATTCGACAAAAGTTTTAAATTCTGTAACAGATGCAGGAAAAATGTACTGAAACCGGTCGCGGGTGAGCGCAAATTATGATAGAATACACCGTAGCCAGTATGGGGAGGGGGATGGACATGGTCGACACGGAAGCTATCCGGGAAAGGGTCCGGATCCACTTTGGCGCGCCTGTGGCAAACGGGACGGATCTTGTGGCCCATGTGACGGCCCGTATGGAACAGTTCCTCCCCGGGACGCATGATTTCGCGGTGCTGCGTCGCGACCTGCGCGATATCATTTATATGTCCCTATACCACACTACGGATCCAAGCGTGAACGTCACACCCAACAGACGGTCGCGCCGATTTTCGGAGAAGGAGATCGATGACGCGGCGGATGAACTGACCGGCCTCCTGATCGAAAGGCTTCGCGTATGCGAGTTCTTCTATGTGAGTATCCGGGCATTTTTCCTGAAGACCGGTTCGACGCAGGCATTGAGGATCCTGCGGGAAAAATACGGTGCCTTCCTGAAGGAAGGGGAGGCGGAACTGCTGGAACAAATTGCCGGAGAGAACAGTTTCATGTGACCCATGATAAAGAAAGAATGGAGAAAAAAAGATGAAGAAACTTTTGATACTGATCCTCGCTATATGCCTGATGACGGTACCGCTGGCAGCCTTGGCGGAGACCGCGGTGACTTCCTTTTATCCGATCTGGATCTTCGCTTTGAATCTGACTGAGGGGATCGACGGGATCGATGTAGTGAATCTGGCCGCGCCGGATACGGGCTGCCTGCATGATTATCAGCTTCAGACAGGAGATATGAAGGCGCTTGCAAAAGCCGATCTTTTTCTGGTCAATGGCGCGGGGATGGAAAGCTATCTGGATGTGGTCAAAAAGGATTTCCCGGATCTGCCTGTGACGGTCGCATCGGAAGGAATCGAATTCCTCGCCGGTCAGGACGCGATGGAGATCGGTGAAAAGGAAGAAGAGGAAGGCGTCAATTCGCACATTTGGCTGGACGCCGCCAATGCCGCGATCATGACTGCCAATCTGGCGGAGGGCTTGCGGACTGCTTTCCCGCAATATGCGGATCAGATCACGGCAAACGAGACCGTGTATATGGAGAAATTGACCGCGCTCGATACGGAACTGCGTGAAAAACTGTCAGGCCTCCCGAAAAACGGGATCGTGACTTTCCATGAAGCATTTCCTTATTTTGCCAAAGCCTATGGACTGGATGTGCTGGCAGTGGTCAACAAGGAACCCGGTGAAACGCTGACCCCGAAGCAAATGGCGGAATTGACGGACGCCGTGAAAGCTCTTGGTTTGCCACCCCTGTTTACGGAACCGCAGTATGAGGATCTGAGCGCCCGGATGCTGGCTCAGGAGACTGGCGCGAAAGTATATTGCCTGGATCCTGTTGTGACAGGCCCCGAGGAGGATGTGCCGCTGGATCTGTACGAGCAGACCATGCGCCAAAACGCCGAGACATTGCTGGAAGCATTACAGTGATCATACCATGTGTTGATCAGAGCATATTGTCAAAAATACAAAACGGAAATCTGAAGGTTCAAGCGACCGGAAAGATTTTCGTTTTTTTGTGTCAGATTATTGCTATTGTGCCGAAAATATGCCTTGACGGATAAATCACCTTACATTATCATTAATGTTGGTGTTTTATAATACAACGGATGTTGGTTCATATAAGCGGTTACCGGAAAAACGGTGACAAGACCCATAGAAAGACGGTGAGAAATCCATGTATCCCGTTCTGATCATGCGTGAAGAGGCAGTCTGCCTGATCGTGTTGGTGTTTCTTGCCACTCTGTCCAAACGATACCGGATGGGGAAGGACAGCCTGACTTTTACCCATTTGGTTTCTTTCGCAATCTGTCATGTGGTGATGGACTTTGTGACGGTGTGGACGGTCAATCACACGGATACCGTATCTCCTACAGCAAACTATATTTTCCATGTGGTGTTCTATATGAGCGCCATGTTATTCTCCTATGAATTGCTGATCTATGTGCTGAAAGAGTTTGGCATCATCAGACATCAGAAGTGGCGGTTTGTTTTGCTTGTCCCGCATGCCCTGTATCTTGCGGCTTTGCCGCTGTTGCCTATTGAATATGCACAGGTCCAGGGAACTTTTTCCAGCACCGGACCGGCCGCCTATGGCGGTTACGGAGTCGCGCTTGTCTATTTTACGCTGACGATCATCGTGCTGGCCATCAAACGTAGAAGGATCAATAACGCGACACGGTACGCGCTGATTCCGATGATGATTCTTTTGCTGGCCGCGGAGATCGCGCAGGTCTTCTGGAGAGAACTGTTGTTTACCGGCGCCGCTGTGACTCTGGTGACGGTGGGATTCTTCTTCTCGCTGGATAACCCGATCGCGGCGCTGGAACACAAGATGCGGACAGATGCCATGACGGGTGTGTATACCCGCAACTCCTATGAGGAAGATATCCGGGTGTACGACGCGGAATTCGCACGGAAGCCCGATGATTCCTACATCTTCCTTTTCTCGGATATCAATAACCTGAAATCCATCAACGGTCTGTATGGACA
This sequence comes from Clostridia bacterium, assembly GCA_045640475.1. Taxonomy (GTDB): domain Bacteria; phylum Bacillota; class Clostridia; order Christensenellales; family Aristaeellaceae; genus Aristaeella. The sequence continues at coordinate 4,214 of JAZUFB010000268.1, forward strand.
CTCCGCGGGAGATGAATGCATCAGTTTTGTGGCGGTGTCACTGCTCAACGGTCTGAGAAACGCGGAAAAGGTCTACCGCATGGGTGGAGACGAGTTCCTGGCGATCTACCGGAAAGTCAGCGAGAAAACGGTTCAGCGCGATATTGAACGTGTCAGGGAGATCTGCACGCAGGAGAACGCTGCTATGGCGTATAAACCGGTAGTAGCACTGGGCTACGCGGTATCCGGAGCACAGTACAAGAGCCTGAGAGATGTGCTGCGCGTGGCGGACTATATGATGTACCGGAACAAGACGGAAATCAAGCGGAATAATGCCTTCGCACGGATCGAATGCGGAACGGCCATGAATCTGACCGGGCTGACGGACAATGTTTTTGACGCAATGTGTGTATCCAGCGAACAGATCTATCCGTTTATCACCAACATGGAAACGAATGTGACCCGGATCGACCCCGCGTGGAAGGACGAATTTGGCCTGAATGATGAGTTCTTTGCTGACTTCCATGCGGCTTGGAGCGAACGGATCCATCCGAACGACCGTCAGCTGTTCCTGGAAGATCTGGCCGAGACCATGAATGGCACCAAACAGTATCACTTCTGCCGGTTCCGCGCATTGAACGCGGAAGGGCAGTATGTGGAGTGCACGACCCGCGGGAGTATCTATCACGGCAAGGACGGGAAACCGGATATCTTTGCCGGAACGATGTATAACCATGGCTTCAGGAGTACGCAGGACCCCGTGACCGGCTTGCCGAACTACGATAAACTGGACGATATCGTGGAAAAGAATCTGTTCGAGAAACGCCCGTTTACTATTATGAAACTTGGAAACGCCAACCTGAACCAGATCCGGATCGTTTACGGATATGAACGCAGCACGACCATGACAAAGGTCTTCTGCGATATGCTGGCGCGCTTGTCCGGAGATTATGGCAGAGCTTTCTCACACGGTGGCGCGGAATTCGCGCTTCTGTTCCCGGATACGGACAAGGATCGGATCCGCGGCATTTTCCGGACGATCCGGGAGACCTGCGAGGCCGGGATCCAGGTGGATGAGCACGTGATTCCGCTGCGCGTTTACGGCGCGGCTCTCTGTATGCCGGAATGCGGCTTCAAGGATCACCACGGCATCCGTGGCGGACTGTTGCATACTTTGAATAACGCCTACGCGGCGGAGACCCCGGAACTGATGTTCTGTGAAACGCGTCAGGATACCAATGAGAATATGAAACTGCTGTCCGCGGTGTTTGAGGACGCGGTGGGGCAACAGAAGAACTTCTACCTTCGTTTCCAGCCTCTTGTACGGGCGCGCGATGGCGTGCTGAGCGGCGCGGAGGCACTGCTTCGCTGGCATGATCCGGAACAGGGAGAAGTGTCACCGGCATATTTTATCGATATGCTGGAAAGCGATCCCTGCTACACGGCGCTGGGGTACAATATCCTGCGTTGGGCTTTGCGGGACGCCAAGAAAGTGATCGCCGCGCGACCCGATTTCAGGATCAGCGTCAATATCACCGGTCTGCAGCTGAAGGATGAACGCTTCCCCGCGGAAGTCAGCCGGATCCTGGTTGAAGAGGATTATCCCGCGGATCACCTGGTGCTTGAACTGACGGAAAGATGCAAAACGATGGACTTCACTATGCTGGACCGGCAGGCAAAAGCGCTGCGGGCGTCCGGCATCCGTCTGGCGTTGGATGATATGGGAACCGGCTATTCCACGCTGGATCTGCTGCTGAATCTGGATGTGGATGAAGTGAAGCTGGACCGCGCGTTTGTTTTGAGTCTTGAGAACAACGAACGGTGCGTTGCCTATACGCGGACCTTGTGCGAAAGCTCCAAAGCCCAGGGTACTGAAGTGTGCTTCGAGGGCGTGGAGACAGAAGAGATGGCGGAGTATATCCGTGGCTTCGGCGATGTGCTGATCCAGGGGTACTGGTATGATCGCCCGCTGAAGGCAGAGGAGTTTATCGCCAAATACGCGAAGTAACGAACCTGAATGGATTTTGCCTGTAGGAGGTTTCTTCTTTGCACGGTCAGGTTTATGAACTGACCTGCTTAGTAACCGTATTTGATTGACAAAATGCCTTGTGTGTGGTATAAAATACTGAAAATGCATTGATGGAGACAGTGCACGGCAATTTGGGTCTCAGAGAGAAGGCTCACCGGCTGAAAGGCCTTCCGAACAAATCCGTGTGATTCACTCCGAAGCAGTCCGCAGAACAGGCATATGCCTCATATGTGCCTTATTAGAGCGGAACGGGATGTCCCGTTACAGACAACAGAGCGCCGCCATCCTGATGGCGGAATGTGGGTGGTACCGCGGAGTTTTGCAGCTTCGTCCCTTTTGATGGGATCGGGGCTGTTTTTTATTTCCCGATCTGTCCCGATGCTTTATTTTTATCGGAGGTGTTCGATATGGAGAACAAGATCAAGGCGCTGCGTGAGCAGATCCAGTCTGCCATAGCAGAGGTCAAGTCCCGCACTGAGCTGGACACGTTCTGGCAGAGCTATCTGAGCAAGAAGGGCTCTATCGCTGAACTGATGAAGGGCCTGCGCGATGTTGCCAAGGAGGACCGTCCCGCTGTGGGCGCCCTCATCAACGAACTGAAGACCGAGACCGAAGCGTGCTACGATGAAATGCGCGCGAAGATCGAAGCCCTGGAGTTGGCCGCCCGTAACCAGAACGAGCGCGTGGATATCACCATGCCCGCCAAACGCCAGTTGACCGGCGGTCTGCATCCGCTCACCATCGTGAAGGATGAAATGATCGATGTGTTTGCCGGGATGGGCTTCAACGTATTTGAAGGTCCCGAAATTGAGGATGACGATCACAACTTCACCCGCCTCAATGTGGCCAAGAACCATCCTGCCCGCGATATGCAGGATACGTTCTATCTGACGGAGGATCTCCTGCTGCGTACCCATACCTCTCCGGGTCAGGTGCGCGTTATGGATTCCACCAAGCCCCCCATTAAGGTGTTGGTACCCGGCGCTGTGTACCGTTCCGACTCTGACGCGACCCACAGCCCCATCTTCCACCAGATGGAAGGCTTGGTCGTAGATAAGGATATCACGCTTTGTGACCTGCAGGGTATGCTGGACGAGTTTGTGAAGAAGATGTTCGGCACCGAAGTGCGCACCCGCCTTCGTCCCTCTTATTTCCCGTTCACCGAGCCCAGCGTGGAAGTAGACGTAAGCTGCTTCTCCTGCGGCGGCAAGGGCTGCTCTCTGTGCAAGGGCACCGGCTGGATCGAGGTGCTGGGCGGCGGTATCGTGCATCATAAGGTACTGGAGAACTGCGGCGTGGACCCGAACGTGTATTCCGGGTTTGCCTTTGGCATTGGTATCGAGCGCATTACGATGCTGAAATTCGGCATCAATCATATCGGACTGCTTTATGAGAACGATCTGCGCTTCCTGAAGCAGTTCAAGGATTGAGAAGGAGGGCTTTGAATTATGAAGGTACCCTTCAGTTGGCTCAAAGAATATGTGGATATTGACATCACCGCCCAGGAGCTGGAGGAAAAGCTCTTCGGCTGCGGCTTTGAAGTGGAAGAACTGATCGACGTCGGTCGTGACGTGAGTGGTGTGGTCGTGGGTCTGGTCGTGGCGTGCGATCCTATCCCTGAAACCCATCTGCACGTGTGTCAGGTGGACGCCGGGACTGGCGAACTGCTCCAGATCTGCTGTGGCGCGGACAATGTGTGCACCGGCAAGAAGTTCCCCGTGGCCCTGGTGGGTGCCACGGTCATCGAGACAGACCGCGATCATATCACCCCCATTGGCGTGGCGAAGATCAAGAAGGGCAAGCTGCGCGGCTATGACTCCTTCGGCATGCTGTGCTCCGGCACGGAACTGGGCCTGAACGAGGATCTGTACGCGGGCGCGGGCTACAACGGTCTGCTGGTGCTGCCGGACGACGCTCCTGTGGGCGCGGACGTCAAGCCTCTGGTCGGCTTGGATGACTGCATCTTCGATATTGCCGTCACCGCCAACCGTGCTGACTGCCAGTCTGTTCTGGGCATTGCCCGCGAGGTTGCGGCCATCCTGGGCAAGGAAGTCAAAATGCCCGCTACCGATTACACTGTGAGCGACTATGTGTACGAGGGCCTGGATATTGCCGTCGAAGCACCCGACCTGTGCCCCCGTTATCTGGGCCACGGCGTACGCAACATCACCCCCGGCGTCTCTCCCCAGTGGATGCGCCGCTATCTGGCACTGTGCGGTCTGCGCTCCATTTCCAACGTGGTCGATATCACCAACTTTGTTATGCTGGAGATCGGCCAGCCCATGCATGCCTTTGACATGGAAACGCTGGAGAGCACAAAGATCATCGTCCGCCGCGCCGCGGAGGGTGAGGGCATCCAGACGCTGGACGGTAAGGAATTCAAGCTGAACCCCAATAATCTGGTCATCTGCGACGGCAACAAGCCTGTTGCCCTGGCCGGTATCATGGGCGGCCTGAACAGCGAGATCACTGACAATACCCGTCAGCTTCTGTTCGAGTCTGCCAAGTTCGTGCGTGACAACATCCGCAAGACCTCCCGCTCCCTGGGCCAGTCCACTGACGCCTCCTCCCATTATGAGAAGGGCATCAGCGAGTACACCTGCGAGCTGGGCATGGACCGCGCTCTGCACCTGATCCAGGAACTGGGCTGCGGCGAAGTGACCTCCAGCGCTTTCGACGTGAGTGCCGGCGCGCCCCGCACGGGCAAGCAGTTCAAAGCTTCCGTCAAAGGTATCAACCGTATCCTGGGCATTGAGGTGCCTGCGGATGCTATCGTGGACATCCTCAATCGCCTGCAGTTTACTGTCAAGCTGGACGGCGATATGCTGGATGTGACCGCACCCCGTTGGCGTGAGGATATTGAGATCGGCGAGCCCGACCTGGCTGAGGAAGTCATCCGTGAGTATGGCTACGACCACATCAAGCCCACCTTCCTCAAGGCTGCCACCGTCACAAACGGCGGCCTCAACGTCCCCCAGCAGCGTAAGGCCAAGCTGAAACGTGTCATGTGCGCCCAGGGCTGCAATGAAATCTCCACCATGTCCTTCTACGCCGATACCGATCTGGACAAGCTCCACATCGCTGCTGACGCGCCTGAACGTAAGGTCATCCGCCTGCTCAACCCCATCACTGTCAACCTGTCCATCATGCGCACCCTGCTGGCGCCCTCCATCCTGAATGTGGTGGTGGAGAACCTCAAGCGCGGCAACAAAGCCGGCCGTATGTTCGAACTGTCCAGCATCTATGTACCCAAACAGTTGCCCGTGACGGAGCTGCCCAACGAGATCCCGCATCTGGGCATCGCGGCCTTCGGCGACGGTGAGGACTTCTTCACCGTGAAGGGGATCATCGAGGGCATGGCAGAGGCATTCGGCCTGTCCCTTACCTATGAACGTGCTGAAGATGTGCCTTACCTGCATCCCGGCATCTCCGCGTATGTGCTTTGCGGAGGCGAGAAGGTCGGCGTGTTCGGCAAGCTGGCCAATGATGTCACGGCCGAGCTTGACCTGCCCAAGGACAACAAGGCCGGTATGAACATCTATCTGGGCGAGTTGGACTATGACAAACTGGTCGCCTGCATGCCTGAAAGCATGCGTTATCAACCTCTGCCCAAGTTCCCCGTTGTCACCCGCGATATCGCGCTGGTGGTGGACGAAGCCATGGAATGCGGTACGTTGGCGGATGAGATCAAGAATGCCTGCAAGTATGCTGCTTCTGTCGAACTCTTCGATGTCTACCGCGGCGAACAGCTGGGCAAGGGCAAGAAGTCCATGGCCTTCAACATCACCTTCGTTCCGGTCGATAAGGCCTTCATGCCCGATGACGTGGAGAAGTTCATGGCGAAGATCCAGGGCAACCTCAAAGCCAAGTTGAATGTTGACATGCGTATGTGATCCGTGTGAAAACCCGCACATCGTGACGAAATGGATTTCCGCTCTGCTTCTGATGCAGGGCGGGAATCTTTTTTACGCAAAAAAAGAGGACGCGCGAACGCGTCCTCCGGGAAAACAGGGTAGGGAAGGATCAGAAGCAGCCCTGAGCGAGCATGGCTTCGGCAACCTTCTTGAAACCGGCGATGTTGGCACCGGCCACGAGGTCATAACCCAGACCGACTTCTTCAGCCGCGGCGGCGGAAGAATCATGAATGGTCTTCATCATC